>NZ_JBGONI010000019.1:0-34699 GCF_041439035.1 Vibrio sp. 1F263 | reverse complement strand
CTGGCTCTGGCTCTGGCTCTGGCTCTGGCTCTGGCTCTGGCTCTGGCTCTGGCTCTTTAGTTTGTGATTCGTCGCTAGACTCGTCAACAAGAAAAGCATCAGATTCAAAGTTTTCATCGCCTAACAGCGCGGTAAAGTAATCATCGATTGCTTGTTCACTCGATAAACTTGGTTGCGTCAATGTCGATTCGTTATTCGCGCTCATTTATCGCTAACCTCTCGAGATAAATAAGCAGCTGTTTATAAGCAAATACACCACGGCTACCCGATGCGAAATGAGATGCTGGCAAACGTTTTAGACTGGCATCGCGAAACTTGGTATCAATCGGCACAGCAGAGGTCCAAACTTGGTTTGGATAGTCATCTTTAAGCTGAGTCAATGTTTGCAATGATGCTTTCGTTCGCTTGTCGTACATCGTCGGGACAATCGTCACCTTAAACGGTGTTTTGCGAGACTTCTGCATAATGGTTAGAGTGCGAATCATACGCTCTAAACCCTTCATCGCCAAAAATTCAGTCTGTACCGGAATCAAGATACGATCACTGGCAGCCAACGCATTCACCATCATCACACCAAGAATAGGCGGACAATCGATAAGCACGTAGTCATAGTCATCTTTCAAAGCGGCTAAAGCACGCTTTAAGATCAAGCCCATACCACTTCGATTTCCCATTACACGGTCTAATGTCGCCAATGACATGTGTGCGGGAATAATATCGATACCTTCAATTTCGGTCTGTATAGTCAACGCTCTCACAGCTTGCGTAGAAAACTCACGCAGCTGGAACAGATCAAACAGGCTCGATTCCACCGTATCTGAGTCGTAACCCAGATAGGTGGTTAGTGATGCATGTGGGTCAGTATCAACCAACAACACACGATGACCCTTTAAGGCAAGTAAGCCAGCTAGGGTCACTGTCGTCGTCGTTTTCCCAACGCCACCTTTTTGGTTTGCAACACTCCAAACAATCATGTCGATTTACCTAAGCTAACCCAACTTCGACCAAAATCCGTTCCGCAACGCGGTCTAGAGGTAGGTCTTCAGTAGAAATGCCAGCTTTTGCTACAGCTTGAGGCATACCATATACAACACAACTATCTTCGTCTTGCGCCCAAATGGTCGAACCCGCTGTTTTTAACATGCGAGAACCTTCTCGACCATCAGCACCCATACCGGTCAGTATCATAGACAACACTTTATCGCCGTAGATCTTAGCTGCAGAACCAAAAGTGACATCCACACAAGGCTTGTAGTTCATTCGGTCACCACCATCGATAATCTTCAGACGCGCCGAACCCGGGCGACCATCAATCATCATTTGCTTTCCGCCTGGAGCAAGATAAGCCACCCCAGGTTTCAACAGGTCTCCGTCTTGAGCTTCACGAACTTCAATCTTACACAAGGTATTCAAGCGGCTAGCAAAAGCAGCGGTGAACGTTGCTGGCATATGCTGCACTAACACAATCGGATGCGGGTAGCTGGCAGGGATGCGTGTCAAAATTTTCTGTAGTGCAACTGGCCCACCAGTAGAAGTACCAATTGCAGTTAATTGATACTTTTTACCAGAAGCTCTGAATTTCGCGGTTGAAGCAACCGCTGGTTTAGCAGCAGGGGCTGTTGCTGAAATAGATTGGCGCAATGGCGCTGATGTTGACGCCGTAGCTGTTGCGGTAGCTCTTGGCGCAACAGGAGTGCGTCGCATAAACGCGCGCTTTGCAGCAATCTGAATCACGCGCTGTTGAAGCAATGCGACAGCATCGTCACGGTTACGAGCGATGTCTTCAAATTTCTTAGGTAAGAAATCTAGAGCACCCGCGTCTAACGCATCTAACGTTGCTCTTGCACCATCATGCGTTAACGATGAAAACATCAAAATAGGCGTTGGAGACGCAGCCATAATTTCACGAACGGCAGTAATACCGTCCATGACTGGCATCTCGATGTCCATGGTAATTACGTCAGGTCTTAGCTTTTTCGCTTTCTCAACCGCTTCTTTACCGTTTACTGCTACATCGATGACTTCTAGGCGAGCCTCCGAGTTGATGATCTCGCTTACTCTACGACGGAAGAAGCTCGAATCATCAACGACTAATACTTTAATCGCCATATTTATCCTTAAGTTAAATTCTTGATGCAGCTGCGTACTGCTTCAACAAGTCCGGCACATCTAAAATCAATGCTATGTGACCGTCACTTGTAATTGTCGCACCTGCCATTCCTGGCGTGCCTTGAAGAAGCTTATCAAGTGGCTTAATAACCACTTCTTCTTGGCCGATAAGCGCATCGACAACAAAACCAACACGTTGACTACCAAGTTGCACAATAACAACATGACCATGACCTTGACGTCCTTCAACAAGACCTTCTTTAGGTGTAAGCCAATTTTGTAGGTAGAACAGTGGAATAGACTTATCGCGAACGATAATAGTCAGCTGACCATCAACCACGTTTGTGCGGCTTAGGTCTAAGTGGAAGATTTCATTTACAGAAGCCAGTGGCAATGCGAACGGGTGACCCGCAACACCGACCATTAAGGTTGGTAGGATCGCAAGTGTCAAAGGAACCTTAATGGTAATCTTGGTGCCTTGGCCCATCTCTGAGTCGATATCAATTGAACCATTCAGTGTGTTGATCGCTGTTTTCACAACGTCCATACCTACACCACGGCCAGAGATATCTGAGATCTTTTCTTTACTTGAAAAGCCAGGAGCAAAGATTAGATTGAAACACTCTTTATTTGTTAGGCGAGACGCTGCATCATCATCCATCAGACCGCGCTTAACCGCGATAGCACGAAGCTTATCAGGGTCCATACCGCCGCCATCATCAACGATAGCCAGTTCAATGTGGTCGCCTTCTTGAGAGGCAGACAGAATCACTTTACCGGTTTTAGATTTTCCCGCAGCAACACGGTCGTCCGGCATTTCGATACCATGATCGACAGAGTTTCTCACCAAGTGAATCAGGGGATCAGCAAGTGCTTCTACTAAGTTTTTATCAAGATCCGTTTCTTCGCCACGCATTTCAAGAACGATGTCTTTCTTCAAGGTACGAGCAAGGTCACGGACAACGCGTGGGAATCGACCAAATACTTTCTTGATCGGCTGCATACGCGTCTTCATTACTGCACCTTGTAGGTCAGCAGTAACAACATCTAAGTTAGAGACAGCTTTCGACATTTCTTCGTCGTTGCTGTTTAAACCTAAGCTAACAAGGCGGTTACGAACCAATACTAGCTCACCCACCATGTTCATGATGGTATCCAGTGTTGAGGTATCAACACGAACTGTAGCTTCAGCTTGCTGCTTCTTCGCAGGCGCTTTAACTTCAGCTTTTGCTGGTACGCTAGGCTTAGGCTCTGCTTTTACAGCAACAGGAGCAGGCTGTGGTTTAGGAGCGACTTTCGGCGCAACAGGCTCAGGCTTCGCTTGTACAGGCTTAGTCGCAGCATCCAACTCTTCAATTGAAGGGCCGTTACCTGAACCGTGTAACTGGTCAAGTAAACTCTCAAACTCAGCATCAGTCATTAGGTCATCGCCTTCAGACTTTACTGGTGCTTTGGCTACCGGAGCGACTGGAGGAGGTGGTGGCGTTGAGCTTGCAGCTGTCGGGCTTTGACCTGCACCATGCAACTCATCTAACAACTTTTCAAATTCGTCGTCAGTAATGTCACCACTCGCAGCTACTGGCTGAGGTGCCACAGGTGCTGGCGCTGGTGTGTCTACAGATGATGTCGTTGGTGAACCACCCTTACCGTGAAGTTCATCAAGTAAACGCTCAAATTCATCTTCAGAAATATCATCCACGGAAGATGCACTGATGTTTGAACTTTCAACAGTAGGTTCCGGAGCAATAACAGGCTCAGGAGCTGCAACGATAGGCTCAGAGATAACCGGTGCTGGAGCTTCTACTGCCACAACTTCATCTTCAGACTCTGGCTTACAGAGGCGATGAAGTTCATCCAGTAAAGATTGGTCTGCTGGTACTAAAGCTTCCTCATCTTGCACGGCTTTAAACTGTACGTTGACTGTATCTAAAGCCTGTAGCATCGTATCCATCAGTCCTGATGTTACACTGCGTTGGCCATTTCTTAGAATGTCGAACACATTCTCAGCACCATGACAAGTATCCACCAGCTCGGTCAATGCTAGGAAACCAGCACCACCTTTTACTGTATGGAAACCACGGAAAATAGCGTTTAGTAGTTCTTTGTCGTCAGGGTTATTCTCTAGCTCTACCAGTTGTTCTGATAGAAGTTCGAGGATCTCTCCTGCTTCGACTAAAAAGTCCTGAAGAATATCTTCGTCTAAATCGTAGCTCATACGTTACCTTTAAAATCCAAGACTGGATAACAAATCGTCGACTTCATCTTGAGATGCAACAGCATCCTCACGAGCTTCTGGGTTCATGATCGGACCCTCTGGAGCAATAGATGACTTCTTATCTGTCTCTGGTGTTGGTTCTATTTGATTCGCACCGAATACGGTGAGAATCTCTACCAGACGTCCTTCAACCTCATTCACCAAGGTAATAACTTTGCTAATAATCTGCCCAGTTAAATCTTGGAAATCCTGAGCCATCAAGATTTCAGTCAGTTGTCCACGTAGTTCAGTACTATCACCTTCTACTTGGACAAGTAATCCATCAATGCGGTGGCATAAAGCTTTGAATGTTACTAGCTCAATGCGGCCATGCATCAGTTCATTCCATTGAGGCCTTACTTGAAGTAAACACTCGTGTAAATTAGTTGCAATTGGCATACAGCGATCGACAGCGTCCATCGTTTTGTTCGCCGCAACTTCCGTTTTATCAATGACATATTGAAGGCGATCCCTGGCGTCAGGGATTTCATCATTTGCGATAACGTTAATACGCTCGTCAAAGTTGAATTGTGTCAAAGAATCATGGAGGTCACGAGTCAGACTGCCTATTTCTTGAAGCATTGGGTTATCTTGAAGATTAAAATTATCTTCATAAATGCTTCTAACAAGAGAATCAGCACCTTGCTGCTCGTCGTTTTCAAGCAGCTCTACTAATTTTTTTGCTTGTTCTAATGAAATCATCCTGAGTCCGGCCTTACTCCGCATAGTTTGTGACGCTTCAGCTTTAGAGGTAAACGGGAAACAAAAAAGTTAATGTCTCTCTATGAAGCGCCTGAAACAGGTTCTTATGAGTGCTTATAAACGCTCAAAAATCTTGTCGAGTTTCTCTTTTAGAGTTGCGGCAGTGAACGGCTTCACAATGTAACCATTAACACCCGCTTGCGCTGCTTCGATGATCTGCTCACGCTTAGCTTCTGCTGTGATCATAAGCACTGGAAGGTGCTTAAGTTCAGCGTCTGCACGGACGTGTTTTAGAAGATCAATACCTTGCATACCCGGCATGTTCCAGTCAGTTACCACGAAATCAAATTCGCCTTTTTTCAGCATAGGTAACGCGGTCAAGCCATCGTCTGCTTCTTGAGTGTTGTTGAAACCTAAATCACGAAGTAGGTTTTTAACAATTCGGCGCATCGTTGAAAAATCATCAACAATGAGAATTTTCATGTTTTTGTTCAAATTAGCCTCCACTGAATAAAATCAGTGTTGTTAGTCGTTCTGTGTCCAAGCACTTAACTTAGTGCGTAAACGCTGCATAGATTGGCTTAGTATTTGGCTGACACGAGATTCGCTGACACCTAATACTTCCCCAATCTCTTTTAAATTGAGTTCTTCGTCGTAATAAAGCGAAAGCACGAGGCCTTCTCTTTCCGGAAGTTGTTTTATCGAGTCGATCAAAGCTTGGCGGAATGATTCATCTGCAACCCCTTGAAAAGGCGTATTATCTTGAGAATCTTCATTCGGAGATATTACATCATCAGAGACACCTAAGTCTTCTATCCCTACCAATTTTGAGCAATTAATATCAGTTAAAGCACTGTGATACTGGTCTAAACTCAGCCCCATGTGCTTTGCCACCTCAGCATCACTGGGATCGCGATTGAGAGTGCCCTCTAATTCCGCGATTGCACTACTGATTTCTCGATTATTTTTATGAACCGATCTCGGGACCCAATCCCCGCGGCGAATGTCATCCAACATTGCTCCACGAATTCGAATACCTGCGTACGTCTCAAAGCTTGCGCCTTTGGTACCATCATAGTTCTGTTGCGCTTCAATCAGGCCAATCATGCCGGCTTGAATCAAGTCATCAACTAATACATTAGGCGGTAATCGCCCCAACAAATGATGAGCGATACGCTTAACCAACACAGAGTACTTCTCAAAAAAAGCCTGCTGGCTATTGTGATTAGCATGTTGATCGTAAGTAAGCGCTTTATTCACCAAATGGTTCCTCTATAAATTCAGTACGGTTCAGCAGCCTTTCAACAAAAAACTCCAAGTGTCCGCTTGGTGTTTTGGGTATTGGCCAGGTCAATGCCTTATTAGCCAAAGAGCTGATTGCCAATGCAGCTGGAGAGCGAGGAAACGCATCGACTACGATTTTCTGTCTCTTAACTGATTGACGTACTTTATCATCTAAAGGAATACATGCTACGAGTTCGAGGCTCACATTCAAGAAGCGCTCTGTGACCAAAGTCAACTTTGCAAATAATTCTCGGCCTTCGCGGTAGCTTCTGACCATATTTGCAACAATTTTGAATCGCTGAACTTGGTGCTCTCGACTCAACAGCTTAATCAATGCATATGCATCAGTAATCGACGTTGGTTCATCACAAACCACCACAACCACATCCTGCGCAGCTCTTGAGAAGCTGATGACCATATCGGATATACCCGCTGCGGTATCAACCAATAAGATATCCATCTCGTCTTCAAGCGAACCAAAAGCACGAATCAACCCGGCGTGTTGAGCGTGTGAAAGTTCAGTCATGCTTTGTGTGCCTGATGTCGCTGGAATAATTTTAATTCCGTGCGGCCCTTCGACAATCGCATCCTTAAGTTCACACTCGCCAGCCAACACATGCCCAAGATTTCGTTTAGAACGAATGCCGAGCATGATGTCTACGTTAGCTAATCCTAAATCGGCATCCAGCACCATGACTTTCTTGCCTTGGCGAGCCATACAAATAGCCATACCTAACGTTACATTCGATTTACCTACGCCTCCCTTGCCACCCGTTACAGCGATAACTTTTGTGAGTGAAGGCTGGGTTAAGCGACGGAGGCCGCTAGCTTGATCGTGTATCATATTCTCATTCATATTTATCCGCCGCCTAGAGCCCTTCAGAATCGCTATTCCAGTAATGAGGTTCATTCTCTGTCGATTTTTCTAATAACTCATTGGCCTTAGCAATCATGTACTTTGGCTGAGCAATAACGATATCTTCAGGAACTCGTTGACCATTTGCTATATAAGCAACTGGCAATGCATTTTGTATTACCACACTGATGAACTCACCCAAACTAAGCGATTCGTCCAGCTTCGTCAGGATACATCCCGACAGCGGGATTCTTCTAAAGTGTTCAATGGTTTCTTGTAGTACTTTGCGTTGCGCGGTTGCGGGTAACACAAGGTAACTATTGATAACGGAACCACTCTCTTGCATCAATGTGTCTAACTGCTCAGATAGGCGAACATCTCGCTGCCCCATACCTGCAGTATCGACTAGAATCAGGCGACGATTACGTAACTGATATATTACATCGGCCAATTCACTAGAATCTTTAGCAACTCTTACAGGACAACCCATAATTCGACCATAAATCGATAACTGCTCATGTGCACCTATGCGATATGTATCCGTTGTCACAAGCGCTACGTTGTCTGCACCGTACTCCATTGCTGCGCGGGCTGCGAGCTTAGCAACGGTTGTTGTTTTACCTACGCCAGTCGGGCCAAGTAAGGCCACAATACCGCCGCGTTTTAAAATATCTTTTTGTGTTACTGAGATTTGATCAGCGACCAGAGCAAGCAAGGCTTTCCATGCTCGTGCTGGTTTTGTGTCTTCTGGAATGTAACAGGCCATTTGATCGGCGAGTTCTGCCGAAACACCCATACGTTCTAGGCGCTTGATAAGCATCGCTCGCAAAGGTTCGCGACGTTCGACTTCTTGCCACATGAGCCCAGATACTTGATGCTCTAACAAACGACGAATTGAAGTCATCTCGTCGCGCATCGTTTCCATTTCAGTATCTGAACCTTTGGATTGAGCATTCTCACGACCACGATCATAACGAGTAGGATCTAAGCGAGGTGCTGGACGCTCTACTCTGCGATCTTCGGCAATCAATTTAGATAAACCCGTTTCACGAGCAAAGGCCGAGTCAAGGCTGCCGCTAGAATGCTGGCTACTCTGAGATTGATGACCGTTACTTGACTGGCGATTGAGCAATGCTGATAACGAGTCTTCGTTTTCAGCGCGATGTTGTTGCTCATCGTCGGCGCCATGACTGTATTGCTTTAGCATATTCGCAAAGCGCTTGGTCATTGAGCGTCCACCTTCTGCATTTGGCTGGATGCTAACCTTGTCATCATCTAATTGACGACGCCCAGTTGGCAATTTGGGCTCAGACATTTGAGTGTACTGGCTTTGCGTAGGCTGCTGAGGTTTATTGAGTCTGGGACTTGCTGTCGACGGGCTGGAATCGCCATCAATAGCGGCAACAATTTCCACACCACCTGCGACCTTTTTGTTAGACATGATCACCGCTTCTGAGCCAAGTTCTTCTTTAACTTGGAGCAGAGCTGTTCGCATATCTTTTGCAAAAAATCGTTTAATTTTCAATTCGATAGTCCGTTCTAATTAGGCGGCTTAATTACCAACAGCTTGTACTATGCGTATCTGCTTTTCGTCTGGTATCTCTTGGTAAGATAATACTCTCAAGCTTGGGATCGTGTTTTTCACGAACTTAGCCAGAGTCGAACGTAAAACACCAGAGGTCAATAATACCGCTGGCTCACCTTTCAGTTCTTGCTCTTGTGTCGCGTTACTGAGTGAGGTCTGTAAACGTTCGGCTAAACCAGGTTCAATACCAGCAGATTCTCCGCCGGATGCCTGCATGGTTTGATGCAAGATTTGTTCCAACTCGGGAATTAAGGTTATAACTGGCAATTCTGGCTCTATACCATTGATTTCTTGAACAATTAGTCGTTTTAGTGAGATACGAACAGCTGCAGTTAATATGTCAGGTTCTTGACTCTTAGAAGAGTACTCCGACAAAGTTTGGACAATGGTTCGAATATCACGAATTGGAATCGCTTCATTCAGTAGGTTTTGCAGAACTTTCACAACCACACCAAGCTGTAATTGATCCGGTACAAAACCTTCCACCAGCTTAGGTGTTGATCGGCTAAGCATCTCAAGTAAGTTTTGAACTTCTTCGTGGCCAATCAACTGTGAAGCGTTATTCGTTAATTGCTGGCTAAGGTGTGTGGCAAGTACGGTTGAAGAGTCTACAACCGTATAACCTAAGGCTTGTGCGTGTTCACGCTGCTCTTCACGAATCCAGACTGCTTCAAGGCCAAAGGCAGGGTCAATCGTCGGCTCTCCATCTATCATCCCATAGACTTGGCCAGGGTTAATCGCGAGCTCCATGTCCGGCTTGATCTCAGCCTCACCAACCGCTACCCCCATCAGGGTAATTCGATAGCTATTTGGTGTCAGTTCCAGATTATCGCGAATGTGTACTGCTGGAATCAAGAAACCAAAATCTTGAGACAGCTTTTTCCGTACACCTTTCACGCGCTCAAGCAATTCACCACCTTGGTCTCTATCGACCAAAGGAATCAAGCGGTACCCCACTTCGAGACCAATAATGTCTACCGGTTGAACATCATCCCAAGACAGTTCTTTTTGCGATGCGGGCTTATCACCATTGGCATTAGCGGTTGCAGGTAGGTTTTTCTCTTCTACCTTTTCCTTGTTCTTTTTATCGATAAAGTAAGCCCCAGCCCCAGCAACCACAGCAAGGCTCAAGAAGGAGAAATGTGGCATACCAGGAACAATACCCATGATACCGAGGATAGCAGCGGTGATCATTAGGGCTTTAGGATTATCGAACATTTGGAAGACAAGTTGTTCGCCCATGTCTTCATCAGTATTTTGACGCGTTACCATCATCGCCGCAGCAATAGAAAGTAACAGCGATGGTATTTGTGCAACCAGACCATCACCGATAGTCAGTAGCGTATAGATTTCGATGGCTTCACCAAAACCAAGGTCAAACTGAGCCATACCGATACTCAAGCCGCCAATGATGTTGATGAACAATATCAAGATACCGGCTATTGCATCGCCTTTAACAAACTTAGATGCACCGTCCATCGAGCCGTAAAAGTCAGCCTCTTTGGTCACTTCAAAACGTCGAGTACGAGCCTGATCTTGGTCGATCAAACCCGCATTCAAGTCGGCATCGATTGCCATCTGTTTACCCGGTAGGGCATCTAGGGTGAAACGCGCACTTACTTCCGAAATACGACCCGCACCTTTGGTTACAACCATGAAGTTGATGATCATCAAAATCAAGAACACCACTAGACCTACCGCGTAGTTGCCGCCGATAACCACGTTACCAAAGGCTTCGATAACGTTACCGGCCGCGTCACCACCTTCGTGACCATGAAGCAATACCACACGTGTCGAAGCAACGTTCAAAGCTAATCGAAGTAGAGTCGCAATCAGAAGTACGGTCGGGAATGCAGCGAAGTCCAAAGGCCTGCGGGTATAAACCGAAACCAGTAATACAACCATGGACAGTGCAATGTTGAACGTGAAGAACATGTCCAACAAGAAGGCTGGTATTGGCAACACCACCATAGCGAGCGTCGCAAGTACCATAACGGGCGCGCCAATTGCAGGCATCGCACGATTAGGGATTTTAGGTAGCTTGTCCGCAAAAGGCAGGGAGAATTTCATAAGTCTAGACAGTTTCGCTATGTTGTAGCCATCTCACTAAGCTATTTGAGGCTCAGGTCTAAGCTATGTTGCTATGGTTTATAGTGCATAGGTTCAAATGCACAGGTTTATAATACTAAGCTTTATATGCTCGGGATTTATAACGCTAGGATTTATAATGACTGGGCTTATAATACTCAGATTTACAATGCTAAGGTTATTAATGATCGGCTTATAATATTCGGGGTTGATATAGCAAACACTGTACCAACACTTTTCGTCAAATTATTGCCATCGCCTCTTTAAAAAGAGGATTAGCTAGCCCGCTATTATCAGGGTTCATCAAGCAGAGCTCAAGCAATTGATCTAATGTCGTAAATCAGGTGGGATCGGCATATTAGAATCTTGGAGTTTTGGCCTCTCTCCGCCTCGTTTTCGGTACTGTTTCAGTTGAAACACATATGCAAGCACTTGAGCAACTGCTGTAAACAGACCGTCAGGAATTTGTTGTTCTAGTTCGGTAGTGTGATAAAGCGCCCTAGCCAATGGTGGCGCAGGAACAATATAGATGTCATTTTCACGGGCAATTTCACGGATCTTCATTGCCATATGATCAACACCTTTCGCAACTACAACGGGGGCTTTGTCTTGATTCTGCTTATAGCGTAGAGCCACCGAGAAATGCTCCGGGTTGGTCACAATCACATCCGCTTGAGGTACGTCAGCCATCATACGGCGCTGGGCAGCTTCTCTTTGCAACATACGAATGCGGCCCTTAACTTCAGGCTTACCTTCAGTATCTTTGTGTTCATCTTTAATTTCTTGTTTGGTCATCTTCAGCTGATCGGCGTGTTGCCAAATCTGGAACGGGATATCAATCGCCACCACGATAAGTAAAGAGCAGCTGATCAGCAGAATAAAATTGAGCAAGATATCTAAAGCGTGGAAGATATTCTGTGGGTATACCTCCATGCTCAGTTGCATTAAATCGTGTTGAGAAGCTTGAATAAGATAGATGGCCATTCCCGAAACAAGTGCCACTTTCAAGATAGATTTCAACAGTTCAACCCAACTCTGCAGGCCAAACATACGCTTAATACCACTGAGAGGGTTTAGCTTAGACGCCTTAGGCATCGCCGCCTGCATAGAGAAATTAATCCCCCCGACCCCCGCCGCACCAATGACGGCTGCAACAAATAAGGTTATCAGGATTAAGAACAGCGGGAACAACAGGTTCACTAATGCGCCACCCGCAATTTCGAGGAGTTTTGTGGTATCAAAAACTTCTTCCCGACTCAGAGAAAACAGACGTTGCATTGTTTCGAACAAAGCTTTCGCCATCGATTCACCAAACCACATTAAAGCAATCGCACCAACAATAAGTACCGACGCCGACGCTAACTCTTTTGACCTTGCAACCTGCCCTTTCTCTTTGGCCTGTTGCAAGCGTTTGGGCGTGGCGTCTTCCGTGCGTTCTTGACCGTCTGACTCTGCCATTTTAGTCTCCTAGCACTCTAACCTGATTAGACGACATATCTGTTGTTCGGTTTGTATCCAAAATAACTCATAGTGACTAAACAAGCCGCCAAGGATATACCAACAAAGCAATAGGCCCACGAGTAGCGCAAATGAGAAACCCAAAGAAAAGATATTTAGTTGAGGCGCCGCACGCGTCATTACACCAAACGAAAGGTTAATCGTCAGCAGCGCAATAATACCAGACAATGACATTGCTAATGCTGTTTTGAACATGATACCCAACCACAGAGCAAGCTCTCTATAATCAACAGAGGTCAAACTTCCACTGCCAATGGGTAAAGTCTTAAAGCTGAACACCACCAGCTGCAGCATTTTCAAGTGACCGTCAGTCTCCAAAAAAAACATGGTCGCTAGCAACATAAACAATTGGCCCAGTACTGGCGTGTTTTGCCCGTTAGCCGGATCCACCATAGAGGCGAAACCCAAGCTTGATTGCATACCTAAGATCTGGCCGAGCATTACGAAAGTTTGAATCATGAATTGGGTGACAAACCCCATGGCAACGCCAATCACGATTTGTTCAAATACAGTCAAGAAACCTTGGAAAGAGAGCAGTTCAATCTGTTTAGGAACAGCGGGGATCGCAGGCATCACCGCAAAGGTGATCGCTAAACCTAAATACAGACGAATACGCGGCGACACAAAGCGTGCACCGGTTACTGTCATCACCATCAGCATGGCTGAGATGCGAGTGTAGGGCCAAAAATAATTGGCTAACCACTCTAGTACAAGGCTCGTTGGGTATTCCATATCGGTTTAGTAAAGAACTTGTGGCAAGCGTTCGATGAGTTCGAAAAAGAACTCCATCATCATTTGGGTCATCCAATGCGCAAACATCATCAACGCTAATAACGTCACGATCAAACGTGGTAGGAAACTTAAAGTTTGTTCATTGATCGAAGTAGCCGCTTGGAAAACAGCCACAACCAAACCAATCAGCAGGCTAGGAATAATTATGGCGCACACCATAATTAGTACCATCCAAAGGGCATCTTGGAACAAATCTACGAATATTTCAGGATTCATGCTTCCCCCAGCTACAAGGCAAAACTGCCGGCGAGTGTGGAGAGTATCAAATTCCAACCATCAACAAGGACGAACAACATCAACTTAAACGGCAACGATACAATCATTGGTGACAACATCATCATACCCATGGCCATCAAAACTGATGCCACCACCAAGTCGATAATTAGGAACGGCAAGAACAACATAAAGCCTATCTGGAAAGCTGTTTTCAATTCAGACGTGATAAACGCAGGAATCAGAACCGCCATTGAAACATCTTCTGGGTTAGTTACTTGCGCACCGGATATCTCAACAAAAGTTTCAAGATCTTTGATTCGAGTCTGTTTAAGCATAAAAGACTTAATCGGCCCTTGGGCAACATCAAACGCCTGTCGCGCTGATATCTGTTCATTCAAAT
Source organism: Vibrio sp. 1F263 (assembly GCF_041439035.1). Lineage (NCBI taxonomy): Bacteria > Pseudomonadati > Pseudomonadota > Gammaproteobacteria > Vibrionales > Vibrionaceae > Vibrio > Vibrio sp. 1F263. Next base: position 20,895 of record NZ_JBGONI010000019.1, on the reverse strand, counting down.
AAGGCTGAACAGCTTGTTCATTGACCTGACTGATTACTGGCGACATGATGAAGAAGGTCAGAAATATCGCAATGCCAATAATCACTTGGTTTGAAGGTGTTTGTTGGAGACCCATTGCCTGACGCAAAATAGACATCACAACCACAATGCGGGTGAACGATGTCATCAAAATAACCATCGCCGGCAAGAAGCCAAGCATGGTCATTAACGCAAGAATTTGCAGGTTAATCGAGTAGTCTTCACCGCCATTGGCATTGGTGGTCATGGTAAATGCAGGTATGCCGCCACCATTACCGGTTAAGCTACCAGTGGTCATAGTCTTCGATTTGGCTTGATCTTGCTGCATCGTACTGATGGTGACCGACTCAGATCCAGCGGTATTCGCAGGAATGACAGTGCCATCTTCAACCTGTGCAAATACTGACACGCTAAATACGAGAGAGCAGAATATGATGAGCTGAACCAACCACACTTTCACCGTACGGAAAAATCCGGCATGGCAAAAGTAAAATGGATTCAAAAATCCGTTACTTGTTTGCATCTTTTTTTATTAGCTGGGAAAGCTGACTTGAAAATGTACTTTTTTCCAGCATCTCCTGAGTGAGAGGTTTATCGAGCTTAGAGATCAGCTGAATCGATTGTGTGGTAATGCCTACCAAGAACTGTTCATCACCCGCTTGTACAATAGCGATACGTTCTTTTGTGCCTACCGGAATTTGCCTAATAATAGCCAAACCTTGTTGATTCGACATCGCAGGCACTTGCATTCGCTTCAGTAGCCAAGCAATAAATAAAATGAAGGCTATAACGAAAATTAGCGACCCAAAGGTGGTCGCTAAATCGAGAGAAGGAGGCGTTGCCGCAAAGGCAATAGAAGGAGTAGCAAGTAGCCCTACTCCCAAGACTCTACGAGACAAACCTGTCATTCCGAGAGAAGAGCCCGCCAGTCTTTGAGACAAGAAGCCCATTAACGCAACTTCTTAATTCGTTCTGTTTGACTAATAACGTCTGTCAAACGAATACCAAATTTGTCATTCACCACAACCACTTCTCCATGAGCAATCAGAGTGCCGTTAACCATCACGTCAAGTGACTCACCAGCAATTCTATCTAGCTCAACAACCGAACCTTGGTTCAATTGAAGTAAGTTACGGATACTAATTTGAGAGCGGCCGACTTCCATTGAGATAGTCACTGGGATATCCATAATGGTATCCAGCTTACGACGCTCATCTTCTGAAATTGGAGACGATGAGTCGGTTAACTCATCAAGTGGTGCCGCGAGAACATCATCAACATCGATTGACGGCGCTGAAGGGTCTTCACCAAGTGCTGCAGCCCATTCGTCTGCTAGCTTTTGATCTTCACTAGGTTCCATTACCAATTCCTATACTTTTATCTACTTTGCTATTCTTCATCTTCGCTATTTTCCAACTCAGACATTAAGTCTTTGCCAAGAAAAGCGAGATCGGTTTTGACCACATGAGGTCTTTCAATTTTTTCAGAAATCTGTACCGCGAGCTTCTCTCCAGAACGGCCCATTTTCACACGATAGGTCGGCAGTTCTTCAACAAACATGGTTGCATGCTCAGGCATATTCATCGGGATAACATCCCCAGGACGAAGTTCCATCAAATCACGCAAAGAGATATCTTGCTCGAGCAAATTGACACGGAAGTTGACTGGCACATCCATGATTTCATCACGCAATGCTGAACTCCAACGAACGTCGGTTTCCATTTTATCTGATTGGACACCAGCATCCAGCAGTTCACGAATCGGCTCAACCATTGAGTAAGGCATAACCACATGGAAATCACCGCCACCGCCATCGACTTCAATGTGAAATGAACTCACAACAATCACTTCGGTAGGGCTCACAATGTTAGCCATACTTGGGTTTACTTCAGAGTCCAAGTATTCAAACTCAACGCCCATCACGGGAGACCAAGCTTCTTTGTAATCTTCAAAAACAATTTTCAGTAGTAACTGAATAATTCGTCTTTCTGTTGGTGTAAATTCGCGACCTTCAATCTTGGCGTGAAAACGACCATCACCACCAAAAAAGTTCTCTACGAGAATGAAAACTAGCCGAGCTTCCATCGTGATTAGCGCAGTACCTTTTAACGGGCGGAAGCGAACCATGTTTAAACTTGTGGGTACATAGAGTGTGTTCTGGTACTCACCAAATTTCATCATCTGTACGCCGTTGATCGACACTTCAGCCGTCTTACGCAACATATTAAACAAGCTAATACGCATATGACGTGCGAAACGCTCGTTAATAAGTTCAAGGGTCGGCATTCGACCACGAACGATTCGATCTTGTGATGAGAAATCAAAATTGACCGTATTGTCACTTTCGGTTTCTAAGACATCTTCAACGTCTTCAACATCATCAACGCCATGTAATAGCGCATCAATTTCGTCTTGGCTTAATAAATCGGTCACATATTACCTATTGAATTACAAAGTCAGTGAATAACACTTTTTCAATTACCGGCTGGCCAACAGCTTGAGTTAAGCTTGCTTTAATATCTTCAGTCGCCTTGTTCCGCAGTTCAACTCTCCCGGCAGGAGATCGTAATTGATCGACCGTCGCCGAAGCGAATGTGGCAAGTAGTGCGCTTTCAACAAGTGGAGAGTGGTATCGAGCGAGAACTTCATTCTTCATACCACGTACCATCAGCTGTACTTTTATCTGAACTAAGCGATCTTTCTTATCGCCCGTAACGTTAAATAAGAAAGCTTGAGGCACATTAACATAGACCACTGGATCGGCACCCATGAGTTGAACCTCAGCTGACGCCCCAGCACCCTCAGCCTTATCATCGGAACCCATTAAGAAAAATGCGGCACCACCACCTCCAAGTAACAGCACAACAACCGCGATAGCGATAATGAGGAGCTTACTCTTTCCTTTCGGTGTTTCTTGTTCTTCTGCCATATTCAGCTCTAACTTCCTGTTCTTCTATTAACTAACGGTACTTTCTATTAACTAACTGTTCTTCTATAAACTAACGGTTCTTTCTATTAGCTAAGTGTTTTAGCCTGATACTAGGCATAATAACTAATTCCATCACGCTTTGACGTGACATTCAATTCAAGATTGCTGTTGCTATCAAGGTTTTCATCACCTTGACCATCATTTATACGGTTAGAGCCTGATTGTTGCTCGCCATTATTGTACCTGTCTTGCCCCTGACCAGTATTCTGTTGCTGAACTGAAGACTCAGCAAGCTGCATCCCTTGCTGGGCGAGCATCTCCCTCAAACGAGGTAAGGTTTGTTCAATAACCTCTCTCGCTTGTTGACTACCGACAGTAAAGTGCACGTTCGCCACGTCATTATTCATGGTCATGCGAATTTTCATCTGCCCCAACTCTGGTGGGTCAAGACGGATATCCAAGCTCTTGAGATTCTTAGACATCATCATTTGGACTTTTTCCGCCACCTGGTCGTTCGCTAACTCTTTAGTGAGTTGCAAAGGTGCCTGTTGAGCCGCTTGAATTTCAGCTCGCGTAGGTGCTGAACCCACCGTAGCTGTACCTTGTGCGCCAGCGGCCGAGGCTATCTGCTGAGCAAAGGTCGAATCTTTAGAATCTTCTTTAGCACCGGCTTTGCCCAAACCAGACAATGCCGCGGCACCTGCGCCCGCTTTAAGAAGCGCATCAGTAGAGCCTGCTTTTGTAGTGACTGGCGCTGCATTCATCGCGATCCCTTGCGCGGTTAAAGCTGGATCCAACGTTGCTTGCTGCTGAGGTGAAGCAACATTAGCTTGTTGAGCGGCTGCATGTGCATTGTTGGCGTGCAGCATTGCTGCCTTATCCGTAAGAGCATTGTTTGTTGATTGAGAAGCGGCCTGCGCTGACACTTGTTGTGCAGCCGTCGCTACAGCTGCTGTTGATGCCGCCGCAGCTAAAGCTTTAGTTTCGCTTGAATCCGTATTATCCCAATCAATAGCAGCGGGTTCACCAGACGCGCTGTTCACAGCCTGAGCTTGATTTAGCAAAGCCGTTGCTTGTTGTTGAACGTTAGTGAGCTGTTGATTCAACAGGTCTAAGTTAGAGGTCGCTTTAGCCAAAGCGGCTTGCTCATCAACCGTCAACTTAGCACCACTTTGTTGCTTCTTAAGCAAGCTATCGACAACAGACTGTTCTGATTCGATTTGTCCATTCAATTGTTTTAGTGCTTTGGTATGGGCATCAACCTGCTTGGCGAGTTCAATATCCGCAGCTGAGATCGCTTGGCTCTGTTCGGCCACCGCGGCGCTAGCCGCATTCTTTTGACTCAGCTCTCGGTTCATACTGGCTTCAATTTGTTCTGGAGTGACGCCTTTATCCATCAACTGTCGGATTTCATCATCAGTCAGCTGAGACACACCCTTACCTCCGGTAAGAACAGCGATTTCAGAATCCACCTCAAGACTATTCTCTTGGATTGCTGCATTCGTTTGTTGTCTCGCCTCATCCGTAACGGAGGCTACTGCAACTGAAGCACCGGAGATATTACCTTGGGCGTTATCTACCTGACCTTGCTGAGGCAAGCCTTTGCCGTTTGGCGCTTGATTTAGAGTTTTGTTTGCCTCATCCAATTGACCAAGCAATTTATTGCCTTCATTCATCGCTGCATTAGCTTGCGATGCTTGCGTAGAGCCATCTACAGCTGATGTACCCTGAGTTTGGGATTGAGCAACCTGTTCTTTAGAATCATTCGTCGTAACCTGCGCATCTTTACCATCCGCCTTATCTGCGACAGTTTTATCAGCGACAGTGCTATCAGTGCCCGAATTGGCTTTGAGCTTAGCCTCAGTTCCAGACACAGCCTCTGCAGATGTTTCCTCAGCAGCTTTCTCGCCTTCTACTTCTGAAGCTGCTTGCTTGCTTTGCGCTTCGCTTACTTCGTCAGTAGCCTTTGATTCAGCTGAATCACCTTTGTTCGCTTCGGCTGACGCTTCACCTTCGGTAGAGGCCTGTTTAGCATCAGGTTTCGCGGTGCTTTCTGTGTCTTTTGCTGCGACTTTACTGTCACTTTCTTCAAAGCCTAGTGCTTCTTTGAAAGACTCAAAGAAACCTTTAGAGTCTCCAGTTTCTTCTACCTTTGAAGAGGCAGAACCGGAGTCCAACAACGATGACGTTTTGTTGGTCGCTGAATTTGAGGAAAGACTAACATTCATATATACAAGCTCTATCTACTAGCTTTGCTGCCTTGAATCAGACAACAAAAAGAAAGTCGGGTGCTTTTTATGCCTTTGGTGAGCATAACTCGCAATTTGATATAAAACAGAGCAAGAAACATGCCTATAAGTTTTAAGTCTGCCATCTGCAGAGCAACACTTGCGTCATTCGTGAATTAGGTTCAAATCTTCTTTCGGCTATATAACAGAGTCGAGAACTCATCCATTTGCTTTTGCTCTCTTTGATCTTGCAGCTTTGCTTTTTCTTTCTGCTTTTTCTCCATCAACCATTCGTAGGATTTACGCTTTTTTCGTAACTCCATCCAATAGTTTTGGCAGTTATCGACCTGATTTTTAAAGTGGTGTTCCGCTTCTCTCTGCTTAGAGAGCGTTTCATCTAATTGCGTTAAGAAACGGTTTAAGTGACCATATTGGCTAGCCGTTAATCCGGCCTTACCTCGGTCAACAAGTTGCTGGCAGTAATCAAGTCGATATTTTTCAATCTGTTCGACCTGTTCGTAGTAACCCTGCAGCTCGACATTCGCTTGATTCAGCGCCAATACAGCTTGGTTCTCTTGGTCTTTCGCTTGATCGAGAAGAAATTCTAACGCGTTATCCATGATTGACCTTATTCAACACGACCTAACCGCCTAACACATGCTTTAACATGTTGACGCACATATCATAGGGAACCGTTTCTTTCATTTTCTGTTGTAAGTACTCGTCCAACCTCGGTTTCAAAGTGAAAGCACTGTCGATTGCAGGGTCTGTTCCCGGCTTGTAAGCACCAATCGAAACCAAATCTTGATTTTTCCGGCATATAGACAGCACTTGTCTAACGGCTTTCGACATCAAGACATGTTCTTCGGTGGTGATTTGAGGCATAACACGACTGACGGATTTCTCAACATCAATCGCGGGATAGTGACCAGCATCAGCCATCTCACGAGATAAAACAATGTGACCATCAAGAATCGCTCGCGATGCATCGGCAATAGGGTCTTGTAAATCATCACCTTCTGTTAACACGGTAAAGAAAGCAGTGATAGAACCTTGTTCATCGTTACCATTACCTGCTCGCTCCACCAGCGCAGGAAGCTTGGCAAACACAGACGGCGGATAGCCTTTGGTTGCTGGCGGCTCACCCACAGACAGAGCGATTTCACGCTGCGCCTGAGCGAAACGAGTCAATGAGTCCATCAGTAGTAAAACATCTAGACCTTGGTCTCGGAAATACTCAGCTACAGCCAGTGCGGTTTGACAGCCTTTTAAACGCATCAATGGAGACGAATCCGCAGGAGCGGCGACCACAACAGAACGCTTACGACCATCTTCGCCAAGGATCTCTTCAATAAATTCTTTTACTTCTCGTCCACGCTCACCAATCAACCCCACCACGACCACTTGCGCGGTTGTACCACGAGTCATCATCCCAAGCGTAACCGACTTACCCACACCGGAACCCGCAAACAGGCCGATACGCTGCCCTTTGCCCACCGTTAGTAAGCCATTAATCGCTTTTAAGCCAACATCAAGTGGCTCAGAGATAGGTTTACGAGCTAAAGGATTGATTGGCTCAGCATTAAAGGAAGCGCGTTGCTCGGTATAGATTGGACCTAATCCGTCGAGCGGATTACCTACGCCATCGATAACACGACCAAGCAACTCCATTCCAACAGGGATACCGCTTTCTGATGTCATCGGTGTCACGCGAGCGCCAGGTAAGATCCCAGTAATTTGTTCACTGGGCATCAAAAACAGGTTATCGCCAGAAAAGCCAACCACTTCGGCTTCCATCTGACCAGACATGGTCTCTACTAAGCATAAGCTGCCAATTGGCGCTTTGCAGCCGGTCGCTTCAAGCGTTAGTCCAACAACACGAACGAGTTTGCCTGAAGCAATTGGTCGCGACTTTAGCCCCTCGACTTTGTATTGGCTAAGACGGTTCGCTAACTCAAGCATTACTCATGACCTTGATGACGATTTACACCACAGAAGCTTTGAATGACGTTCTTCACGCGCTCTTCCATGCGGTAGTTTACACTCGATTCACCCGCTTCAATTTGTACGTCGCCGCGATTGAGTGCAGGCTCTGATACCAACGTCCAATTACGAGAGTCCAATTCCGTTTCGCCATACGCTGAGCGTATTATTGCAACATCTTCAGGGTTTAGCTTCAATGTGATCGCGTGACCTGAGATTGGCAGTGACTCTACCGATTCTTTCACGGTATCTAGTATGATTTGTGGGTTGGTTTGTACTTCAACATGAACCACTTCTTTGACCATGGTCAGTACCATGTCCACCAGTTGCTTCTCTACCTGAGCATTCATCAGCTCTAAAGGCTGAGCGAACTGGTTGGCTAGCCCCATAAAGATGGCGACTTGCTGCTGAATGTACTCTTGACCAGCAGTAACGCCTTCAAGTTTGCCGGCTTCGTTGCCCTCTTCGTGACCTGCGGCAAACCCTTCTTCTTTGCCTTTTTCGTAGCCCTGTTTAAAGCCAGCCTCTTGTCCTTGATGAAGCCCTTCCTGATAAGCACCTTGCTTGATCAGTTCGATTTGGTCTTCAGTTAGAACCAGCTCTTCGTCTTCAATGGCTTCTTCAACCGTTGGCATCCAACCAGGATCGTAGTTAAAAGCCGTTTCTTTGGCTTGTTTGTTCACATCAGAGGTATAGTCAGGCAGCCCCCATTTCTGAGGTTGGGCAACCGTATTATCTTCTTCAGGGCGAAGGAAGCCGCGTTTTCTATCACCTGACATATCAGTACCTATCTATGAGTTCGTCCAACTGCGTTGTAGATTCAAGCAATTACACGGTAGTTAATCTGTGGTTTGAGGTTGGATAAAGAAAAGCCCCAACAATGTGGGGCTCTTGAGGTTTCTGTATTAAAGGAACTCGTCGGCGCCACCAGACAGCATAATCTCGCCACTGTCTGCCATCTTCCTCGCAATACCCAAGATCTCTTTCTGAGCCGCTTCTACATCAGAGACTTTAACTGGCGGCATCGCCTCAATATCGTCTCTCATCATATCAGCAGCACGCGTAGACATGTTCTTGAAGATCTTCTCACGTAGGCTTTCATCAGCACCTTTAAGCGCTTTCTGTAGAACGTCTTGTGGAACATCACGCAGCAATCGCTGAACACCTTGGTCATCAACTTCAATAAGGTTTTCAAAGACAAACATAAGATCTTGGATCTGTGTTGCCATGTCTTCGTCTTGATCTCGAATTTGCCCCATCAAGATGCCTTCTACATTATTGTCCATGTAGTTCATGATCTCAGCAGCGGCTTTCAGGCCACCAATTTTGGCAGCTTGAGCACCCGCTTGACCCGCAAACTGTTTCTCCATGATTTCATTCAATTCAGCGAGAGCTGAAGGTTGAACTTCTTCAAGGTTAGCAATACGCATCATCAAATCAAGGCGAACACGCTCAGGGAATTGAGATAAGATCTCCGCAGACTGATCCGATTCCAGATAAGACAGTACGATCGTTTGAATCTGTGGGTGCTCGTTAATGATGATGCTTGCCACCTGACGAGGGTCCATCCACTTAAGAGAATCCAAACCTTTAGAACCAGTACCTAAAAGGATCTGATCAACAAGGTTATTCGCCTTATCTTCGCCCAGCGCAGCCACCAACGCATTACGCATGAAGTCTTCACTGCCCATACCGATGTTGGTGTACTTCTGAATATCATCTAAGAAAGCGCGGTGTACAGCACCTACTTTTTCTTGAGACCAATCCGTTGAACGTGCCATTGCACTACCAACACGCTGAACCTGTTTAGGTTCTAGATGGCGAATGATACCCGCAGCATCTTCTTCACTTAAACTTAGCAACAAGATCGCAGCGCGCTCTTCGCCTGAGATAGACTCGATATCGACACTTGCGACATCAAGCTCACCACCTTCTGCTTGTTGTGGAACAATTTCGTTAGCCATCTGCCACCCAATTCTTAACTACTTGAGCTGCTAGCTCTGGTTCATTCGCTACAAGTGCACGTACTGCTTTCAGTACGTCCTCATCTTTGTGAAGGTTAGGTAGGTCGATACTTGAACCAAATTCAAATAACTCACCACCTTCAATATCACCACCAATTAAACTGGTTTCGCCGTCAGCACCAATTGGCATGCCATCGGGGCCGTACATTTGATCGTCATCGTCTGCTGCTGGGTTAAGCAGTTTTTTCATTGCAGGGCGAACCAGCACCAATACGACAACAATAATAACCAACGCACTCGCAAACCAACGAACCCAATCATTAAAGTGTTGATGCTCCCAAATTGGTACGTCAGCAACAATATCCGTTACTTGAGGTGCAAATTGCATACTTAACACATTGAGTAAATCACCGCGGTTTTCATCAAAACCCACAGTTCCAATCAATACCTGACGTATCGCGTTAATTTCGCTTGCTGGAATTGGGGTGTGAACCACTTCTCCCGTATCAGGGTTCAATGATTGGCGATCTTTGATTGCAACGGATACGGTCTGACGATTAACCGTGCCGCTCTGTTTTCGCTCATGACTAATGGTAGTATCCAGCTCAAAGTTGCGGGTCGCTTCTTTGTGAACCGAACCTTGCCCCATCATCGTACCATCTTTCATCTGAGCCACGTCCTGGGGAATCGATGCATCAGCAGGAGGCTGGTTACTCAAAGCCCCTGGAATACCAGCCACAACGTTGCCGTTATTGTAGTCTTCTAATGTATATTCACTTCGGGTTGCTGGAGTATTCGGATCAAAACGCTTTCTTGTTTGTTCCACAGCACTAAAGTCGAGTTGAATATCAACCTGAGCCGTGTAGTTACCAAACCCAAGAATCGGAATCAAAATGGAGTCAATTTTTTCACGTAGCGCTTGCTCTTGATTACGCTCTAACTCGTGCTCTTTTCGGCGTGCCGCTGACATCGGATCCTGAGAGCCAGAGCTCAAAAGTCGGCCATGCTGATCGGTCACCGTAATTCGCGAAGTTTTCATCCCCGGAACGGCACTAGCCACCATGTCCACAACAGAATCAACTTCTTGCTGCTTGAGGTTCGTCCCCGTTTTAAGTGTCAGGAAGACTGAGGCAGAGGCTTCTTGATTGTGACGAACAAAGACACTTTGCTTAGGTAAGGCAAGTAAAACTTGAGCTTTACGTACCTGCTTCATCTGTTCAATAGCTTTAGCAAGCTGTCTTTCACGACTTAGTTTAAGACGCTCTTTCTCTAAACGTTGTGATACACCAAAACCCATGTCTTGCATGAGGATATCATCACCGGTGTTTCGCTCTTGGTTCAAACCCGCTCGAACCATATTTAACTTTAATGAGTTATATTCACTCGCTGGTACCGAGATGGTGTTCCCTTCAAGAGAGTACTCAATCTTCTGCGTATCCAAATAATCAAGAACCGGGATCAACTCTTCTGTTTCGTAAGCCCCTAATGGACGCATTTCTGGCTCTTTCACCCAGAAAAACAGCATTACAATAAGCGCTACACAGATCGAGATAGAAAGAACTAAGACGACTTGACGAAGCAAATCGAGATCACCGACGGCCATATCGAACTTAGATGAACTGCGCTCACCTAAATCGGTATTTTGCCCTTCGCCATCTAGATCAGAGCTTGCAATAAGTGCGTGGTCGTTGCTATCGCTTACGGTTAAATCTGTTGTTTGACTGTTATCTGCCACTATTTACTACCCAACTTATACCGGCATGTTCATCAGCTCTTTGTACGATTCGACCAATTTATTTCTAATTTGGATCGTCGCTTCAAAAGCCACACTAGATTTATTACGAGCAATCATCACGTCAGATAAAGACACGCTTTGATCGCCACTGTCAAAACGAGTTTGAAGATTACCAGAGGTCTTTTGTAATGAGTTCACATTATTGATGGCATTAGTCAGCATGTTGCCAAAATCTGCACCAACCGCTTGGCCCGTTGCAGCAGGACGCGTGCTGGCAGCTTCAACCATCATTGCCTGCATTTCGCCTTGTAAACCATCTATTCTCATTTACTACCTCAGGAGTCAAAATTATGACTATCTATTTAGCTTTATTATTGACAGAGCAATTAACGTGCCATGCATCAATTTGACTAGCTATCGTAATACACTAGTCAGAAAGCTGACACTACTAATTTATGTTCAATTTGGAATATCTATTCCAGCATCACGCATTTTCGCTAATTTATAACGCAATGTACGAGGGCTAATGCCTAGCTTTTCAGCCATATCTTTACGTCGACCATGACAAGCAATCAATGTTTCGAGAATGATCGCATACTCTTGATCTCTAAGTTCATTTCCAAGCCCTTCGCTACCTGCCACGACTTTATTGATAGGATTCGCTTCAGCAATCGGCTTAATTTCTGGCGCTGTAACACTGTTCCCTTCAACGATCTGTTGTAGTCCAGTTGCGTCTTGCCAATCAACACCTTCAAGTAAAATATGTTCGCCTGAAATATTTTCTTGCTCACTCAAAATTAGAGCGCGCTGCACGACATTATCCAGTTCACGCACATTTCCCGGCCACGGATAATTGACGAGTTTACTAATGGCTTGCTCAGACAGAACAGGAACAGGCATTCCTAGTTTGGTGCAATGACGTTCCACCAAATGTTTCGCAAGCGGCGCAATATCACCTTTACGTTCACACAGCGCTGGCCAAGTAATTGGAAATACATTCAGTCGGTAGTATAAATCTTCACGGAAATTCCCTTCAGAAACATACTGTTTTAGGTCGCGGTTACTGGTTGCTAGAACACGGACATCCAATTTGATGCTCTTGCGGCTACCAAGACGTTCAACTTCGCGCTCTTGCAACACTCGCAGCAATTTCGCTTGTAGGCTGAGATCCATTTCGCTGATCTCATCCAACAAAATAGTACCGCCTTGAGCTTGCTCAAATTTACCCGGACAAGCTTGAATCGCCCCGGTGAACGCACCTTTATCGTAGCCAAACAGTGTTGCTTCCAACATGTTATCTGGAATCGCGGCACAGTTAATCGCAACAAACGGACCGTCTTTACGGCTCGAGGCGTTATGAATATAGCGAGACATGACCTCTTTACCAGAGCCACTTGGCCCTAGCACCATCACGTTGGCATCGGTTTTAGCCACTTTGTCAGCCAGCATCATTAGTTTGATACTTTTCTCATCGGCAACGATAGCATCGCCATTGTCATCCGACTTTACGGGAGCGTAACGGCTCACCATGTTTAACAGCACTTCTGGAGCAAATGGCTTTGCCATGTAATCGATAGCGCCTTCTTTCATTGCCGCGACCGCATCTTCAATGTTGGCATAGGCCGTCATCAATAGAACCGGAAGATTTGGCCAATGCTGCTTGATGTTTCTTAGCAATGCTAAACCGCCCATACCGGCCATCTGTACATCAGAGACCACGATATCAACAGAGTTTGATTTCAATTTTACCAGAGCATCTTCCGCACAATCCGCTTCCAGCCATTCATAACCAGCAAGCGCGAGTGTATCGACAAGGGCTTCGCGTAGACCTTCATCATCTTCGACGATTAACACTTTGCTTTGAGCCATAGGATTCTCCAGTGTAAATTCAGTTAAAACTTATTAGTCTTCAGAAGAAGAGCTTCTTTCCAACGGTAGACACATGGTAAAGCATGCGCCGTCACCCTCTTCTGATATCAATTCCAGTCGACCTTCATGTGCTCGGCATACCATTTGTACAACCGCTAAACCTAGACCTGTGCCTTGAGAACGAGTGGTAAAGAAAGGTTCCATAATCTTACCTTGTAGTTCTTTAGGCACTCCGGGGCCACTGTCTTGCACTGATATCTTAAGTTCACCGTTTACGGGTCTAAAAAACACATCAATCTGCGATTTCTTGCCAGCAATTTGAACCGCGTTCAAAACTAGGTTACTTAAAGCAGAAGCGATAGCATTGGCGTTGCCAAACATTTGAGTCTTTTCATCTTCAACTTCCTGACAATAATCAATCTGGTTGCTTTTTAACGCAGCCTCCACCATAGGATGAAACTCAATGATGAGTTCCGCGATGGTGAATGGCTTAACCACCTTGTTGTCGCCACCTTTGGCAAACAACAGCATGTCATTCACTTGTTTCTCTAAATCATGCAACCTATCCATCAGCTTAGATTGAAAACGCGTTTTTGTTGCCGGCGGCAAATTTGGCGCGGCAAGGTTTGATGCATACAGCATTGCACTAGAAAGCGGCGTGCGAACCTGATGGGCAAGCGAAGCGACCATTCTTCCGAGTGAAGATAAACGCTGAAGATCGCTCACACGAGACTGAAGTAGGCGAGTTTCTGTCAGGTCTGTAATCAAAATAAGCTGACCTGTAGTCGAAGCTGAAATCGCTAAGCGCACTTTTCGCCCATTCTTCAATGAGATCTCATGCCCATCATCGTCCCTTGGTTCAAAGGCATTTTGTATTACCGAAAACCATTTCTCGCCAACCAACTCAACCCCGAGAATACGGTGTGCTTCAGGATTCGCTTCTCTCACTTCACCATGTGTATCTAACAAGATGACCCCCGCAGGCATAACATCGAGCACTTGCTTATAGCGCTCAACCTGTTGCTCAACAGAATCTAGATGTGATTGATTTTCTGGTTCGTTAGATAGGTGCATGTCAAAAATTTGCCTCAAATACTAAAACAGCCTGACATGTACAACACAAGTCAGGCTATTTGCTATATTTATCACATAGTTAAGCAAGCAACAACTCGACTATGGTTTATCTGTTCGTTTAGCTAAAGTTGCCAAAAAGCTAAAATGCTAAAATGCTAAAGTGTGTACTGGTTTTCGTTTTCATCGAAAATAGGCACTAACGCTGCAAGTTATATTTACGCATTTTTTCGACCAGAGTGGTTCTGCGCATTCCAAGCATGTCAGCAGCGCGAGCAACAATACCGCCCTGAGCCTCCAACGCTTGATTGATCATATTCACTTCCATATCAGCGAGCAGTTCTTTCAAGTTAACCCCTTCAGCGGGTAAATCTTGAGGTGCGTTCGCATTGTCAGCAAGCTCATCGTGCTGCTCAAAACTGAAGTCTTCTGAGAACAAGTCAGAAAGAGCATCTCGCTCTTGCTCTTCCTCTGATGCAAAATTATTAAACTCTGGCTGAAACTCTGGGATATCACTGTATCTATATTTAGTTGGTAGATGATTCACATCAACCAAGCTATTTGGATATAAAATAACCATTCGCTCAACTAAATTAGCTAACTCACGTACGTTGCCCGGCCAGCAATGCTCCATCAAAGAGTTGATTGCACGGGGAGTAAAACAGATTGGCATGCCACCTTCAGCTTCCATTCTGGTCATCAACTCCTGAAGCAATAGGGGAACATCTTCTTTTCGCTCCTGAAGCGATGGCATTTCAATTGGGAAAACGTTCAAGCGATAGTAAAGGTCTTCACGGAACAAATCATCTTCGATCATATTTTCAAGATTGCGGTGTGTTGCCGCAATCACTCGAACATCAGCTTGAATGGTACTATTGCCACCTACACGTTCAAAACTGCGTTCTTGTAAAACACGAAGCAACTTAACTTGCATCGCCATTGGCATATCACCAATTTCATCAAGAAACAGTGTACCACCTTCAGCCAACTCAAAACGGCCTTTACGTGCGGTAATTGCACCAGTAAACGCGCCCTTCTCATGACCAAACAGTTCACTTTCGAGCAAATCTGGCGGTATAGCGCCACAGTTTACGGGAACGAAAGGTCCTGAACGACGTTTAGAATGATAGTGAACATTACGTGCTACAACTTCTTTGCCCGTGCCTGACTCACCAAGAATCAATACGTTTGCTTCAGTAGAAGAGACTTGTTCAATCAAGTGACGAACTTCTTGGATACCAACACTCTGCCCAACTAGACTACGAAAAAGCGTATTCTTACGCGCTGAAGGTACAATTTGAACGCCTTTACGGCCTAAGAAGTCTTTACAGTGTCTTAGTGCATCACTTAATTGCGGGTAGTTAAGAGGAAGTTCGAGTTCACCAACAAAGTTAGTAAGTTCGTCAACCGGGTAATCGTTTTTGCCAATCACCAGTAAAGGGATGTGATTAACATGAACAAGCTTTTCATTCAGTAATGCGAAGCCTTTGGCTTTAATTGAACCAATGATGCAGCCAGCCCACTGTAGGGACCAGTCAACTTTGTGTGCTTGTTCAGAGCTGATTACTTCGCAGCTCTCTCCTACAAACTCTAATATTGTGCTTAAATTGTGACGATTTTGAGCGTTATCATCGACGACAAGCAGTTTTGCCAAACCTTGCATAAGTAGGAATTATTGCCTTTATTTTGGTGCGATGCGGAAATTGGTAAGCGACGTAAGAGACAAAACAGAGAAAATATCAATGATTATGATCTACGTGGACAAATCTAGGAAACCAGCAACGAAAAAAGCCATTAGGCTATCTAATGGCTTCTATTTTATTTGATTATAAAAATAAGGCAACCAAGCAATTCAGAGATATGCGATTGGTTTAAACTGGGATGTTTCTTTAAATACCAACATCCGCAGACGTTAAATTGTGATATTCATTCGGAATTTGGTCCCAAGCGCTCTTAATTTCGCGGATAATATCGATAACATCATCAATTGGCTGAGGATCATTTTTGTGATTTGCAGCAGAAATTTGCGTGATCATAAACTCATAAAGTTGATCTAGATTTTTCGCAATGTCGCCACCATCGGACATCGATAGGCAACTACGCAGGCTAATAATGATATCTAGAGCCTTACTCAGTCGCTCACCTTTCACCGGGATGTTGCCCGCTTGCATTGCCGCTTTACCTTGAATTAAGCGCTCGATAGCACCAGCCATTAGCATCTGAACAATTTTATGCGGTGAGGCAGCTGTAAGCTGACTATCCACTGATACCTTTTTATATGCCTGTAAAGAACCGCGCATAGTAAACCTCTTCTATAAAAACTTTTTGTATTGTTGAACTGATTTGGCACCATGTCGGTATTTATGTAAGTTTTTACCTACTCGACCAGTCTCAGACTGCATCAGTTCGACCAATTGTCTTGTTCTCGAAATGGCTTCAAACCACTCGGAGCTTTGCTTAACGTCGGGATATGAATCGATTAATTGAAGCACGTTTTGCAATAACTGTTCTCTGTTATCGACAAGATGCACTATTTCTTCAGCATTAATTTCACTATATTCGAGCTTAGACATAATTAATTGATCGAGCTCACAAAGCTCTTGAAGCAGTTTGCTCATCTATTAGCCCATTGCACTCATCATGCTGCCCAACTGAGATTGCATCTTGCTGGTCGCATCCTGCATCGCAGTGAACTTGGAGTGCGTACGGCTCTCTAGGCTATCCATGCGTCGGTCAAGCGCGCTTTGATCATCAACCAAACGGTAATTTTGTTCGACTAAGCTCTTTTCTCTCGTGCGGATTGAGCCCGTAACACCCGTGATCCCTTGAATCGCATCTTCGACTTTTTTGGCGAAACCGTTGTTGCCGCCAAAGAACTCACCCAACTTATCAAAGTGATTGTTAAGCTGACGATCAAGCATGTCGTAGTTGATTTCTAGCGAGCCTTGTCTTGTGGTGGTGATACCAAATTCAGTCAAAGACTTAAGGTTGTCAGGCGCGTCTTCAATGCTTGAAGAGAACACACTTTTTAGTCGCGAGTCTGCGTTACGCACTGTACTGTCACCAGAAAGAGGGCCTTTTTGACCTGTCAAAGGGTCAACACTCGCCAAACCTTTAGATACTTGGTAAAACTGATTATAAGAGCTAACAAAAGCTTCAATATCTTCACGAACACGATTACGGTCGTACTCAACACCAATTTCTGCTGGCGGCTTATCTTTTGGCGTTTTACCTTTAACCGTAATATCAATACCTTCAACGGCATCTTCAATCACATTATTATTGCTAGAAAGCTGAGCGACACCATCCAGAATGACCATTGAATCTTGTCCAGCTTGCACTTCAGTCATGCCGCTGTATTGGTCAAAAGACTGTTGAGCCAAAGCCAGATTAGCTTGAGCTTTATCAACCTTCTCTAAATGTGTTCGTTCCCCCGGAGATAACCTAGCTCTCTCTAATTGCTGAGCCTGCTCCGGGGTTAATTCACCTTTCTCAACTCTCTTCGCTAACTCTGAACGTTCATCAACCAATTTACTTTCTATTCTGGCTTTCTCGGCATCGAGCTTCTGCTGCGCTTCTTTGGGGGTAACATAAGAATCCGTCAGAGTACCTGCGGCAGTATTTGACCACCCCGGAATATCAGCGGCTTTCTCGATGGCTTTTTCGTCAAGCTCGAGTTCAGGCCTAAAAAAAGAATCGAGTAATGTGCCCGAAGCGGTGTTGTTCCAGCCTGGGATCGTATCTTCTGGCATCCCTGAAGCCGCTAAGGCGGACGCATCTAGCGCCTTTTGACCTGCCATTGCCGCTTCTTGGCCATAAGTTAAATTATCACGGTCAAATTCAGCGAAAGGATCTTCAGGTTCAACGACAGGTTCCGATTTTCTTTCAAAAATAGGATTGCCGTTTTCATCAAATATGGAATTTCCGTCATCGTCTCGCAGCGGAACAGCAAAGCCGTCAGGAATTGGGTTACCGTCAGCATCCAATTTAGGAGGGGCATCAGCTAAGACGCCTTGCGCTACTGAGCGAGCATCTTCTAAGGCTTTCAGTCTTTCCGATAGGGTTTTATATTCTAATTTTTTTAGAGGGTTGTTATCTTCAGAGTCAACGTGGAGTTTTATTTGATTGTCTTCACCAGACATATTTGAAGCGAGGACTAACCGTGGTCCTTCTTTATCATTAATGATAGAAGCTCGAACACCCGGATTATCCCCAGCGCTGTTAATACCTCTAACAACATCACGCAGTTTTGAGTTAGCACTAACTTGTGTTTCGAAGCTCTCGCTACCAAGCGAAACCTGCAGCTTGCCAGGGCCAAATTTCATGTCATCTGATAGAACATCAGAAGCCACTTTATGGCTCTGGGCAAGCTGCAACACATCGATGGCATATTTGCCAGCGATCGCTTCGGTAGTCGCGGTCGCAGAAACAAGATTTTCATCAGTACTTTCTACTGTTCGCACAGCAAAAGCTTTATCCTGACGAAAGCTTGTCATCAGATCCTTCATCGAATCAAGGGATTCTCTGAGTCTTCCATAGGCACTAATGCTGGTGTCGATTCGCGTTCGTTCATTGTCGATCTGTTGCTGTTTAGGCACACGCTCAGAATCAACAATTTTGCTGACCATGGAATTGATATCCATGCCAGACGAAATCCCCATTGGGCCAAAACTCATTAAACCACCTCAATAATACGACTTAAACCTTAGCCTCCAATATTCCACTATTCGAGGTTTGGGCTGCTAGGCGCCTCAGAATTTCGAGCATTTCTTCGTCGGGAATTTGGCGAATAATATCGCCTGTTGTGGTCTCATAAATAGTGACCACATCTCTCCCAGTCTCTTCATCAACCTTGAAGGCAACACCCTTGTTAAGAGAAGATATAAACTCATTGACCTTCTCAACCATCTTGACACGCTCCTGATCATTTAACTCTTGTCTATGTTGAGCTAATTGAATCGCCGCTTCGGTAGCCATCTCTTTCGATTTTTCTACCTTGCCATGAGATGTTGCTTCTTTTAGTTGTAAAGTGCTCGACGCACTACTACCTTCATCGCTTGCAAATTTAGTGCCATTAGGTGAGCCATAAGGCTGGATGTTCGACGCGTTAGATAATATTTCCATAACACTCTCCCTCCCACCTTTATGAGCCTAACAGTAAAACTCTACCCACAGTAGAGTTTACCGTTACTTACTGAAGTAAGTTTAGCCCAACAAGCTTAGAGCTGCTGATGGTGATTGTTTTGCTTGAGCTAAAATAGAAGTACTCGCCTGTTGTAAGATTTGAGACTTCGTCATTGCCGTTGTTTCTTTTGCGTAATCGGTATCTTTGATACGGCTCTTAGACGCATTAACGTTTTCGTTAATATTATCTAAGTTGCTGATTGCGTGATCAAAACGGTTTTGGAATGCACCGAGAGATGCTCGGTTACTGTCTACTGATTTTAGAGCGCCATCAATAATAGATACCGCGTTGTTAGCACCAGCAACCGATGTTACATCGATATCGTTAACAGTAACGTCTTTACCTGCACCAATCCCTAGCTCGCCCGCCAGACTGCCGCCAAATTCAACATTACCTTCAATTTTTTGGCTAGAAGCAAACAGTTGCAGTTTACCGCCTTCACCTACCGATGCTTGGACGTCTGGACTTTGGCCATTAATATACGTTGCTAGCTCTTCCATGTCGTTGCCTTCTTTCGCAGAAATAGACAACTCTTGAAGATCACCAAACTGATCTTGGTATTTCATCGTTAGAGCAGAGTTTGCTCCTACACGCCAAGACGTATCTTTACCCTCGGTAACACTATAGCTCTTACCGCCCATAGCTTGAGTGTCAGTACGCATATTATTCATCGTCAGCATTACTGCTTCACCAGAATCTGCACCGATTTGGAAAGATTGGCTACCAAAAGTACCGTTCAAAAGCTTGTTACCACCAAAAGAGGTCGTTTCAGCAATACGGTTAAGCTCAGTGTTTAACGCCGATACTTCTTCTTGGATAGCAACACGTTCAGATCTCGTGTTTGAGCCATTTGAAGATTGAAGAGAAAGGTCACGCATTCGTTGCAGGATATTGGTTGACTCATTCATTGCACCTTCAGCAGTCTGTGCAATAGAGATACCATCATTCGCGTTTTTTACAGCCATATCTAGGCCACGGCTTTGCGACGTTAAGCGGTTAGAGATTTGTAGGCCTGCAGCATCATCTTTCGCGCTATTAATTTTATAGCCAGAAGACAAGCGCTCCATTGATTTTTGAGTACCTTCAGCCGCGCTATTTAGGTAGCGCTGAGCCGTCATTGCAGACACATTTGTGCTTACATTAATCGCCATAGTTGATCTCCTTTAGGCATTTTTTCATGCACTTATGTGACTCTCACCTCACAAAAACACATGTTATTTTGTTTTATATACCAGTGTCTCTCTCACCTTACATTGGTACATATCATTTCTCTCAATCCCTTTAACGGCCCCTTAACTAGAAGCTTTAATAAAAAATGCATTTTTTTTCGTATTATTTTAAATATTAAAAAAAACGTGAAGTAGATCAATTAATCTCACGACATCTTTTAAAGCCGGATTTAGCACAATGCGTATCAATACCTATCAGATAATTGACATAAAAAAGTCCCTGCTCTCTCTTTTACTCCTTTTCGCCGACACGGTACTTCACTCCAATGTACCTTTACCAAATAACAGGCAATAAAAAACCCAGCCGAAGCTGGGTTTATTTAGCGCTCATCTCTCACCACGAGCTAATTTGTGGAAGCCTAACATTGACGATGATGAACAATAATGCACATGGTCAATGTGGCCTTTCAACCTGTTAACCTAGTAGGCTAAGTGCCGAGTTCGGAGCTTGTTTTGCTTGAGCTAAAATCGAGCTTGAAGCTTGAGAAAGAATCTGAGATTTAGTCATCTGAGTCGTTTCTTTCGCGAAATCAGTATCTTTAATGCGGCTCTTAGATGCATTAACGTTCTCGTTAATGTTGTCTAAGTTATTGATTGCGTGGTCGAAACGGTTTTGGAAAGCACCCAGTTCAGAACGGTGGCTATCTACATATTTAAGTGCCGCATCGATAACAGCTACAGATT
>NZ_JBGONI010000018.1:0-86985 GCF_041439035.1 Vibrio sp. 1F263 | reverse complement strand
ATTTGAAGTAGTCATAATTCGTCCTCAATGTGTAAACACATTTCAGGACGGGACAGCCAAATGCAAAAAGGCCGAATATCATGGATATTCGGCCTTTTTGTACTTATTAAAATTGATAGCGCATTCAAATTGATAGCGCGTTCAATTACGATTGATGTTCAGGGTCATCATCGAGAGCGTGACTCGGTAAGGCATTCCAAACCGCTTTCACTAGCGTGGCTAAAGGGATCGCAAAGAACACTCCCCAGAACCCCCACAGTCCGCCAAACACCAACACCGCTACAATAATCGCTACTGGGTGTAGGTTCACTGCTTCAGAGAACAGAACAGGAACGAGCACGTTACCATCTAACGCTTGGATAATACCGTAAGCGAGAAGCAACCAATAAAACTGAGGTTCTAAGCCCCACTGGAACAGGCCAACAATCGCGACTGGAACGGTCACAGCCGCCGCACCGATGTAAGGAATCAATACCGAGAAACCAACCGCGACAGCCAGCAGTGCTGAATAACGTAAATCCAGAATCGCAAAGGTTACGTAGCTGACACCGCCGACGATCAAAATCTCAAGCACCTTACCGCGAATGTAGTTTGAGATTTGTTGGTTCATCTCAACCCAAACCTTGGTCGCTAGACGACGGTTCTTAGGCAGAACACCACTAGCCATACTGATCATCTCTTCTTTGTCTTTCAAAAGGAAGAAAATCAGCAGCGGTACAAGAATCAGGTAAACCGCAAGCGTCGCCAAACTAACAAGAGAAGCTAAAGAGCCCTTCACAACGCTTTCGCCAAAGCCTAATGCTTTGTTTTTCGCATTAGACACAATCGATTCAACGATCTGCAGGTTTGCTAGTTCAGGGTAACGCTCAGGAATGGTTGCGATGAACTTCTGTAAACCACCATACATGCTTGGAATATCATTGATAAGGTTACCTACCTGTTCCCAAATCGTTGGTACTAGACCAAACAGCGCAAGTAACATCACGCTAAAGAACATTAAAATCACCAACATCACTGATGGGGTTCTTGGAACACCGAGTCTTTGAAGTTGAGTAACCGGCCACTCAAGCAGATAAGCCAAAACAATAGCCACCAAAAGTGGGGCAATGAGGTGACCAAAGAAGTAGATCGTAATAAAGCCGAAGAGAATGATGGCAACCAAGCTGACAGCATGGGGATCAGAGAAACGTCGTTTATACCAACGATTGACCATTTCAAGCATTTGACTGCAATTCCTTTTTAGTGACGAGGAGATGATGGTAATTAGAGCAAACCTCTACGATGACGTCATAGGCTTGCTTAGACAAAAAAGTAACAATATCTTTCATCGAGCTGTTATCAGAGACATAAATTGACAATGATTGCCCTACTTCTAACTTTACACTGTGACGCTTGGCTAATAATAGTGCCATTGGACAGCGCTCTTGGCGTAAATCTAGAATATTAGGTGTCATTCTTTAGCTCGATGCTTATTATAAGGGTCGTATTGTAATCTGTTTTTGAAAACGCGCCATCATTCATTCATCTTCCTTCATGATAGCGCACGCACTTGGTAAAGGTTAAATCAGATAGAGAACCAATTTGCATTGCACTTGTCTTACTGTCAGAAGAAACGGAGTATTACTGACTAATATGTTTAAACGCGCTCGCTCAATTGCTTGCTTATGCATCGCAGCTACATTAAGCACTCCAACGTTGGCAAATACCAATGGTTTGGAGCTACCCGATATCGGCACCGCGGCTGGCGGCACACTCACTATCGACCAAGAACTTATCTATGGTGATGCCTACATGCGCATCATCAGAAGCAGCCAGCCTATTGTAAACGACCCGGTTCTAAACCAATACATTGACACGCTTGGCCATCGCCTTGTCGCGAACGCAAATGATGTAAAGACACCTTTTCAGTTCTTTATGATCCGTGACCGAAACATCAACGCTTTTGCTTTTTTTGGTGGTTATGTTGCTTTGCACTCAGGTTTGTTCTTGCATGCACAGTCTGAAAGTGAACTCGCTTCCGTATTGGCGCACGAAATCGCGCATGTTACCCAGCGTCACTTAGCACGTAGTATGGAAGATCAAGCTCGCCGCTCTCCTGCAACCATCGCAGCATTGGCCGCTTCTGTATTATTAGCGATTGCAGCACCAGAAGCCGGTATCGCAGCTATCACTGCAACAACTGCTGGTAACATGCAAAGCCAAATAAACTACACCCGAAGTAATGAAAAAGAAGCCGACCGCTTTGGCATCAACACGCTTGCAAAAGCAGGGTTCGATGTAAACGCTATGCCACGTTTCTTTGGCCGCTTAGCTGATGAATACCGCTATGCAAGCACACCGCCACCAATGCTATTAACTCACCCGTTGCCTGAAGACCGAATCACAGATTCACGCGCCCGTGCTCGCAGCTATACACCACTAAAACTGGCTCCGTCACTGGATTATCATTTAGCAAGAGCCCGTATTGTTGCGCGCTATGCTGGTATCAATAATGATGCAGCTCTTGATTGGTTTGAGCGAAAGCTGAAGAAAGCCCCCAAAGCCTTGGTTCCATCATTAGAGTATGGACAAGCACTGGTTTACCTAGATTCAAAAAAACTAGATAAAGCAGAACCGATTCTGACCAAGCTGATGAATAGCGACCCAACCAACTTGTTCTATCTGGATGCTATTTCAGATCTGCACATTGAACAGAAAAAGCCTGAGATTGCGATTAAAGAACTTAAGTCAGCACTTGAGCGTCAACCAAACAACTCAGTTCTAACCATAAACTACGCCAATGCACTGATCGAAAATGAAGACCTACAGGAAGCCGTTCGCGTGTTGCAACGTTACACGCACGATAACCCGAACGACACCAATGGGTGGTACCTGCTTTCAAAGGCAAATACAAACCTTGGTAACAGCGATGAAGAACTGTCTGCTAGGGCAGAGATCTTGGCACTGCAAGCCAACTGGAACAAAGCGATTCAGTACTACACGCAGGCGAGCCAAATCGCAGAGCTAGGCAGCCTAAAACAAGCACGTTATGACGCTCGAATTGATCAACTAATGATACAGCGCGAACGCTTCTTATCGTTGCAATAAGTATATTGACTGGCAGCAAAGCT
This sequence comes from Vibrio sp. 1F263, assembly GCF_041439035.1. Classification (NCBI taxonomy): domain Bacteria; kingdom Pseudomonadati; phylum Pseudomonadota; class Gammaproteobacteria; order Vibrionales; family Vibrionaceae; genus Vibrio; species Vibrio sp. 1F263. The sequence goes on along the minus strand of NZ_JBGONI010000018.1, from coordinate 83,875 downwards.
CGTTGCCAAAATACAAAGAAAGCTCAACGTTACACAATAAGAAGCCACTCAGTTGGCTTCGACTGAACTATTAAATCAAAAATAATAACGAGGAAGAACCATGTCTGTCGTGATTTATCATAACCCACGCTGCTCAAAGAGCCGTCAAACTCTCGAACTGCTTGAAGCAAACGGCGTACAGCCAGAGGTGATCAAATACCTAGATACGCCTTTGACTATTGAACAGCTGAAAGTGCTTTTCACTCAGCTTGGTTTTGAGAGTGTTCGCGACATGATGCGTACCAAAGAAGCGGATTATAAAGAAGCGAACCTTGGTGACGCATCAGTGGCTGATGAAGATCTTTTCGCTGCAATGGCAACGAATCCAAAACTGTTTGAACGTCCAGTGGTTGTCGCGAACAACAAAGCAAAAATTGGTCGTCCACCAGAACAAGTACTAGAGATTCTGTAATCCAATATGAGCATCAACATTCTTGTTCTCTACTATAGTCGACACGGCAACACCCAAGCGCTAGCAAGGCAAATCGCTCGTGGGGTGGAATCCATCCCGAACTGCGAAGCCATGCTAAGAACGGTGAACAACGTGTATACGGTAGAAGAGCAGCCGGATTCGCGCTATCAGCCAACAGATCCTATTGCGACCTTACAAGATCTCCGTTCTTGCGACGGTTTAGCACTCGGCAGCCCAGTATGGTTTGGCAATATGGCTGGGCCAATGAAGCACTTTTGGGATAGCACAACATCGTTATGGATTAATGGCGATCTCATCGATAAACCAGCTTGTGTATTTACTTCCTCTTCATCACTACACGGTGGTCAAGAGACGACACAGCAAAGCATGATGCTGCCTCTACTTCATCATGGCATGTTAGTCGTGGGCATCCCCTATTCAGAACCTGCACTGCACACCACTCAAACCGGTGGCACACCTTACGGTGCAAGCAGCACTGGAGAGAGCGCTTCATTAAGCAAAGAAGAAATTGAGTTGGCGAAAAACCTAGGCAAACGCGTAGCGCGCATCGCTATTAACCAGAAGGGAATGCCTCAATGATGTATATGTCAGAGAGACCGATGTCTCCCAAAACCAAGCTATTTCGCTACCTTGCTTTAACGGGCAATTTGTCGCTTTTATTCTGGGTGGTTGCTTGGCAGATGACACTTTCACCGCACCCTCACCTCAGTAATGTAACACTGGCGATTGCTTGGGCTATACCGCTGTTACTACCATTACCGGGAATATTATCGGGCAAGCCTTATACGCATGCTTGGGCGAATTTCGTCTTAATGCTCTACTTCCTACACGCGTTAACTATTATGTATGTAGACGGTGGAGAGCGCTTGTTAGCCGCTGTAGAACTGCTTTTGACGACTCTAGGCTTCGCAGGCAATATATTATTTACCCGTTTTAGAGCCAAAGAGTTAGGCATCAAGTTGAAGCGCCTTTCCGAAGTAGAAAAGAAAGAGAAAGCTAAGTTCGAACAATAATATTGGTTCGATGCTCTAGATCTGACATGACAACAGATAAACAAAAAGCCCTGCGAGATTTCTCTTGCAGGGCTTTTTTCATGATTTCATATCGATCTGTCTGTCATGTCGGTAGACGATTACGAGCGAACCCATTCGTATACCAAGCTTGGCTTAGCGTTTACTGGCGCTGTGACTGGTAGCGCTTCCTCATCAGATTCACCTAGCGTCACCTCAGCATTTGTTAGCTCAGCATCTGTAGATAACTCACTGCCTTTAATCACTTGAACGCTTGGCGTAGTTTCATTGCCCATCGCATCAGTAACAACAACAGAGTCATCGCCTACAGACATAATGTTATCTTGCGCTTCAAATTCTGGGCTCACTTCAGGTTCGATATAAGACTCTTCAACCTTCGCGACTTGGCGAATGCTTTCAACTTCTTGTTCAAACTCTTGTTGGGTCGATAACAAATGAATTCGGAACGTCACTTCATTGTTTTGAATTTGTAGAATATCTAAGCTTGCCACCGAGTTTAGACGCTTCAGTGCATTCTCCAATTGGAAGAAGTCTTGAGCATTATTCAAACTGATAAACTGAGTTAAAATCGACTCTGATGATTCACTTGCTACAACAACAGCACTTTTGCCTGCGTAGTAGTTACTGATTTGATCAACCAATTTCTTAGAAGTCGTCGCACTGTTACCCGATACCGAACCACTTACCGGTGATGTTGGTGCGCTCGTCAGCTGGTTTGGTTTTTGATCATACAAAGTCCAGCGTAATCCAGAAGACTGTGCCTTAATCACCAAAACAGCATCAACAGGGTAACGTTGACTCGCGTTGCCAATCGGTGTGACAAAGCTGCCCCACAAATCCGAGGTGGCCACTCCCGTAACATCATCAAAATCACCAACAGGAAACATCAAAGGCAAACCGCGCTCTTTTGCATTGGCTTGTAAGCCTACAGCTAACAGTGAGTTGGAGTGTTCCCAGACAATGTTCTTGTCGTAGTTACTCTCTTCTACCAGCCAAACAAGAATATTTGAGCGAGTATCAGGCCAATACGGTAATTGCGCTTGAGTCAGTAGTGAACGAATTTGAGCACCGTTAAAACGCATACGCAATGTTGATTGGTCATTGCTTTCGCCAAAACTCATTTGAGACATGTACTGCGCACTCTTACGCATCGCCTTTTGAATCGTCTCATTCGACGCGACATCAGTTTGGCCAGTCGCACGTATCAATACCTGCTCCATGCCAGTATTTCTTGCCACTTGTTCTGGTTGTTTGTCTTCAGCGTTAATCGCAACTTCAGCCCTAAAGATATCTACTTGAGTTAAGGCATAACTCGGAGAGGCTAATAGTCCCATCAACAACAATGCTATGTAGCGCATATTGATCCTAATATTCAAAGCTTGTGCCTTGATGATAAGCAACTATGGATTGAGGGGCAAGGTCGTTAGCACCCACTGTGTTTAATAACCACAAAATATCACCTGACCATGATAAATCGTTCACTTGTAAACTGAATTTTTCTTATTTTGATAGAGATAAACATAACTAATATAAATAAATTTGATCTATCTGACATAGCAACCGATTGCCAAGTGATAGAATCCCGCGAATTTTATTTTTCGCTTTTCATATAACGACCATTTTTAAGGACATAACATGAAAAATGCTCTGCAAGGTGCGCAAATGCTATTTGTCGCTTTTGGTGCACTTGTACTGGTGCCCCTGCTGACAGGCCTTGATCCCAACGTAGCGCTCTTTGGGGCAGGTATCGGTACCCTTTTATTCCAACTTATTACACGCCGTTCAGTACCTATTTTCCTTGCGTCTTCTTTTGCATTCATCGCACCTATCATGTTTGGCATTCAAACTTGGGGTGTAGGTGCAACCATGGGCGGCCTTATGGCAGCAGGTGTTGTGTATGTATTAATGGGTGCCTTAATTAAGGTACGTGGTGTAGCCTTTATCCACAAACTGCTTCCACCAGTCGTAGTTGGCCCTGTAATCATGGTGATCGGCTTAGGTCTTGCGCCTGTTGCGGTAAACATGGCGCTAGGTAAAACAGGCGATGGTGCGGTTCAGCTTATAGATGCAGACGCAGCATTATGGATTTCATCTATTTCATTGTTAGTAACGATTGTCATCAGTGTTTTCTCGAAAGGCTTTCTTAAACTGCTGCCGATCTTCGGCGGTATTGTTGCGGGTTATATTACGAGCTTAGTATATGGTGTCGTTGATTTTACCCCTGTCGCTCAGGCTGCTTGGTTAGCTCTACCTAACTTCACAGCGCCAGAGTTCAACATCAACGCTATCTTCTTTATGGTATTTGTAGCAATTGCACCTGCTGTTGAACACGTAGGCGACATGCTTGCTATTTCGAATGTAACCGGTAAAGACTACCTTAAGAAGCCAGGTTTACACCGCACAATAACTGGTGACGGCGTGGCAACGATTGCTGCTTCTATGTTGGGTGCTCCACCAAATACAACCTACAGTGAAGTAACGGGGGCTGTAATGCTGACCAAAGCATTCAATCCAGTGATCATGACTTGGGCAGCAGTAACAGCGATTGTTCTAGCATTAGTAGGTAAGCTAGGCGCACTACTTCAAACGATTCCAGTTCCTGTTATGGGCGGCATCATGATTCTTCTGTTTGGTTCTATCGCAACCGTAGGCTTGAATACTCTAATTCAGAACAAAGTTGACCTACACAAATCACGCAACCTTGTGATTGTCGGCATTACTTTGGTCTTCGGCATTGGCGGCATGGCATTTGGCATCGGCGACTTTAGCCTGCAAGGCGTAAGCTTATGCGGTATCGTGGCAATTCTGCTTAACCTAGTGCTTCCAGAAGAGTTAGGCGATAACACCGTAGTAGACAAAGCCCAAATCGACTAACTGCAAGTCAACAAACTGTTGAGGCTTGTGATCCTCAATTAAGAGCATCACAAGCTAGCAAGATCAAAAAAGGGAGAGCATCGAATGCTCTCCCTTTTTATTAATACGGCTAATTCAGCGAGTTAAGAAACGGTTTAGCGTAACTTAAGCTGAAACCGAATTACTTAGTACCGAAGATCTTATCACCAGCATCACCAAGACCAGGAACAATGTAGCCCTTGTCGTTTAGCTTCTCATCGATTGCAGCAGTGTAAAGCTCAACATCTGGGTGCGCTTTTTCTAGTGCAGCGATACCTTCAGGGGCAGCAACAAGTACCAGTACTTTAAATACTTTACAGCCTTGCTCTTTTAGAAGGTCAAGAGTTGCAATCATAGAACCGCCAGTTGCTAACATTGGATCAACCACTAGAGCAATACGCTCATCAATGTTAGATGCTAGCTTGTTGAAGTATGGTACAGGCTCTAATGTTTCTTCGTCACGGTAGATACCCACGACACTGATTCGAGCACTTGGCATATGCTCTAAAACACCATCCATCATGCCTAGACCTGCACGTAGGATTGGCACTACTGTTACCTTTTTACCTTTAATTTGGTCAACTTCTACTGGGCCGTTCCAACCATCAATAGTTACACGTTCAGTTTCAAAGTCTGATGTCGCTTCGTATGTTAGAAGGCTACCCACTTCTGTCGCTAGCTCACGAAAACGCTTAGTACTAATGTCACCTTCACGCATCAGGCCAATTTTATGTTTTACTAGCGGGTGTTTCACTTCAACAACTTTCATTTCCAACTCCGGCAATATTTAAACAAACCTGTAGATTATACACGAACTGTGGGGTTATTTCAGAATCTTTATTCTAATAAAAAAAACCGCGCAAACGTTTGCTCTTCGTAATCAAGCCCTGTTAGAATAGCGCCGTTTTCACATCCAACTTAAGTTCGAGGACTATCCCGTGAGTGGTAATACTTCTTCTCTAAGCTACAAAGACGCTGGTGTTGATATCGACGCAGGTAATGCACTAGTAGACCGTATTAAAGGTGCTGTTAAACGCACTCGTCGCCCTGAAGTAATGGGCGGTATTGGTGGCTTTGGCGCCCTATGTGAACTTCCAACGAAATACAAAGAGCCGGTACTTGTTTCAGGTACTGATGGTGTTGGTACTAAACTTCGCCTTGCTTTGGATCTGAAAAAACACGACACCATTGGTATCGACCTAGTGGCAATGTGTGTGAACGACTTAATCGTTCAAGGTGGTGAGCCGCTATTCTTCCTAGACTACTACGCAACAGGTAAGCTAGATGTAGATACAGCAGCAGATGTTGTTTCTGGTATTGCTGAAGGCTGTGTTCAAGCAGGTTGTGCACTCATCGGCGGTGAAACGGCTGAAATGCCAGGTATGTACGAAGGCGACGACTACGATGTAGCCGGCTTCTGTGTTGGTGTTGTAGAAAAAGCTGACATCATCGACGGTACTAAAGTAGCTGCAGGCGACGCACTTATCGCTGTTGGCTCAAGTGGTCCACACTCAAATGGTTACTCTTTGATTCGTAAAGTTCTAGAAGTTTCTGGTGCTGATAAGAGTGAAGAGCTAGAAGGTCGCACTATCGGTGAACACCTACTAGAACCGACTAAGATTTACATCAAATCGGCACTTAAGATGATTGCAGAGCATGACATTCATGCTATCTCGCACATCACAGGTGGTGGTTTCTGGGAAAACATCCCACGCGTACTTCCTGAAGGTACTAAAGCAGTGATTGATGGCAAGAGCTGGGAATGGCCTGCTATCTTCAACTGGTTACAAGAGAAAGGTAACGTGGAGACATTTGAAATGTACCGCACTTTCAACTGTGGTGTAGGCCTAGTTGTTGCTCTACCTAAAGATCAAGCAGACGCTGCTGTTGAACTGCTGAAAGCCGAAGGCGAAAACGCTTGGGTTATCGGTGAGATCGCAAACGCTGAAGCTGGCGAAGAGCAAGTTGAAATCAAATAAGTGATACATTCGCTTATTTAGTTAATAGATGAGGACCTAATGGTCCTCATTTTGCTATTTAGCCCGCAGAAAACCTTAGTTTATGTAGGTAAATTGTAAGCACCCCTGTTAATCAATCGTATGACCCACTCTATGAAAAACAATCTCTCAAATAAAACCAGTATCTCTAGTAAAAACATCGTTGTGTTAGTTTCAGGAAGCGGAAGTAACTTGCAAGCAATTTTGGACGCCTGCGATAGCAATATGATTGATGCTTCAGTTAAAGCTGTCTTCTCAAACAAAGCAGAGGCTTTTGGTCTAGAGAGAGCAAAATCAGCAGGTGTTGACGCACATTCTGTGAACCCAAAAAACTATGGTTCACGTGAAGAGTTCGATCATGAATTGATGATTCAGATCGATGCTTACCAACCCGATTTAATCGTACTTGCGGGATACATGCGTATCTTGAGTTCAGAATTTGTTCGTCACTATGCCGGTAAAATGGTCAACATCCACCCTTCCCTGTTACCTAAATACCCAGGCCTACACACCCACCAGCGTGCCATTGATGCACAAGACAAAGAGCACGGTACAAGCGTCCACTTTGTTACCGAAGAACTTGATGGTGGCCCTGTAATCTTGCAAGCCAAGGTGCCGGTATTTGAAGATGATGATGCTGACATGTTAGCAAGCCGAGTACTGACTCAAGAGCACTGTATTTACCCGATGGTTTGTAAATGGTTTGCTGAAGATCGTTTATCGATGGTAAACGGGAAGGCTGTCTTAGACGGTGAAACATTAGGTACACACGGTTACGCAGAAGAGTAATTCGTTAAAACTAAACCAAATAAAAAACAAAAAGGCCGCTTACTGATTCATTAGTTCAGTAAGCGGCCTTTCTTTTATACGTTTCAAATTAATACTATTCGGAATACTTAGCTCAATGGCTCAGTAGGCGCTTGGCTTGCCACCTTTTTAGGTGCGTAAGCGACATCTTCCAACGCTTTATGATTATTGCCGATCAGCTCACCAAAATGAAACAGCGCGTATTCACCCGGCTTCATTCTAAACCACTCTTCATTGTCTGTTAGAGGCTGAGTTGCAACGACGGTTACCACATCATTGGGCGTAGTTTCTTCTTGGAAGTTAATCTCAACATCTTCATCAATCAGGCTCGCGTTACCAAAAGGAGCGCGTCTTGTTATCCAGTATAAATGGTTCGTACAATAGTTCATCACGTACTCACCGTCACTGAGCAACATATTGAAAACACCTTTCTCTCGTAACTGGTCACAGCACTCAGCGACAAAGCGAAACATACCTTCCATATCTTGAGGAGGTTCAGGAAAACGGTCTTCAAGTTGTTTCAACAACCAGCAGAAAGAGAGTTCGCTGTCCGTCTCACCAACAGGTCTGAATCGACCACTAATCAGATCATCATAATCCGTTAGTTGACCATTGTGAGCAAAAGTCCAGTATCGTCCCCAAAGCTCACGAGTGAAAGGGTGAGTATTTTCTAGATTAACGCCACCGCGATTAGCTTGACGGATATGACTGACAACAGCTTGGCTCTTAATTGGGTAGTTTTGAACCAGCTCAGCGATCTTAGATTCACAACTAGGATTAGGGTCTTTAAATGTACGAAAACCCTTTCCCTCATAGAAAGTAATACCCCAGCCATCACGATGTGGACCAGTGTTGCCTCCACGCTGCATAAGACCAGTAAAGCTAAAACAAATATCAGTTGGCACATTCGCGCTCATACCGAGCAATTCACACATGGTTTAATCTACTCCCTATTTAAACCAATGGAGCCACAAACCTAGGCTCCAAATATCTGTAAAACTATTATTCCATTTCTTTTTCAACAAGCTGAATCACAATGTGGATGATCTTAATGTGAATCTCTTGGATGCGATCAGCGTAGCCAAAGTGGGGGACTCGGATTTCGATATCAGCACAACCTGCCATTTTACCGCCATCTTTACCGGTCAGCGCAATGGTTTTCATCCCTTTAGCTTGAGCAGCTTCAATCGCTTTTAGGATGTTGCCAGAGTTACCTGAAGTCGACAAACCAAACAACACATCGCCTTTACGACCCACGGCTTCTACATAACGAGAAAATACGTGGTCGTAACCAAAGTCGTTACTCACGCAAGACAGGTGACTCGGATCTGAAATCGCAATACCAGCAAAACCTGGACGATTTTCACGGTATCGGCCTGTTAGCTCTTCCGCGAAATGCATTGCATCACAGTGTGAACCACCGTTACCACAAGAAAGCACTTTGCCTTCTTGCTTGAATGAATCTGCAATCATTTTTGCAGCAGCTTCAATTTGAGCAATGTTATGGTCATCACTCAAGAACTTGTTCAGAACGTCAGCAGCTTCGTTCAATTCACTTTTGATTAGGTCTTGGTACATTTGGCTTATCTCTTATGTTTTTTGACGCAACTTAAAGTGCGTGAAATGAGAATTGAGGGTTTTCCCCTCTTTATCACTGAGTTTACCCACAAACATGAAATAGTGTCGACACTTAAGCCCAAAGATTGCCACCTTAATTAACCTCTCACTGTCGATCCGTCCAAATATTCACCACCAACCTCTCACAATTAGAACTTTAACTCTATTGAGATCACTTTTTATTCACTTTGGAGTTTTACAAATATTTAATATTTTGTTTACACTTGACTGGTTAGACCTCTTACCTAAACTTAATAACAATAAGTGATCTCTGAAAAGGAAATCGATCATGAACATATTGCTCTCCCTACTCAGCATGACAGCCATCTTAGGCGTCTGTCTTTACCATAGAGTTAGTCTGGTCCGTGCGTTAATTGTGTTAACCGGCGCAATGGTAGCATTAACCCTGTTTGGCAGCGTGGCAGTCACTGGTTGGCTTTGTTATCTATTGGCCATAGCGATCTTTGCTGTACCAGCAATTCGCCAGACCCTCATTAGTCAAAAAGCACTTTCTTTGTTTAAGAAGGTTCTACCAGCAATGTCTCAGACGGAAAAAGAGGCATTAGAAGCAGGCACTGTATGGTGGGAAGCAGAGCTGTTCAAAGGCAAGCCTGAGTGGAAGAAGCTTCAAAACATTGCGGATCCAAAACTTTCTGAGGCGGAACAAGCGTTTTTAGATGGCCCAGTAAATACAGTATGTGAGATGGTCAACGATTATCAAGTGACACATGAACTTGCCGATTTACCACCAGAAGTTTGGCAGTACCTGAAAGACCATAAATTCTTCGCCATGCTCATCAAGAAAAAATACGGCGGTTTAGAATTCTCAGCTTACGCTCAGTCTTTAGTTCTACAGAAACTAACGGGTGTTTCGAGCGTATTATCCTCAACCGTTGGCGTACCTAACTCACTAGGTCCTGGTGAGCTATTGCAGCACTACGGCACAGAAGATCAAAGAAACCATTACCTGCCACGCCTAGCTGAAGGTAAAGAGATCCCTTGTTTCGCACTGACCAGTCCAGAAGCCGGCTCAGATGCTGGCTCAATCCCAGATTACGGCGTGGTGTGTAAAGGTCAATGGCAAGGCGAAGAAGTATTGGGCATGCGCCTAACTTGGAACAAACGTTACATCACTCTAGCGCCTGTCGCGACCGTTTTAGGCTTAGCCTTTAAACTGAGAGACCCAGAAGGTCTGCTTGGTGACAAACAAGATCTTGGCATCACCTGTGCCCTTATCCCTACCGATTTAAAAGGCGTAGAGATTGGTAACCGCCACTTCCCACTCAACGTGCCTTTCCAAAATGGTCCGACTCAAGGTGATGACATCTTCGTGCCTATCGATTTCATCATCGGCGGCCAGAAAATGGCAGGACAAGGCTGGCGTATGTTGGTTGAATGTCTGTCGGTTGGTCGTGGTATCACACTGCCTTCAAACTCAACCGGTGGTATTAAATCTGCAGCATTAGCAACTGGTGCTTACGCTCGTATTCGTCGTCAATTCAAACAACCCATTGGTCGCATGGAAGGGGTTGAAGAGCCACTGGCACGTCTAGCAGGTAACGCCTATGTAATGGACGCAGCAAGTAACCTAACGGTTGCGGGTATCGATCTTGGTGAAAAGCCTTCGGTTATCTCAGCAATCGTGAAGTACCACTGTACTCACCGTGGCCAACGCAGCATCATCGATGCGATGGATATCGTCGGCGGTAAAGGCATTTGCTTAGGCCCATCGAACTTCCTCGCTCGTGGTTACCAAGGCTCACCAATTGCAATTACGGTTGAAGGCGCAAACATCCTGACTCGTTCAATGATCATCTATGGTCAAGGCGCGATTCGCTGCCACCCTTATGTTCTGAACGAAATGGAAGCGGCTTATTCGGAAAGCAGCGATGCACTTGATAAGTTTGATTCAGCATTAGCAGGACACGTTAGCTTTACTATGAGTAACCTAGTCCGCAGCTTGTGGTTTGGTTTAACCGACGGTCGTGGTTCAGATGCTCCAACACCATCCAATAAGACGGATAAGCAGACACAGCGTTACTACCAACAGCTGAACCGCTACAGTGCTAACCTAGCGCTACTGTCTGATATTTCAATGGCTGTATTAGGCGGCTCACTGAAACGCAGAGAGCGCCTATCAGCAAGACTGGGGGATATCCTGAGTCAACTCTACCTAGGTTCAGCAACACTTAAGCGCTTTGAAAGCGAAGGTAGCCATGCTGAAGATCTCCCATTAGTCCATTGGGGTATGCAAGACAGCTTGCGTCAAACTGAAGTCGCGATTGATGAGTTCTTGGCGAACTTCCCTAACCCTGTGATTGGTCGACTACTTCGCGTTGTGTTAATGCCATTTGGCCGTATCCGTCGTGCACCAAACGACAAGTTGGATAGCCAAGTCGCGCATATCCTACAAACACCAAGCGAAACACGCTCTCGTATCGGCCGTGGCCAGTACTTGGAAGCAACGGAATACAACCCTGTAGGCAAGATTGAAAAAGCGCTAGAAGTGATTCTTCAAGCTGAACCTCTGTTCGATAAGGTTTGTAAAGAAACACATCAAAAACGTGCTTTCTTACGACTCGACCTTGTCGCTCAGCTGGGACTTGAGAAAGGTATCTTAACGCAAGAAGAAGCAAATCTTCTGATTAGCGCTGAGGAACATAGACTGTACACAATTAACGTTGATGATTTCTCACCAGAGGAGCTTGCAGCAAAGACTCAGTACCCAGGCCAATCGATTGATAACGTCGCTTAAGGTCAGAGAAAGAAACAAAAACGGGACTCCTATGAGTCCCGTTTTTTATTCATCACTTCATTGTCACAAATTTTAAGGCTTGCTCTATCGAGGCTTGTTCTATCTAAGTTTAGTCTCTCGAGGTTTGTTGTCCCAACGTTTACTCACTCAAGACAACAATCTCAAGACACCTCTAGGGATACAGACGAGTTACTTAGGCGCCTTGAGCTGCATCTCAGGTAGCGCTCTCTTCTTCGCTGTGATTTTACGTATTACAAACCAAATCAGTAAGCCCAATAAAATCGCAGCCACATTACCTACCGCTATAATCATTATGCTGCGCTGCCTGTCATCTTCTCTTTTTTGAAGAATCATTAATTTTTCAGCAATACGCTTCTGCTCAGCAAGTGCTTCCTCTTGAAGGCGTCGAGATTCTGCTAGGTCTATCTCTTGAACAACGCTGTACGACTGCTCGGTAATCGGGAAGATCAGTGGACGCTGGCTTGACGCATCGGTGGCATAAACCATCCCCGACCAAGTGTAAATTCCCAAATCATCATTATAAGGCAACGTTAAAGACACTTTCATCGCATCAGCTTCGGCTTGGCCTTGCTTATACATCACATACCCATCAGGGGCTTTATACTCAACGTGAGCTGCTAACGAGCTCGGTGCAATCATACCTGGCTCGCCAGAAGCCACTACAGTATGAGATAAACCTTCTTTGCGAGACTGAATGAAGGTGGTTGTGATTGGCGTTGGGTAGACCAAGACTTCTTGCTCTTGTGCTCGCAGGAACACACCATTACCAGAAGTAATTCGAGCTCGATATTTACCAGGCTCAATGTCCATTGGTAACGACACGGTGAACACACCATCTCCAGCTTTTTCGTCAAGATCAACGCCATCATCGGCAAATTCACCCATGACAACCGGAATTGGCCGCGCTTCTCTCACTAAGGACTCTTCGTTTTCGACGAACTTAGTGAATGTTACTTTAAGCTTCACACGGTCAAGAAAATCCCGCAGCACAAGCGGCTTGCCATCGGATGTCAAACGAGCGGTAAATTTAATGTGTTCAGTTTGGTACAACTTGTCTGGAAATTCATTGGCGTCTAAAACCAGATGAGATAAAAGTTTGATATTATTTTTAGGTGAGACTTTACCTACCGCTTGCCAAGGACCCGGCATCGGATTGTCGATAGAGATAATATCCATTGACGATTCTTGGTACCAACGGACATTATCAGCATGACGCAAAGCGTGGTACTTCTTGCCATCAGGACGAACCAAGACGACGGGTTTAGAATTATCGGCTCGATAGATCACAAAAGTAACTTGCTCGATACTGGGATCAACTCGAAAGCGATTATCCAATAAACTCATTACAGATTCTGTTGCTGCGTGTAAGCCAAAGCTCAACAGCAAAAAACAACCGGTAGCCAATACCCTTAACATACTTTCTCCCTACTGACGCCAGAGGCAGCTTCCGCTTTTCTCGACGAGGTCTAAACGACTTTGATGCGCTTCTACTTCATCGGCCGTAGCTCGCAAAACCTTTAGGGATTTTCGACCACTTTCTGCTCTTCGTATGCTTTCGCCTTCGCCTTCTTGTTGGCCAGCGTTAAATTGCAGCGAAGTTTGCCCACCTGTCATCAATAAGTAGACGTCAGCTAGAATCTCCGCATCGAGCAATGCGCCGTGAAGAGTACGGTGTGAGTTATCAATACCATAACGGTCACATAAGATATCTAGATTGTTTCTTTTCCCTGGGAAAATCTTCTTCGCCATCGCCAAGGTATCGGTAACTTTACAGTAGTCATCCGTTTTACCTATCGCAGGGTTAAGTTTCTCAAACTCATAGTCCATAAAGCCCGTATCGAAGGGCGCGTTATGAGCCACCAGCTCCGCACCTTTAATAAAGTCGAGAAACTCTTTATGTATGTCTTGGTATTCTGGTTTATCAATCAAAAATTCATCGGTAATACCGTGAACGCCAATTGCCTCTTCTTGAATCGCACGATCGGGCTTGATATAGACGTGAAAGTGACGCCCAGTCAGCCTACGGTTGATGATCTCTACTGCACCAATTTCAACGATGCGATGTCCCATATAGTGGGGGCCACCCTCTGTATTCATACCGGTGGTTTCGGTATCGAGTACAACGATGCGTTTGTTTTCATTCGAACTGTTTTTTTTGTTCGTGCTTTGTTCTGGAGTGCTACTGGTATTCATAAGGATAACTGTGTCAGACTATGCCGATAATGTGCTTGAGGTAATAGTATCAAATCATGACGAAACAAGTTGAAATTTTCACTGATGGTTCTTGTTTAGGCAACCCAGGTCCTGGCGGCTACGGCATCGTACTTCGCTACAAAAAAGTCGAGAAGACGTTAGCCGAAGGTTTCACCTTAACCACCAATAACCGCATGGAAATGCTCGCCGCTGTTGTGGCTCTCCAAGCCCTCAAAGAGCCTTGCTCTGTCATTCTGACCACAGATAGCCAATACGTGCGTCAAGGTATCACCCAGTGGATTCACAACTGGAAAAAGCGTGATTGGAAAACAGCCGATAAAAAGCCCGTTAAAAACGCAGACCTGTGGCAAAGACTCGACAAAGAGACGGCGCGCCATAGCGTTGATTGGCGCTGGGTTAAGGGGCACGCGGGGCACCGAGAAAATGAAATGTGTGATGATTTAGCTCGAAGTGCAGCTGAAAACCCGACTCAAGAAGATACGGGCTATCAACCAAGCTGATCCATTTCTTAAAGGAAATCTCAGTATCTAAAACAGATACATCAATGGAAAGCCGACTATGAGTCGGCTTTTTCTGCTTTTAACGGATACGAAGTTTTAGCGGAGTCCAAGGTGCGACGCGTATTGGTTCTAAAACTGGCTCCTACAGGAGAGAAGCGTCGCTTAAGGTGCCAATGTGGCTTGATAGGTTTAAGTGGATAAGTACGTTTACGAGCAACAATAAAGTATTGGCTACCAGCGAACGATGCGCAGCTGCCTAAGCTGTTCTCCAACCACGTCCACATCGCTTGGTATTTACTCATAGGGAACAGCGCGTAGGTGTCACAATGAATCACTTCATAATTAAGTACGCCTAGCCAATCTTTAATTCGATTTGGCGTATACATACGTCCACTCCATGGCAAGCTGTTCTTTCGCCAAGGCATCAAACTGGCAAGCCCAGTCACACTAAAAGGGTTAAAGCCGGTGATAATAATATAGCCATCATCCATCATTACTCGGTCGACTTCTCTCAATAGTCGGTGTGGGTCGTTGCTATAATCTAATTGATGACTCAGCACCACAACATCAAAGCTTTTCTCTAAAAAGGGTAAATTATAACCATCTGCTATCACATTATGTAATGGGTTCTGGATATCTAGGTTTACTTGATGTTGAATGTTGCATGTGCAGCTAGAAATCTCACTGCTGAGGCCACCAAGTTTGAGCATATGGTAACCAAATAGTTTTGGGCACCACTCATCGAGTCGAGTTTGAATAGATTCTCTCAACCAGTCCCCATTGTGCAATTGTGCCCAAGTATAAGGACGCTCAAACTTCTTTCTGCTACGTGCTGGCTTCATCAATAATCTGTCTCACTTATTCTGTCTCACTAAAAGTGACTGGAGAACCAATAATGTTACATATCAAAAGCATACCTGCATTTAACGACAATTACATCTGGCTGATTCAAAATAGCGATCGCCGTTGTGCTGTCGTCGACCCTGGTGATGCAGCTCCAGTATTAGAGTACTTAGCACACCATGAGCTAACTTTAGATGCAATCTTGATTACGCACCACCACCACGATCACATTGGTGGCGTGCCAGAGCTGGTAAGACAATTCCCTGGCGTGGATGTCGTTGGCCCCAAAAATGAACCTATCCCAACCTTAACGCATCCCGTTGATGACGGTGACCAATTAGAGCTGTTTGGCGAAGTATTCCTCGTGCTAGGGCTCAGTGGGCACACCGCTGGGCACATTGGTTATGTGGGTGATGCCAAACTGTTTTGTGGCGATGTACTGTTTTCAGCCGGTTGTGGGCGAATCATGGAAGGCACACCACAGCAGATGTTTGATGCATTGAACAAGATCACAGCACTCCCACAAGAAACCGAGGTTTACTGTGCTCATGAATACACGGCAGCCAATATCGCTTTTGCACTGGCTGTTGAGCCTGACAACCAACATTTGCAACAATACCGCGACCAAGTGAATCGGCTTCGAGCTCAAAATAAGTCGACCATCCCCACAAATTTAAGACAAGAAAAGTTTGTTAACCCCTTCTTACGCTACACAGAACCAAGTGTAGTGAAATCAGTATCTAATCGTACCGAGCAGACCGATCCTTTATCGGTTTTTACCGCTTTACGTGCGTGGAAGAACGAATTTTAACAAATACAGGCTTGTCACTCATAGGGAGTGGCAAGTATTATCATCGGCCGTTTATTAAAAAGGCTGTAACATGCGAGTTAAGTACAGCTGGGCTTTGGTACTACTACTTTCTGGTTGCCAATTAACTCAGTCAGAGAATCCAGACCAAGCTTCCGAGCAAACCAACACCTCCCCTACTAAAGAAGTTTCTCAAGCGAACGTTCCATCGGGAGCGACCCAAGAACAACCAAAAGTTGAAACACCCGTCGTTACTCCACAAACACAGCAAGATGTTTGGAAACGTATTGCGATGCAACTTGAAATGGAAGTGCCGGACCAAAAGAAAGTTGACTACTACCGCACTTGGTACCTCAAGCACCCTGGTCATCTAAAAACTGTATCAAAACGCGCTGAACCTTTCCTTTACTTGATCACAACTAAGATTGAAGAAAGAGACTTGCCTTTAGAGCTGGCCCTGTTGCCCGTTGTTGAAAGCTCGTTTGATGCATTTGCTTATTCTCATGGTAGCGCTGCTGGACTATGGCAGTTCATTTCGGGTACTGGTAAAGCTTACGGACTAGAACAAAACTTCTGGTACGATGGCCGCCGTGACGTAGCCGCTTCAACCGACGCTGCATTGGACTTCTTAACCGACCTAAACAAACGTTTTGATGGGAACTGGCAACACGCAATCGCTGCCTACAACAGTGGCGGTGGTCGCGTGAACAGCGCAATCCGTAAGAACAAGAAGCTGGGTAAGCCAATCGACTTCTTCTCTCTAGACTTACCAAAAGAGACCAGCAGCTATGTACCTAAGCTACTTGCACTGGCCGACGTGATTGCCAACCAAGAAAAGTATGGCATCGATATCCCTGCGATCCCGAACAAGCCAGTACTGACTCTGGTTAACCCAGACGAACAACTTGATCTGGCGATTGCGGCAAACTACGCAGGCATTCCGGTAAAAGAGCTGCAAGGCTACAACCCAGCTTATAACCAGTGGGCAACAGCACCAGAGAAACACCAACAATTATTGCTTCCTCTAAGCTCTGTTGAGAAGTTCAACAAAGAAGTGGCAGCCAATAAAGGCAAAGGCATGAAGTTGGTGCGCTATAAAGTGCAATCTGGCGATAGCATCAGCGTACTGGCGAGTAAATACAACACCACCAGCAAAGTGATCCGCTCTGCAAACGGTTTGAGCAACAATAATATTCGTGTTGGTCAGCACTTATTTATTCCAACATCAACCAAAGACGATAAGACATACGCACTAAGCGCTTCAAATCGCCTAGCAAGCACACAGTCAAAGAGTCGTGGTCAATATAAGCTTAGCCATACCGTAAAAAGTGGTGATAGCCTATGGACGATTGCGCGCGCAAATAAGGTATCTCACCAATCACTGGCTAAGTGGAATGGCATGGGACCACGTGACACACTTAGAATTGGTCAAGAACTGGTCATTTGGAAGAATGGTTCAGACGGTGCCATCATCCGAACTGTCTTTTATAACGTAAGATCAGGTGACACAGTCAGCGGTATTGCATCAAAGTTCAAAGTAAAAAGCGCAGATGTTGTAAAATGGAACGCTTTGCAGAACAAGAAATACTTACAGCCAGGACAAAAACTGAAGCTGTATGTTGATGTAACTAAGGTAAGTGTATGAACCCGTCAAGTAACCCACTCGTCATGCTGTTGGATATATTCCGTTCACCAACAGCTTGTTTCTTAGCGCTTTATCAAAGAAGTGCTTGGGGATGGCAACCCTACGTCGTATTAATGCTCAGCCCATTCTTATTTTGGGGTGCCTATTTTTCGAATGTAGATTTTGCATGGTTAAGCGCTGAGTTGTCACAGCAACTGGCTCAAACAAACCCTGACCAATTGGCGTTACTTGACAGTAATACTCTACTCGCGAGTGAAATCATCAGTGATGTATTCGGCCGTACGTTAACCATCATTCTGTTGGCATTTTGGTTTAACTTAGCAACAAAGCCAAGCCAACACCAACATAGCTTTTGGCGATGGTTTGCAGCCGCATCGGTAGTGATATTCCCTGCCGTTCTAGGCGATGTAGCAAGCTACGCAAGCCTGATACTCAAGCACGGGCATGTGATGAGCTACGCGGCCGACTTGAACAGCTTAAACGGCTTAATCAAGTTGCCACTAACCAATGATTGGTCGCAATTTGCCAGCTCATTACCACTCTTGTTGCCTTGGTACATTGTATTGGGTTATGCAGCAGTATTAACTTGGACGGAGTTTGAGCGTGGTCAGGCACTGGCCATCTCTGGTTTGCCATGGGTTGGCTACTACCTAATCTGGGCTCTCTACATTTTAATCTTTTAAGCTGAATAGATAAAAAGAAGGCTAGCGAAAATTCACTAGCCTATTTGCTCCGTTAGATTACCCAACGTAACCACCGTGCGAATGGTGAATAGCTAAGATCCAATGACTAATAAGCTAATAGCTTATTACTATTTAACCTTAAAGGTCACTCGCATAGGGTTATGATCAGAGGCGTCCGTAATGGGCGCTTTTGCTTTGTCTACTTCTAACCCTCGATAGAACACATGGTCGAGCACCAACCCTGTCATAAACTGTGTACGGTTATCTGGTTCAAAAGCAACTTCCGTCAAACCTACCTGTTCCAACGCATCTTTCAATACAGCAAAGCGAGCTTCACTCCAACTGTTAAAATCCCCAGCAAAAATAACAGGCCCACGATACTTTTGCAGATTGTCGGTTAAGCTCTTGAGCTGAGCCTCATAATCTTCCGTACCAAAAGTAAAGTTCACCGCATGGATATTAATCACAGCCAGTTCTTCGCCATTACTTAGCAGATAGCGAGACCAAAGTGCAGATTTAGGCAATTGAAGCCAAGGTTCTTCATGAGTATAAGCACAAGCTTCAATCGGTAGATGCGTCGCTAGGTTGAGTACGCCTGCACTTTGTTCAAAAGCTTCAAATGCATTCACTCGAGTACTTCCCCATTGACCACTCGTTACCCATTGGCGAAGCCCTTCTGTCATACTCGCTTCTTGCAGCAAAACTAAATCGCTACCGGCTGACAGCTGATTTAACTCACTTTGCCAATTATTTCGGTTTTGCTTATAGATATTCCACACGGTAATATCTAGGCCATCAGACACATCAATCGCTTTCGGGGCTGAGTTTTGGTAGCAGCTGTAGATATCGTTGCTAGTATTTTGAGAAGAAGTGATCAAATTGGGTTTATTCGGGATCACGAAGATAATATGAAAGCTAACAACAGCAAGCGTTATCAATAACGTGATAACAATGATGGTTTTCTTAAACATACAGCACCCTACCAGAAATGAAAAAGGAGCGATAAACGCTCCTTTTAAGGTAATAGTTTTTTTATACGGCGTCTTCGTCTTCTTCGCCAGTACGAATACGTACCACACGTTCAACTTCAGTAATGAAGATCTTACCGTCACCAATTTTACCTGTTTGAGCCGTTTCGATAATGGTATCAACACATTGGTCAGCCACTTCGTCGGTCACAACAATTTCCAATTTCACTTTAGGTAAAAAATCGACCATGTACTCTGCGCCACGGTATAGCTCAGTATGACCTTTTTGACGTCCAAAGCCTTTAACTTCAGATACTGTCATACCCGTAATACCCACTTCTGCAAGTGCTTCACGTACATCATCAAGTTTGAATGGCTTGATAATGGCTTCAATCTTTTTCATGTTCATCCCTTAAACTGTGCGAATAGCTCATTATCGGTTAGCTATAGTAAACATTCAATGAAAAAAGCCAGAGCATTAAAGCTCTGGCTCGAAATTTATCATCTTGTTTAATCAGCGCTTTAAGAAGGTTTTACTTAAGGCTTGAGTAGTAAGCAGCTAGATTAGCAATATCTTCATCACTCAGCATTGAAGCCTGAGCCTGCATGACAGCCGCCAAACCGCCGGTGCGCTGGCCGTTCTTATATGCCTTAATTGATGAAGCGATGTATTGCTCGTTTTGGCCTTTAAGATTTGGATATCCTGGGATCATTGCGATACCGTCTGCGCCATGACAAGCCGCACAGATTGCCGCTTTAGCTTGACCCGCAGCAACATCACCCGCCAGAGCGTTACCACTCAATAGTCCAAATCCAAGAACTAATCCTAGTGTAATTTTCTTCATTGCATATTCCATTAATTATTTTTATTAAAGTGACGGTGAATTGTGACACAAACTTTTTCTACTTGCTCCAAAGCGCTTCACAATCTTGACCTTCGTAGTTTTTATCTACGAATAAGCCTAAAACAGCGATCACTCGATCGCCATCCATTAATATCGGCGTTCTACGTCTTAACCAGCTGGGTACTTGGTATTCCTGAAAAAGCTTCTTGAGCTTTCTGCTATGCCCGCGCCCGACAGGATGAGCCGAGAGCCCTTCAGGGTTAAAAATGACTCGCAGTGATTCGCTTGTATTCGACAAACTAAAGCTTTGCGAATCATAGTTATGAGTAACAGAATCACTCGGTAATGACTTTAAGTGGACCTCTCCTAAGCCATCAGGCAACACTAAGTTGTCACCAATCGAGAGAGTACTTTGCCAGTCGGATAAGTCGTTGGTCTCTTCCACTAAGTAGAGCTGATAATTGAATCGTCGTACTTCAACATCATTCAACACTAGTTTAGGGTTGGCGTCCGCCTGAGCGCATGCGACTTCATCCCAAATAAGCTTGAGCTGTTTTTGACTCGGCATCGGTTGCTTACAGTGGCTAAGCCACATTCTTATCAGTCGTGCTCGTAACAAGTCTGAATGTTGGAATAACGCCTCAATGCTTAAACTCTGGCTATCTCCCAAAGCTTGCTGTAAGTGAGACTCAAGCAGTTCGTCGAGTAGCGACTCTTGTTCTGCACATAATTGAGCACTGCGACAGACCGATTCTCGAAAGCTAGGCCAACGCTCTGTCAACGTCGGAGTGACTTGATGACGAATGAAGTTTCGATCAAAGCGCAGATCCTGATTACTCTCATCTTCGACCCAAGTTAACCCCATGTCGTGAGCCGACGCTTCGATGTCTAATCGAGTCACTGACAGCAGAGGTCTCACAATAAACGCTTCGCCAAACGACATCACTTTCGCCATTGAAGAGAGGCCTTTCGGGCCACTGCCACGTTTTAACGCCAGCAAGAAAGTTTCAAGTTGGTCATCAATATGTTGACCCGTAACAAGCACATCGCCCTGTCTGATGTGCTGCTGAAAAGCTTGGTATCGAGCATCTCGAGCCAGCTTTTCTACGCTCTCACCATTATTGATATCCAGCGAGACCCTTTCTACTGCTAACGAAACCGACAAAGCATCACACCATGTTTGGCATTGCTCAGCCCAAAGATCAGCATTCTTACTGAGACCGTGATGAACGTGCACCGCACAGCACTCAATGTGATGGGACTTAGCGTATTGCGCAGCCAATTCCAATAACACTCGAGAATCGACACCACCACTGAAAGCAACGACTAACCGACGAGGTTTGAGATCGCTTTGTTGAAATGCAGAGGTAAAAGTTTCGATTAAATGAGTCATGGGGTTAAGTGAGCCGTGTGTACTAATGAGAAAGGAGAATGTTTTAATAATAAAAAAGGGTTGGCACTGAGTCCAACCCTTTCATCAACTTGTTACGGAAAGCAGGTCTTATACCTTGCTAAGGTCGCTTATCAGCAGTAACCGTAGCTCATTAGACGCTGGTAACGACGCTCTAGAAGTGCTTCGTTATCAAATTGCTCTAGCTCTTCTAACTGTTTAACTAACATGTCTTTCATGTTCTGAGCTGTCTGTATTGGATCGCGGTGCGCGCCACCTAGAGGCTCAGGGATGATTTCATCGATAAGCTCAAGCTCTTTAAGGCGAGGAGCTACTAGGCCCATCGCTTCAGCAGCTTGTGGTGCTTTATCTGAATCACGCCACAAGATTGAAGCACAACCTTCTGGAGAGATTACTGAGTATGTAGAGTACTGAAGCATGTTCACGTAATCACCAACACCGATCGCTAGTGCACCACCAGAGCCACCTTCACCAACAACGTTACAGATAACTGGAACTGAAAGACCAGCCATTACTTTAAGGTTCTTTGCGATCGCTTCAGATTGGCCACGTTCTTCAGCACCAACACCTGGGTAAGCACCCGCTGTGTCGATGAAAGTAATGATTGGCATGTTGAAACGCTCAGCCGTTTCCATTAGGCGAAGTGCCTTACGGTAACCTTCTGGCTTTGGCATACCAAAGTTACGGATCACTTTCTCTTTAGTCTCACGACCTTTCTGGTGACCAATAACCATAACAGGACGACCATTTAGACGAGCCATACCACCCACAATTGCTTTGTCGTCAGCGTAAGCGCGATCGCCCGCCATCTCTTCAAACTCTGTGAATGCATGCTCCAGGTAATCTTTGGTGTAAGGACGTTGAGGGTGACGAGCAAGTTGAGCCACCTGCCATGCACCTAAGTCACTAAAGATTTTCTGTTTAAGCTCTAAGCTTTTTTTCTCTAGTTGTTCAATTTCTTTGTCTAGATCTACCGCTGTGTCACCACCGTGACGCGAAACGTCACGTAGCGCTTCGATTTTTGCTTCAAGTTCAGCGATAGGCTTTTCAAATTCTAGAAAGTTCAGGCTCATCTATGAATCCTTGTTGATTCAGCTCCGCAGTTACGGAGCTAAATTTTAGTTAAATTCGAGTTCTACTTGGCTATTTCCAAGCAGCTGTTTTAATTCGTCTAGTAATGTATCACTTGGCGTCACACGCCATTCTGTGCCCAATGTTAACCGCGCTCTAGCGTCGGCACGTTGGTAGTATACATTGACTGGGACCGTTCCGGCTCTATAAGGTTCTAAGATTTGACCAAAGCGTTCAAAAAATTGACCGTTAATTTGGGATTGCTCGATAGATATCGACACCCCACGAGCATATTTCTCACGGGCGCTTCCTAAGTCCATGACCTCGCGCGCGGACATTTTAAGCCCACCATTGAAATCATCAAAGCTGACCTGTCCAGAAACAACCACAATTTTGTCTTTTTCGAGCAATTCTGCGTAGCGATCGAGCGCATCAGAGAACAACATCACTTCCATCCGACCCGATCGGTCATCAAGAGTCATCAAACCGATTCGAGTACCGCGCTTCGTGGTCATGACCCTAGCCGCAATGACCAAACCTGCAATCGTTAAGGATTGGTCACGACGAGTCGGTGTCGCATCTTTCAAGCGACAGTTGGTGTATTTCGCAAGTTCTTTAATGTAAGCATTCACCGGGTGACCCGTTAAATACAAACCAAGCGTTTCGCGTTCACCTTCTAGCCAAACTTTTTCAGGCCATTTAGGCACTTGAGTATACTTGTGTTCAACCTCTTCCGGAGCGTCGGTCAACACACCAAACATATCAGATTGACCGAACGACTCAGCATGGTGATGTTGGCTTGCTGCCTTAACCGCATCTTTCAAAGATGCCATCATCGCCGCTCGGTGAGGACCTAATCTATCTAAGGCTCCGGATAGAATCAACTTTTCGATAACACGTTTGTTGACCTTCTTCAGATCAAGACGTGCACAGAAGTCGAATAAGTCTTTAAAGTAACCACCTTTGTTACGCGCTTCGATGATGGCTTCAATTGGGCCTTCACCAACCCCTTTAATCGCACCGATGCCATAAACAATTGCGCCATCTTCATCCACATTAAAGCGGTATAGGCCCGAGTTGATGTCAGGTGGAAGGAGCTTGAGCTTCATACGGAAACACTCATCGACAAGGCCAATAACCTTCTCGGTGTTATCCATATCCGCGGTCATTACCGCCGCCATGAATTCCGCAGGGTAGTGTGTTTTCAACCACAGTGTTTGATAAGAAACCAGTGCGTATGCAGCCGAGTGAGATTTGTTAAAGCCGTAGCCCGCAAACTTCTCTACCAAGTCAAAGATCTTCATGGACAGTTCGCCATCAACACCATTGGCTTCAGCACCTTCTTTAAAGGTACCGCGCTGCTTTGCCATCTCTTCAGGCTTTTTCTTACCCATCGCACGACGTAGCATATCGGCTCCACCAAGCGTATAACCCGCAAGGATCTGAGCGATTTGCATTACCTGTTCTTGATACAAGATGATGCCGTAAGTCGGTTCTAGTGTTTCTTTAAGCGATTCGTGTTGCCACGTTTCATCAGGGTAAGATACCGCCTCTCGTCCGTGTTTACGGTCGATAAAGTTATCTACCATGCCTGATTGCAGAGGGCCCGGACGGAACAAGGCCACCAATGCGATGATATCTTCAAAACAGTCGGGTTGCAGACGCTTGATCAGGTCTTTCATACCACGAGATTCCAGTTGGAATACCGCCGTCGTTTCTGAATTCTGTAATAGGTTAAATGACGCTTGATCATCCAAAGGAATCGACTCGATACGAACCGGATCTTTCCCCTCTTTCGCTAAGCGAGGGTTTACTAGGCCTAGTGCCCAGTCAATGATCGTCAGTGTACGCAGCCCCAAGAAGTCAAACTTAACCAAGCCAGCAGTTTCTACGTCATTCTTATCGAATTGCGTTACTGGGAAGTTACCTTCCGCATCGGCATAGATAGGTGCAAAATCAGTAATCGTGGTCGGTGAGATTACAACACCACCTGCGTGTTTACCTGCGTTTCGCGTACAACCTTCAAGGATGCGACACTTATCAATCAGTTCACGAACTTCTTCATCGCCGTCGTAGAGTTCTGGCAAGGCCGGTTCAGCTAGGAATGCTTTCTCTAGCGTCATGCCCGGATCAGGCGGAACGAGCTTAGAAATACGGTCAACGAAGCCAAATGGGTGGCCTAATACACGGCCAACGTCACGGATTACCGCTTTTGCCGCCATAGTACCGAAGGTGATGATCTGAGAAACGGCATCACGGCCGTACATTTCAGCTACGTGGTCAATAACTTGGTCACGTTTATCCATACAGAAATCGATATCGAAATCGGGCATGGATACACGTTCTGGGTTCAAGAAACGTTCGAAAAGTAGATCGTATTCAAGCGGATCAAGATCGGTGATATCAAGCGCGTAAGCCACCAAAGAACCGGCACCAGAACCACGACCAGGGCCTACTGGTACATCATTATCTTTTGACCACTGGATGAACTCCATTACGATCAAGAAATAACCTGGGAAACCCATGTTATTAACTACTTCTAGCTCGATTTTAAGTCGCTCATCGTATTCAGGCCTGCGTTCAGCTCTGACTTTTTCATCTGGAAACAGGAATGCTAAACGTCGCTCAAGACCTTCTTCTGATTTTTTGATCAGGAAGTCTTCAATCGCTAAACCTTCCGTTGGGAAGTTAGGTAAGAAGTACTCCCCTAAACGTACAGTCACGTTACAACGCTTAGCGATCTCAACACTGTTCTCTAATGCTTCAGGGATATCTGAGAACAACTCACACATCTCTTCTTCGCTACGGAGGTACTGTTGTGGACTGTAGTTTTTCGGTCGACGTGGATCAACCATGGTAAAGCCGTCGTGAATCGCCACACGGATTTCATGAGCGTCAAACAAGTCTTCGGAAATGAAGACCACTTCATTAGTCGCGACAACAGGCAGGTCTTCTTGCTCGGCTAATTCCAGCGCAAAGTGCAGATAAGACTCTTCGTCCGTACGTCCAGTTCGAATGAGCTCCAGGTAAAAACGGTCTGCGAAATGTGTTTTGTAAAACTCAACGCTGCTTGCAACCAACTCTCTATTGCCTTTCAGCAACGCTTTACCAATCTCACCTTCTTTTGCACCCGATAAAAGAATCAGGCCTTCCGCATGTTCAATCAGCCACTCTTTATCAATCACTGGCTGATGCTGCACATGGCCACGAAGGTAAGCTTTTGATATTAATAACGTTAGGTTGTTGTAGCCTTTATTACTCGTTGCAATAACGGTGAGTTTTGTCAGTTCATCGCCAAAATCAGGAGACTGCATCAAGAAGTCAGCACCAATAATTGGTTTAACCCCACACCCATGGGCAGTACCGTAGAATTTCACCAAACCGCACAGGTTGGTAAAGTCGGTCAATGCTAGAGCAGGCATACCCATTTCAGCGACTTTTTTAACTAATGGTGGCACCTTGGATAGGCCATCCACCATCGAAAAGTCACTGTGTACGCGTAGGTGAACAAATTTTGGATCTGACATTATTTTTCCTGAGTTCTAGGTTTGAGCCTAGGATTACAACTGTGTGTATTCTATTTTTTTCTAACGTCACTAAGCAACTTTATTCGATGCTAAGCTCTAGTTTACGTAAAGCTCTAATCTATATAGAGCTTATTCAATTCGCTCTAATCTATGCCAAGAATACGTTTTACTGGCTTAAAGCTTTTACGGTAATGCTCGGTTACGCCATGTTTTTCAATCGCTTCAAAATGCGCTTTTGTCGGGTAACCTTTATGTTTAGCAAAACCAAACTCTGGATGAAGCTTATCAAGTTCTTCCATCTCTTGGTCACGAACCACTTTAGCGATGATAGACGCTGCGCTGATTTCAGCCACCCGTAAATCCCCTTTTACAATAGCCAGACCGGCCATCGGTAGCTCAGGGACTCGGTTTCCATCTATTAGCGCCATATCAGGTTGAACACTCAGCCCTGCAATAGCACGCTGCATAGCTACCATAGTTGCTTGTAAGATATTCAACTCATCAATTTCTTGTGGGGAACAACGCCCCACAGACCATGCCAAGGCTTTCTCTTTAATTTCAGGAAGCAGAGCAAGGCGCTTTTTCTCAGACAGTTTTTTTGAATCGTTCAAGCCTTCGATTGGGTTATTCGGATCGAGGATAACCGCGGCGGTAACTACATCACCAACTAACGGCCCACGCCCCACTTCATCAACACCAGCAAATAACTGGTAGCCTTGAGGATACTCAAAAGGAGGAAATTCTTTTTTCTCTTTTACTGCCATGACAATTCTCTTTGTAACTTTTAAGCAAATGCTTTTGAAAGAAGCACTTTATGATTCAACAAACTCTCGACCGATCAATTTCAGAACTGCGTTAGCCGCTTGTTTATCCGCGTCTTTACGAATCCAGTGATGCATTTCAGTAAAGCGTTCAATCAATGGCGCGTTGTCAGTTGAAAGCATCTTATCGACCGATGGGAAAAGGTAATCTGGGTGACACTCTTCAAGAATGTGTTCTTTTACGATTTCTTCACCCGCTAGGATATTCGGTAACGAGACAAATTCTGTGATCGACAATTTCTTCACGATATAGCCAGTGAGCTTGTTGACCTTGTAGCCTACGACCATCGGACGCTTAAGCAACATACATTCAAGTGCAACGGTACCAGAAGCTAGTAGAACTGAGTCGGAAGCGGTAATCACGTTTCTCGCAGTATCTTCCACTAGTGTGAATTCCAACTCAGGTGCCGTCGATTGCCAGATTTCTGTAAACTGTTTCTTGCGCTGTTCATTAACCAATGCAACAACAAAATTGATATCAGGGTACTTTTGCTTAATGCGCTGACAAGTTTCGATAAATGGTTGAGCAATCAAACTCATTTCACCACCACGGCTACCTGGCAATACCGCTAACCACGGCTTATCTTGATCTAAACCTAAAAGATCGCGAGCCTCTTTCTTATTCGGGTCCAGTGGAATGGTATCAGCCAACGTGTGGCCAACGAATTCACAAGCAACGTTATATTTATCGTAGAACGCTTTTTCGAACGGTAGGAAAGCCAATACTAAGTCGGTTGCTTTATCGATTTTAAAGATACGCTTTGGACGCCAAGCCCATACAGAAGGACTCACGTAATGCACCGTTTTGATGCCAGTATTCTTAAGATCTAACTCAAGTCTCAGGTTGAAGTCAGGCGCATCAATACCAACAAACACATCTGGCGGGTTTTGAGTAAAATACTTAACTAGTTCCGCTTTCACTTTTAGCAAGCGAGGTAAACGACCAAGCACTTCTACAAGCCCCATCACGGCAAGCTCTTCCATTTCGAAAAGAGACTCACAACCAAGCGCCTTCATTTTTGGTCCGCCAATACCCACGAAATCAGCATTCGGATATTGTGATTTGATCGCTTTAATAAAGCCTTCGCCAAGCGTGTCACCAGAGAGTTCTCCGACAACGATACCTACACGCAGAGGTTCATTCGAAACAAAGTCCAAGCTATTGGTTGCTGCTTCTTGCTGTGCCATAGTTTTCTAATTCCCTTCTTGCCTAAAACAAAAAAGATCGCCTAACGAGTAGCGATCTTTTTGTTATACCAATCTAACGAGGTAACTATTGTCATACTCATATTGATTGGTACATAACCACATCAAGTATTAACGAATAATACCGCGCTCAGAGCTCTCTAGCATTTCTAACATAGGAGTTACCGAAGCAAACTCTTTCGCCATTTCAACTAAAGCGGCTTTCGCTTCTTCAAGTGTTTTGCCTGAACGGTATAACTCTTTGTACGCTTTCTGTAATGCTCGAATTTCTGGTTTCTCAAATCCGTTACGCTTCAAGCCCACTAGGTTGAGGCCGAATGGAGCGGCATGATTACCCTGTGCAAGCACGTACGGCAGTACATCTTGAACAACCGCAGAACAGCCGCCAATGTAAGCGTAAGCACCAATTGAACAAAATGGGTGAATAGCAGAAAGCGCCATAACACCAGCATAATCGCCAACCTTCACGTGACCGCCAAGGATAGCGTTATTACCAATGTGAGTGTGGTTTCCAACGATTACATCATGCGCTACGTGAGCATTTACACAAAGTAAGTTGTCGTCACCAATCACTGTGGTTGCTTTGTCTTGAGTTGTACCACGGTGGATCTGAACTGCTTCACGAATCACATTACGGTCACCGATCACAACAGTCGTGTCTTCACCACCGTATTTCTTATCTTGGTTTTCTTCTCCAATCACTGCGTGTGGGAAGATTCGGTTTTGCTTACCAATTGTCGTGTGACCTTTGATCACAACATGCGACATCACTTCAGTGTCGTCACCAATTGTCACGTTACCAGCAATGTAAGTGAAAGGACCAACCGTCACGTTAGCACCGATAGTTACATCACCTTCGATTACTGCTGCCGGGTGAATTTTCGCTGTTTCATGAATCATATTAAAACTCTCTACGAGCACATTTAAGTTCAGCTGAACATACAACTACGCCGTCAACTTTCGCTACACCGTTGAACGATGCAATGCCACGACGTTCTTTTAAGAACTCAACTTCGATAACCAATTGGTCACCAGGCACTACTGGCTTGCGGAACTTCGCTTTATCTACGCTAGCAAAGTAGTAAAGCTCATTACCAGAAGGAGCACCAAAAGATTTAAATGCTAGAAGACCTGTTGCTTGCGCCATTGCTTCTAAGATCAACACACCTGGGAATACAGGAAGTTGTGGGAAGTGGCCTGTGAACTGAGGTTCGTTAACAGAAACATTCTTAATCGCAGTCAGTGTTTTTTCTTTTTCAAAGCTAGTCACACGATCAACCATTAAGAATGGGTAGCGATGAGGTAATAGTTCCTGAATTTCAGTAATGTTCATCGTTGTCTGTTCAGTAGTCAAAGTCGTATTCCTATGTATATTCTTTATTTAATGAGAAGGATTATAAACGAAAAAGACTCGCTGTACGCGAGCCTTTTATTAGAAATGCTGGAATTATGATTCCGCGCTGTTCTCGATAAGTTTTTCAACGGTTTTCAAACGCTTGTTCATTTCATCAATACGATGAACTCGCGTTGCTGTTTTACGCCAATCTTTATTTGGCTGCAAAGGAATACCTGAAGAGTACATGCCTTTTTCGGTGATACTGCGCATTACCATCCCCATACCGGTGATTGTAACGCCGTCAACGATTTCTATATGACCATTAATCACACAACCGCCACCAATAATACAGTACTTACCTATCGTTGTGCTGCCGGCGATGATAGTACCACCTGCAATAGCAGAACCATATCCGATGTGAACATTATGAGCTATCTGAAGTTGGTTATCTAAGATAACGTTATCTTCAATAATAGTGTCATCTAATGCGCCACGGTCAACGGTAGTACACGCGCCGATTTCTACGCGGTTACCAACACGAACTGAACCGACTTGCGGGATCTTAACCCACTCGCCTTTCTCATTCGCATAACCAAAACCATCGGATCCAATCACTGTACTAGATTGAATCAAACATGCTTCGCCAATCACCACTTCATGGTAAACACTTACGTTAGCCCAAAGCTTAGTACCTGCGCCAATTTTTGCATTTTGACCAATAAAGCAACCAGCACCGATAACGACGTCATCACCAAGCACTACGCCAGTTTCAATCACAGCATTGGCACCAATAGACACATTTTGTCCAATGGTCGCGTCGCCTGAAATTGAAGCAGAATCAGCAATACCCGTAGCTGGCGCTGGCGTGGAATCAAGCGCTTGAGCAACCTTAGCAAAAGCAACATAAGGGTCGCTGACCACAATAATGTTGGTCTTACACAGTTCACGCTCGCTCTCTTTAACCATAATAGCGGATGCTTTACAGTCACCAAGGTGCTTGCTGTACTTCACGTTCGAAAGGAACGTAATATTTCCTTCTTGCGCTTTATCCATAGGAGCGACTGCTGAAACGGTAACTGCACCGTCTCCGTGTAGCTCTCCACCGGTAATCGTTGCCAATTCGGCTAAGGTCAGATTCTTCATAAAACTTATTTCAGTGATTTAATTACTTTTTCAGAGATGTTGTATTCTGGCTTACCGTACTGCAGAGCTTGAATATCAACGATCATGTCGTAGCCTTCTTTCTCTGCAACTTTAGTTACAGCATCTTGAATTACTTTGAATAGCTTCTGCTTCTCTTGTGCTTCACGACGTTGGCTTGCTTTTTCTAGTGCTTGAGCTTTGATTTTGTATTTGCTGTCTAGTTGGCCGACTTCAATACGAAGTTTCTCTACTTCATCAGGCCCTAATAGCTCACCATCACGCTTAAGCTTTTCAATCTTAGTCTTAGCTTCAGCTTGGATACTTTGAAGCTCAGCAGCTTTATCTTTGAACTCTTCCTGCATTTTTTGAAGAACAACTTCACGCTGAGGTAGAGCCTGGAATACTTGTGCAGTATTTACATAGCCCACTTTTTGCGCAGCTTCAGCCGCTGTTGCAAAGAAAGAAGAGCTAAGAACTACAAGGCCTAAACCTGCTGCTTTAATCATATTTTTCAAAATATTGTCCTTTAAAGATTAGAAAGTTCTACCAATGGTGAATGTGAAGAATTCTTCGTCATCGCCTTCGTAGATTTTGATTGGTTTCGCTAGAGAGAAAACCAATGGTCCCATCGGTGACATCCACTGAAGAGCGGCACCATAAGATGAACGGTAATTTGTTGGGTCAGAGTAATCGTAGTAGTACTGTTGACCGCTATTCGGTGCGCCACGGTCTACGAATTCGGTATCCCAGACACTTGCCATATCGAAGAACACGCTAGTTCGAATCTGACTGCGCGCTTCATCAGAAGCAAACGGTGTTGGTACGATTAACTCTACGCTAGCCAAAGCAACCGCATTACCACCAACCGAATCATCGGTTGCAGAATTGTACGTCGGGTTGTTGCCCGTGCTATTTCCGTAAACAGCTTTTGGACCAGCTGAGTTAGAACCAAAACCACGTAGTGTTGTAAAACCACCCGCGTAGTAGTTTTCGTAGAATGGGAACAAGTTATCATTACCATCCGTTTGACCATAACCGTTACCATAGCCTAATCGACCACGCATCAATAGTGTGAACTCATGCTTTTTAGTCAACGGAATGTAATGTTTTACATCGTATTGCGCTTTGAAGTATTTAGCATCCGAACCAGGTACTGTCATTTTCGCGAAAGCACGTTGGTGGTTACCTTCAGTAGGGAAGAAGCCACGGTTAAGGTTGTTGCGCGTCCAAGAGATATTGATATCGAAGTCATCGGTTAAGATATGCTCATCACCGTATTGGTCAATACTTCTCGCAAACTGTTCAACTTGAATATAGGTAGGAACGTTACCGATCTTGTTGTGCGTATAACCAAAACCAAACTCGAGACGGTTCAGCTCATCCATAGGGAAACCCCATGTTAAGCTCGTACCATAACTTTGGTTGGTATAATCGACAATACCCGCTTCAGAGGCTTCAAATTCGTTGTAGAAGATTTTGCCGCCCATACTCACGCCATCAAGGTTCCAGTATGGGTCGCGGTAGTCTAAGCTCACATTCTTTTGGTAATCGTTCATCATGGCGCTTACGCCAACACGGTTACCAGAACCTGCAAAGTTATCTTGCTGTAAACCAACCTGGAAGCTGACACCCGATTCAGTACCGTAGCCAACACCGAAGTTGACGCTACCCGAGTTCGCTTCCTTAACGTTGTAAACCAGATCCACTTGGTCTTCACTGCCAGGAACACGTACCGTTTGCACATCAACCGTTTCAAAAAAGCCTAAACGGTTAAGGCGGCTCTTACCTGTATCAATCGACTTGGAGTTCAGCCAGCTGCCTTCCATTTGACGCATTTCACGACGCAGTACTTCATCTTTCGTTGAGTTGTTACCCGTGAATCGAATATCACGAACGTAGATACGGCTGCCCGCTTCTACATTGATAACCAACGACACTTCTTTGGTCTCATCGTCAAATTCAGGAATAGTACGAACTTGTGGGTACGCATAGCCAGATTCGCCTAGAATTCGTTTCACGCTCTCTTCTAAAGACGTTACAGAAGAACCGTTATATGTATCGCCATCTTCGAATGGCACTAACGCTTCGAAGTCAGCCTCGCGGCCGATAAGCTCACCACGGAAAGAGACATCTTTAACGGTATAAGCTTCGCCTTCGTCTAGGCCTAGCGTGATGTAAACACCTTTCTTATCAGGAGAGATCGCAACCTGAGTCGAATCTACCTTAAACTTAAGGTAACCACGGTCAAGGTAGTAAGATTTCAACGCTTCGATATCACCAGCCAGTACTTGCTTCTGGTATTTTTCATCCGCAAGGAAATTCCACCATGCAACATCAACGTTCAAGTTGAAACGACTAAGTAGATCAGCGTCAGAGAAAACTTCGTTACCGATAAAGTTAATTTGCTGAATCTTAGCGGACACGCCCTCAGTAAACACAAACTTAAGGTCAGAACGGTTACGAGGCAGAGGCGTCACTACGGCTTTCACTGTCGCGTTGTACTTACCAACACTGTAGTAAAAATCTTCAAGGCCCTTCTCAATGTTACTCAGTGTAGTACGGTCAAGGGCTTCACCTTCACGAACACCAGATGCATCTAGGTTCTGCTGAAGTTGTTCTTCTTTGATCGCCTTGTTACCTGAGAATGAGATGCTTGCGATGGTCGGTCGTTCTTTGACTTGAACAACTAAAACATCATCATCGCGAAGGACTTTAACGTCCTCAAAGTTGCCTGAAGCATACAGTGCACGAATGATCTCAGATACATCGCCGTCATCCACTTCATCGCCAATACGTACTGGCATTTTCAGTAGAGCTGCACCAAGTGCAACACGCTGTAAACCTTCGATCTTGATATCTTGAACTACAAAGTTTTGTGCTCCGTTCGCAGCCACACTAGTGGCCAATAGACTTGCGAACAGAATTTGCTTAATCGCCATACTTATTCTAATTATTCCTTGCTACTACCAATGCCTGTGAGAAACCATTCACAGACGAGTAAAATCATTAAATATTGCCAGAGCCATCAAAGAGAAGAGGATTGCGCCTCCCACTCTGTATCCCATTTCTTGAACTTTTTCAGGTACAGGTTTACGAGTAACGGCCTCAATAGCGAAAAAGAGCAAATGTCCGCCATCAAGCATAGGCAGCGGAACTAAATTAATAATACCCAAGTTAACACTAATCAGAGCTAAAAAACCTAAGAAGTAAACCAAACCGTAATCGGCGGTTGCCCCTGCGCCTTTAGCAATTGAAATTGGGCCACTCAAGTTATTTAAGCCAACATCACCAACGATAAGCTTCTTAAGCATTGTCAGTGTCAAACCTATGATTTGACCTGTTTTATCAAATGCTTTTCCTACAGACTCAATTACACCAAATTGTAACTCAAAGCGATAATCTTCTGGCCATTCTGCGACTTCGGGAGCAATACCCGCATAGCCGATTGTAGAACCATCAGAAAATTCGCGACTATTCGGCGTCATAACCAATGACCGCTCAACACCATTTCGTAATACGACAAGGTCCAAGGGCATCATTGGGTGTGAACGGATTAATTCAACAACCGACTTCCACTGTTCAATAGGCTGACCATTAATTTCGACAATTTTGTCGCCAGATTCTAGCCCTGCAGAATAGGCAGCACCGTCATCAATAACTTGAGCGAGCACTGTCGATATCTCTGGAGAATACGGTCTAAAACCAAGCGTTGTCATTGCTGACTCAGTTTCTGGGTTGAACGACCAGTCAGAAATATCCAATGTTATCTGTTGTTCAAAGCCGATGTCGTCTTGAGAAGAAACCGTTACAGTCATGGACTCATCACCAATATGTGATATCAAACCCAAGTTTACTGATTCCCAATCTGCGGTTTTGATTCCTGAAATAGATTTAAGTTCCATTCCACTTTCAATTCCGGCTTGTGCCACGATAGATTGAGGTGTTACCTCTCCAATCACAGGCTTAACCGCTGGTACACCAATCAAAAAAACCAGCCAATATGCGAACACGGCAAATATAAAGTTGAATGCTGGACCTGCACCCACAATTGCTGTTCGTTTCCACAACGGTTTCTTATCAAAAGCGTATTGCTGTTCGTCTTCAGAAAGATCATCAACACGACCATCAAGCATCTTAACGTAGCCGCCCAATGGAATGACAGACAAGCTGTACTCTGTGCCATCGCGGCCAACTTTACTCCAGATCGATTTACCAAAACCAATCGAGAATTTTTCTACTTTCACACCGCAACGACGAGCAACCCAGAAGTGTCCAAATTCATGAACAGCGACCAGAATACCAAGCGCTACAATAAAGGATGCGAAGTTCCACAGAATTCCACTCATGCTAGCTGCTCTTTTATAAATTGAATGGCTATTTGACGAGACATATTATCGAGCTCGAGAAGGCTTTCCAAGCTATCTAAGCCCTCAGAGTTATGTTGTTCACATACTTTGTTCATAACATGCTCGTTAATGATAGCAATATCGGTAAACTTCACTTGATTGTTCAAGAAAGCATCGACTGCAATTTCGTTTGCCGCATTAATCGCTGTTGTTGCATGCTGACCCAAATAGCACGCCTCAATGGCTAATCTCAAACATGGGTAACGAGTTAAATCGGGCTCTAAGAAGGTAAGCTCGCCCACTTTGGTGAAATCCAGAGGCTTAACACCCGCTTCTGTGCGTTCAGGATAAGACATCGTCAAAGCGATTGGCGTTGCCATATCGGGTTCGCCCATTTGAGCGAGCACCGAGCCATCCTTGTACTGAACCATAGAATGAATCACAGACTGAGGGTGGATAATGACTTTGAGTTGCTCTTGAGAGGCATTAAATAACCATTTCGCCTCAATGTACTCTAAGCCTTTATTCATCATAGTTGCTGAATCGACAGAGATCTTAGGGCCCATTGACCAGTTTGGGTGTGCAATCGCTCGTTCTGGTGTTACCGACTCTAGTTCTGCAACGTCTGTATAACGGAAAGGACCACCCGAACCAGTCAAAAGAATATGGTTGATACCGTTCTCTTCTAAATCACAACGGCCTAGGTTAGTTTGTACGTTTTGAGGCAAGCATTGAAAGATAGCATTATGCTCACTGTCGACAGGAAGCAGTTCAGCGCCGTACTTGTCTACGGCATCGATAAACAACTGTCCAGACATCACCAACGCTTCTTTGTTAGCCAGCAAGATGCGCTTACCAGCCTTAACCGCTGACATCGTAGGAAGCAAACCTGCCGCACCCACAATCGCAGCCATTACCGTGTCCACTTCATCTAGAGAAGCGATCTGACACATGCCTTCAGAACCAGAAAGAACTTTGATGTTTGGGTAATTCGTAGACAATACTTCAGTCAGCTTAGATGCTGCATCAGGGCAAGCCATAGCAACATAGCTTGGTTGCCACTTTTCAACTAACGCCAGCATCTTTTCAACATTCGAGCCTGCAGCCATTGCTACGACCGAATAGAGTTCTGGGTTTTGTTCAACGACTTTTAGTGTACTTGCACCAATTGAGCCGGTAGCGCCAAGGATAGTTAGATTTCGCATCACATATGACCGTAGAAATGTAATAAAGGGCAGAATCACTGCCCTTTTTTATTAGAATGCTAAATAAAGCAGAGCAAAGACAGGGAACGCAGCCGTTAAGCTATCTATTCTATCAAGTATACCACCATGACCAGGAATCAGATTACTGCTGTCTTTCACCCCAGAAACACGTTTAAACATGCTTTCAACAAGATCACCAAGAACAGAAATAACGACGGTCACAAGAGTAATAACAATCATGTGGAGAGGACTTGTGAATTGGATATCAAACAAGTCAGCAAAGATCCAGGCCACGATCACTGCTGTAATGATACCACCAATAAGACCTTCAATCGTTTTATTAGGACTCACCGCAGGGGCCATCTTGCGCTTGCCAAAGCTCTTTCCTGAAAAATAAGCACCACTGTCGGCAGCCCACACGATCAAGCAAACGAACATTACCAATTTTGCGCCGTGGTAAGGATCAACATCGATACCGTTCGCACGTAAGATAACCACACTCCAGAAGAATGGTAGCAAAGTCAGCACGCCAAATGCGTGACGAAGAATTGATGAGTCTTTCCATGCTGGCATAGACTTAGGATAAGTCACTGCCATACCACTCGCGATTACCCACCAAATTGAACCAATCGTTAGAATGGCGTAGTGAGCACCCGATAAGTTATTAAGGCTAAATGCATCAAAAGGTATAAAAGCAAAACTTGCAGCACTTACCACAACTGTTGGAATCAACGCTAAATAACGTGATTTGCTTTCAACAAACTGAGTCCACTCCCAAAAACCCAGTAGCGAGATTACCGCTAGTGAAAGAATAAACGTGGGAAGTGATAACTCGAAAATACCTAGAATAACTAGGGGAGCTAAAATCAACGCCGTAATAATTCGTTGTTTCAAACCAAAAAAATCCTTATTAACTGTCCATCAGAGCTTTAATTTGCTCACCGGTGCATCCAAAACGACGCTCGCGATTTACAAACCAAGTCACAGCTTCTACTAAGCTGTCTTCATTAAAGTCTGGCCAGAATTGTTCAGTGAAATACATTTCGGCGTAAGCTAATTGCCAAAGCATAAAGTTACTAATGCGGCACTCGCCACTGGTGCGGATAAGTAGATCGACTTCTGGAATATCTGCCATCGTCAGGTGCTGTGTAATCATAGCTTCATCAATGTCTTCTACATTAATATCGCCAGACTTAACCTGTTGAGCAATCGAAGTCATCGCTTGCTGGATATCCCACTTACCGCCGTAGTTAGCCGCAATATTAATAACCATACCCGTATTGGTGCTAGTCAAAGCTTCCGCTTCTTCTATTTTCTTTTGTAGTCGCTCATTAAAACGACTTTTATCACCAATAACACGAAGTTGTAGATTATTTTTATGAAGCTTTTTTACTTCACTCGACAGCACTGAAATAAACAGTTCCATCAAAAGACCCACTTCTTCTTCAGGACGACGCCAATTTTCACTACTAAAAGCAAAAAGAGTTACGGCTTTAATGCCAAGTCTGGCAGCTGAAGATATGGTTTTTCGAACGGCTTGAACGCCATTTTTATGACCAAAGACACGAGGCTTACCCTGAGCTTTTGCCCAGCGACCATTACCATCCATAATGATAGCAATGTGTTTAGGAAGAGAGTCTGTGAACGCTTGAGAATTATGCATAAAAGAGTGAATCAAATTCTAATAGTCGAACAGAATAGCATAAAAAAACGCTGCACCGTGAGTACAGCGTTTTTCCTGAAAGAAAAGAATATGGAAAATTAAACTTCCATCAACTCTTTTTCTTTAACAGCTAGAACTTCGTCTACGTTCTTAACCGCAGCGTCAGTTAGCTTTTGAAT
Organism: Vibrio sp. 1F263; assembly: GCF_041439035.1. Taxonomy (NCBI): domain Bacteria; kingdom Pseudomonadati; phylum Pseudomonadota; class Gammaproteobacteria; order Vibrionales; family Vibrionaceae; genus Vibrio; species Vibrio sp. 1F263. The sequence goes on along the minus strand of NZ_JBGONI010000018.1, from coordinate 45,869 downwards.
TTCGTCTTGTGCTTTACGATCTTCGTCTTCTGAAATTTCTTTGTCTTTAAGAAGCGCTTTTAGATCGCCATTCGCGTCACGACGGATGTTACGAATAGCAACACGGCCACCTTCAGCTTCACCACGAACGATTTTAACTAGGTCTTTACGACGCTCTTCCGTAAGTGGTGGAAGTGGAACGCGAATAACCGTACCTGCAGACATAGGGTTTAAGCCTAGGTCAGAAGTCATGATTGCTTTTTCAACAAGAGGCGTCAGTGTTTTATCAAACACTGTAATTGCTAGTGTACGTGCGTCTTCTGCAATAACGTTAGCTACTTGAGTCAAAGGCGTTGGTGCACCGTAGTACTCAACAGTAAGACCAGAAAGTAGGCTCGGGTGAGCACGGCCTGTACGGATTTTTTGTAGGCTGTTTTTTAGTGCATCAACACTTTTTACCATGCGCTCTTGAGCGTCTTTTTTGATTTCGTTAATCACAATTTCACCTTGATTATGTTCTTTCTTCAAGAAAGCTTTTTATTTGGAGTGATAAGGATAAGCTTACCGAAGCATTATACTTCAGTAAGCCCGAAAAATTAGTCAGCGTCGCTGATTAATGTACCTTCAGTTTCACCCATAACCACGCGACGTAGTGCGCCTGGCTTATTCATGTTAAATACACGGATTGGCATTTTGTGGTCACGTGCTAGCGTAAATGCGGCCAAGTCCATTACTTTCAATTCTTTCTCAAGAATTGTGTTGTAAGACAACGTATCATACAACTCTGCGTCTGGGTTTGCTACTGGGTCAGCAGTAAATACACCATCTACTTTTGTTGCTTTTAGAACTACGTCAGCTTCGATTTCGATACCGCGTAAACATGCAGCAGAGTCTGTAGTAAAGAATGGGTTACCAGTACCAGCAGAGAAGATCACAACACGACCTTGACGTAGTTGGCTGATTGCATCTGCCCAGTTGTAGTCGTCACATACACCTTTAAGAGGAATTGCTGACATTACACGTGCGTTTACGTAAGCACGGTGTAGTGCGTCACGCATAGCAAGGCCGTTCATTACCGTTGCCAGCATCCCCATATGGTCACCAACAACACGGTTCATACCCGCTTCTGCTAGGCCTGCGCCACGGAAAAGGTTACCACCACCGATAACAACACCAACTTGAACGCCTAGTTCAACTAATTCTTTTACTTCTTGAGCCATACGATCAAGGATCGTTGGGTCAATACCAAAACCTTCTTCGCCTTGTAGCGCTTCACCGCTAAGTTTTAACAGAATACGTTGATACGCTGGTTTAGGGTTCGTAGTCATGGAGCTTACCTTCCAAAGAGTTGATGATTAACAGTCATGGATAAAAACTGAAGAGCTCAGTTTGCATTCATAACAGCTAAAAGCCGGAAATAATTCATTATTCATAAAAAGACCGCAGCATTTGCCACGGTCTCTTTTCAAACAATACGCTAAGGATTAACCTTTTTGTACCGCTGCAACTTCGTCTGCGAAGCTCATTTCAGCTGCTTTCTCGATACCTTCACCAACTTCTAAACGAACGAAGGTAGTAACTGATGCGCCTTTCTCTTTAAGAATGTCAGCAACAGTTTTCTTAGGTTCCATGATGAAAGCTTGACCAGTAAGAGATACTTCGCCCGTGAATTTCTTCATACGGCCGATAACCATTTTCTCAGCGATCTCTTGTGGTTTGCCTTCGTTCATAGCGATTTCAACTTGAACAGCTTTTTCTTTTTCTACTACGTCAGCAGGTACGTCAGATGGGTTAACGTACTCAGGCTTAGAAGCAGCAACGTGCATAGCGATGTGCTTAAGCGTTTCAGCTTCGCCTTCACCAGCAACAACAACACCGATTTTCTCGCCGTGACGGTAAGAAGCTAGTGCAACACCTTCAACAAGCTCAACACGACGGATGCTGATGTTCTCACCGATCTTAGTTACTAGAGCGATACGTGCGTCTTCAAACTTAGCTTGAAGTGCAACGATGTCTAGACGTTCAGCTAGAGCAACTTCAGCAACTTCGTTAGCGAATGCAAGGAAACCTGCATCTTTAGCTACGAAATCAGTTTGGCAGTTCACTTCAAGAAGAGCAGCAACGCCAGCTTCTTCTTTAATGATGATTGCGCCTTCAGCAGCAACGTTACCAGCTTTTTTAGCTGCTTTCGCTGCGCCAGATTTACGCATGTTTTCAATTGCTAGCTCGATGTCGCCTTCAGCAGCAACAAGCGCTTTTTTACATTCCATCATGCCCGCAGCTGTGCGTTCACGAAGTTCTTTAACTAGAGCTGCAGTTACAGTTGCCATTCTCTATTCCTCAGTAAATTCTAAAAAAGATAAAAAACAGGGGCCTAATTAATTGGCCCCTGATATTGACTGTATTCAGTTCTTAAGCCATCGATTATGACCGCTTAATATGAACTAAATATGGCTCAGAGCCGCTATTATTCAGCTTCTACAAAACCGTCTTTTTCAGCAGCTACAGCAGCAACATCTTTGTTACGACCTTCTTTAACCGCGTCTGCAGCAGCGTTTAGGTAAAGCTGTACTGCACGGATTGCATCATCGTTACCAGGGATAACGAAGTCAACACCGTCTGGGTTAGAGTTAGTATCAACTACAGCGTAAACTGGGATACCTAGGTTGTTTGCTTCTTTAACTGCGATGTGTTCGTGATCAGCATCGATAACGAATAGAGCGTCTGGAAGGCCGCCCATGTTCTTGATACCACCAAGAGACTTCTCTAGCTTCTCCATTTCACGAGTGCGCATTAGAGCTTCTTTCTTAGTAAGCTTGTCGAAAGTACCGTCTTGAGCTTGCGCTTCAAGTTCTTTCAGACGCTTGATAGACTGACGAACAGTTTTGTAGTTCGTTAGCATACCGCCTAACCAGCGGTTGTTAACGTAGAACTGGTTGCTGTTGATAGCAGCTTCTTTAACAGCTTCAGATGCAGCGCGCTTAGTACCAACAAAAAGAACTTTACCTTTCTTCTCGCCAACTTTAGCGATTTCAGCTAGAGCGTCGTTGAACATTGGTACAGTTTTTTCTAGGTTGATGATATGTACTTTGTTACGAGCACCAAAGATGAATGGCTTCATTTTTGGGTTCCAGTAACGAGTTTGGTGACCGAAGTGAACACCAGCTTTAAGCATATCGCGCATTGATACAGTTGCCATTTTAAAATCCTCTATGGGGTTAGGCCTCCACATCCCCCATGAATCCGACCCCTAACAACTAACCACTTTTCAGCCGTTATCTGTGTTGTTGAGGCACCCCGGAACATGTGTCGGAATGTGTGTGATTTAAAGAAATAAGTTAGTGGACACAAAGCTTGTTTCGCCAATTGGAGAAAACAGTCCTGATGTCCGGCGCGCTTTATACCATATTTTGTCTATCTATGGCTAGAAAAAAATCCAAAAATGGCGACTGCTATACTATAGCCTATTAGCGGATTTCACCGATAAATCGCGGCCTAATCAAATCGATTCAGCATCGTCTTACAGCGCAATATCGGCTTAAGTTAAGCAGTATCCACCAGCATTGTATGGATATGGGAATGTTGCGCTAAAATGCTGCACTGATAGAATAGCCCCAATATGCACACTTAGGTGCTACCAAATTAAGAGATATGCAATGGCTGTAAAAATTAAAACTGCTGAAGAAATTGAAAAAATGCGCGTCGCCGGCAAGCTGGCTTCTGAAATTTTAGAGATGATTGAACCTCACATCCAAGTGGGTACAACGACAGAAGAGCTTAACCAAATCTGTCACGAGTACGCTCTAGAGAGAGGCGCATACTCAGCACCACTTGATTACCACGGTTTCCCTAAGTCTATCTGTACGTCTATCAACCACATCGTGTGTCATGGTATTCCAGCATCACAAGATGAGACTGGTAGCACAGGTCAATTCAAACCTGCAGTATTGAAAGATGGCGATATTCTAAACGTTGACATCACTGTGATTGTTCCTGATGACGAAAATGCAGACCTAAGCACTCGTCCGCAGGGTTACCATGGTGACACATCTAAAATGTTCCTTGTGGGTGAAGTTTCACCAGCAAACAAACGTCTATGCATGGTTGCTCAAGAAGCACTTTATGAAGGCATGCGTCAGGTTAAACCAGGCGTTCAACTTGGCCAAGTTGGTACTGCTATCGAGAAGTACATCAAGACAAACAACAAGAATAACCCACGCGCTAAGTTCTCTATTGTAAAAGATTACTGTGGTCACGGCATTGGTTCTGAGTTCCACGAAGATCCACAAGTCGTTCACTACAAAAACAGCGATCGCACAGTGCTAAAAGCAGGCATGTGTTTCACAATCGAGCCAATGATCAATGCTGGTAAATTTGGTTGCCGTCTAGATGACGAAGATAGCTGGACAGTATACACAGCTGACAGCAAGAACTCGGCTCAGTGGGAACACACATTAGTTGTGACTGATACAGGTTGTGAAGTACTAACACTACGCAGCGATGATACGATTCCACGTATTATGAAGAACGCTTAGTTCAACAAACTGAACACCTCAGACTTTTGAAAATATCCTCGCATTGCCGAGGATATTTTTTTATCCGCTCAATTTCGATTTTGCATCAGCTTCTGTTAAATTGTTTACTATTCTCATTTGCTTGCACGGATAGCAGACTATGCCTTATCAATGCCCTATTACGTTCAATGACGAACAACTTGAAATCTGCGAATTAAAAAATCAGCTCGAAATCTTCACGCAGTATCAAAAGAGCGAATTTCTAAATCATCATCCAGTTACCGATTTGGTTCTGCTGCGCTCCGAATACATGGATTTGCTTCTCAATCGTTTATGGGAACATTTCGGATTTAGCAAACTGCCACATATCGCACTGGTCGCAGTAGGCGGCTATGGCCGTGGTGAACTACACCCTTTATCCGACATTGATATTCTCATCGTCTCGCAAAAAACTCTGCCACCAGCACTAGGTGAGAAAGTCAGTCAATTCATCACCCTATTGTGGGATTTGAAGCTAGAAGTCGGCCACGCAGTGCGTACCATTGCCGAGTGTCTTGAGATCGGCATCGATGATTTAACCGTTGCGACCAACTTGCAAGAGTCACGTTTACTATGCGGAAGCGAAGACACCTTTCAAGAGTTAAAGCTAAAGATTCATTCCGATTCATTTTGGCCAAGTGAGACCTTCTACAAGGCGAAGATTCAAGAACAGAGAGAGCGTCACGCTCGTTATCACGACACAACTTACAATCTAGAGCCGGATATCAAATCAACTCCGGGCGGACTCAGAGACATCCACACCCTAAGTTGGGTAGCACGTCGCCACTTCGGTGCGACTTCTTTGTTAGAAATGAGCAAGTATGGCTTTCTTACCGATGCTGAATATCGTGAACTCGTGGAGTGCCAAGACTTCTTATGGCGCGTTCGCTTTGCATTGCATATTGAACTGCGCCGCTACGACAATCGTCTTACCTTTGCGCATCAGGCTCAAGTAGCCGAACACCTTGGTTACACTGGTGAGGGCAATCGCGGCGTAGAAATGATGATGAAGGAGTTCTACCGAACACTTCGTCGTGTAGCAGAGCTCAACAAAATGCTGCTTAAGCTGTTTGACCAAGCAATCATTAACGGTGGTCAAACACAAGAAGCCGAGATTCTCGACAATGACTTCCAACGTCGAGGTTCATTAATCGAAGCGCGTAAGCCAGCCCTATTCCAAGCACGACCAGAAACGATTCTCGATATGTTTATCCATATCGCGAATGACTCGACGATCGAAGGGGTAAGCCCCCCAACATTACGACAACTGCGAACGGCGCGTCGCCGATTGAACCGCTTCTTGCATACCATTCCTGAAGCTCGTGACAAGTTCATGGATTTAGTTCGCCACCCCAACGCACTGCACAAAGCTTTTAGCTTGATGCATAAACTGGGCGTGCTATCGGCGTACTTACCGCAATGGAGCCAAATTGTCGGCCAAATGCAGTTTGATCTGTTCCACGTTTACACCGTGGATGAACACAGTATTCGCCTGCTCAAGCACATTAACCGCTTTAGCCAAGTAGAGAACCACGACAAACACCCAATTTGTTGTGAAGTGTACCCTCGAGTTCAGAAAAAAGAACTCCTGATCCTAGCCGCAATCTTCCACGACATCGGAAAAGGCCGTGGTGGAGACCACTCCGAGATCGGTGCTGTTGAAGCTTACTCTTTCTGTATTGAGCATGGACTATCGAAGCCTGAAGCCAAACAAGTTGCGTGGCTAGTACAAAACCACCTGTTAATGTCAGTGACCGCTCAGCGCCGTGATATCTACGATCCGGATGTGATTACCGAATTCGCCAAAAAAGTTCGCGATGAAGAGTCACTTGAGCTGCTGGTTTGCTTAACTGTCGCTGATATCTGTGCAACCAACCCAGAGCTCTGGAACAGCTGGAAACGTACCCTACTCGCAGAGCTATTCCATTCTACGCAGCGAGCACTGCGTCGCGGCTTGGAAAACCCAGTCGATGTCAGAGACCGTATTCGTCACAATCAACAAATGGCATCTGCACTGCTGCGTAAAGAAGGTTTCTCCGCTCGTGAAATTGAAGTGTTGTGGCAGCGTTTTAAAGCTGACTATTTTTTGCGTCATACACACACTCAAATTGCTTGGCACTGTGAGCACCTACTTCGCTTAGAAGATCCGAGCCAACCTTTAGTACTTATCAGCAAAAAAGCAACACGAGGTGGTACAGAGGTATTCGTATACTGTAAAGACCAAGCGGCACTTTTCGCAACCGTTGTTGCCGAGCTCGACAGACGTAACTTTAACGTTCACGACGCACAGGTCATGGTCAGTAAAGATGGTCACGTTTTGGATACCTTTATCGTTCTTGATCAGCATGGTGAAGCGATTGATGAAGCAAGACACAAAGCCGTTGCGAAACATCTAACTCATGTTCTAGCTGATGGCCGTCCAACTAAGATTAAGACACGTCGCACGCCTCGAAACTTGCAGCATTTCAAGGTGAAAACTCGGGTTGAGTTCCTACCAACTAAGAGCAAGAAGCGCACCTTGATGGAATTGAGAGCTCTTGACACACCGGGTTTGTTGGCTCAAGTCGGCGCAACCTTTGCTGAGTTAGACATCAATTTGCACGGCGCTAAAATTACCACCATCGGCGAACGTGCAGAAGATTTGTTTATACTGACCAGTGACGCGGGAGGAAGGTTGTCTGAAGAGCAAGAACAAGCCTTAAGAGAAAGATTAACCGAGCACGTTTCAGAACTCGCACCTTAGAAAGCTAATTTAGAGCTAGAAATAAGTTGTGACGAGGAAACAAGTTTAGCTCTAGGAGCTGCTTTAATAGCCAAATAAGTGTGGGCAAAGATAGAGAGCGATCTTGCCCACAACTTACAATCAATTCACAGATATCAACTATCTAGCTCGTCGTTAGGCTGCTACATTGATCAAGTCAATTACATAAAAGTATTACATTCATAACCTAGAGGTCGCTTATGTATCCAAACCTCACTGGCTTAGGTATCCACGAACCTAAACAGATTGAACGTTACTCCCTTCGCCAAGAAGCGCACAAAGATATCCTGAAGATTTACTTTCGTAAGCAGAAAGGTGAACTGTTCGCGAAAAGCGTTAAGTTTAAGTACCCACGACAAGTAAAAAGTGTGCTTGTTAGCGGCGGCAATAATCAATACAAAGAAGTGACCGAGATTAACCGCAACCTCACTCTTGTGATTGATGAACTCAACAAAATCACCAAACCGACGCCAACGGCTGAGGTGGATGTGAAGCAGAAGATCCTTACTGACTTACGCCATCTAGAAAAAGTGGTATCAAGCAAGATCGCAGAGATCGAAGCCGATCTAGAAAAACTTAAATGATCCCGCGATTAACTGTTAGCGATTAACGATTAACTAACCTACATTAGTTATGCCGTTAAGGTCGCACAGACATCAAAAAGGGCTGATATCACTATCAGCCCTTTGTTTTTATTCTATTTTCTCTATTCACTTAGACTCGCGATTGCTTAAACACGCGTGACTTACTTCGACAAGCAAGTTTGAGCATCGATTAAGTTGGCATCCCACTCAAAAGTTTCAAACAACCTTAACCACGTTTCATCTAAGTTCGCCTTCATCACCAATTCTTCTTTAGTGAAAGGATGAATGAAGCGCAATTCAGAAGCATGCAGCAACAGACGGTGTGAGTCTAAATCATCACGGAACAGTCGGTTATGCTTACCATCACCATGTGAAGTATCGCCCACGATTGGGTGTCTTAGATGAGCCATGTGACGACGCAGCTGATGTTTACGTCCTGTCTTTGGCATCATCTCAACTAAGCAATAACGACTGGTAGGAAAACGGCCTGTTGAATACGGCACTTCAACTTTAGCTAACGGCTCGTAAACAGTGACGGCTTCTTGTGGTTCTTTATCTTCTTTCGCGAACTTATCGGCGATCTTATCCAGCTCAACCTTAAGCGCATAATCGAGCGTATCGCCCTCTTCTATCCAACCACGCACAATCGCATGATAGGTTTTTTGCATCTCGTGGTTGGCGAACATCGGCATCACCTCAGAGGCAACTTCACTCGACAGAGCAAACACCAATACGCCAGACGTTGGACGGTCTAAGCGATGCAGAGGAAATACGTGCTGACCAATTTGGTCGCGCAGAGTCTGCATCACAAACTGAGTCTCGTGTTTATCCAACCATGAGCGATGCACTAGCATACCCGCAGGCTTATTCACCGCGACAAAATACTCATCTTGATAAATGATCTCTAACATTACGCGCATACCTCATCAATGCTCTGAATCGTCACTAGCAGCTCAGCTTTGTCTGCCTCATTTTTCCACACTTCACCAAAATAAGGATGAATCGCAAAGCCTTTCGGTAGGCTCATTTGGGCATCCATCATTGCGTTGATCTTTACGATAAAGATCCACTGCAACCACTCTTCTGGCTGTAGCGAGTCAATCGCAAAAGGCTCAACGCTCGCCAAAGCTTCATCCGAAGGCGAAACATCACTCCATAGCGAACATTGGCGCATTTGTTGTTCTAATTGTTGAAGTAAAAGAGGTAACTTTGTGGCTGCTGTCATTTTTCACCAAGTTATTTATCTAGTGACCTTGAAATTGGGGCATAGAGTACCATCTATTTAGGAAAGAAAGTTAGGAGCTTTATTACTATGGAAACGATTCACACGCTCACTCAGTTGCTAAAGAATAGCGGTTGCCAATACGATATCTACGACCTAGGTCGTCGTATCCAGAAGATCGACAATACCCTATTCTCTGACGTTGAGCAGGGGAAACAGCCATACCCGTTTCCACTTCAAAAACAAGCTCACTTAGCGATTAGCTACTGGAACGAACACAAGCAACCTTGGATCTGGTTCCTAAAATTCAAACTCGATGAAAGAGGCTTACTGCATCAAGGGGATGTGGGTAATTTTCTTAAGTTTGTTATCGAAGCGATGGGCACGCGTTTGAACGGTGACATCAGCGAAGAGCAACAGCAAAAGCTGTCAAACAACCCTTATACCTTCAAGCCTTCAGAAGACAAAATGGCCGTATTTCATAGCCAAGTAAGAGCAGGGTTAGACCTAGCGACGAGCCAATATTACGAACACGCTCAACACTACTTCACTGGCGACCTAGGTTGGGACAACTGGAAAACCGTTGGTCTTCAAGGCATCACCGATATGTGTGCTCGCTTAGGCAGTCAGCAAAACGGTGTCGCTATTCGCAAGGCATTGAATAAACTGCCATCAGAGCCGCTATACGCAACACTAGGGGCGCTTGAGCACACGCAAATCAATGACAAACTCGCGCAACGCTTACAAGAGATGGCAAACAATGAGATTAACAGTCAAGAGCCGGATCTGTTCTTACTGTCAGCTTTGGTTCGTGCCCTTTCCGGTGCAGAACAAGGGATCGCGAATAACATCATTAACCAAGTTCTCGCGAGTCCACGCTTGAGCCACCAAGAAGTGTTGATTGGTTTAGCGGGTCGCAGCTGGCATGCGCTACAAGATCCAGCGATTGCCGAGCAATTCTTGTTGCGCCTCGCACAAACAGGCAACCAAAACCTGTTCAATCAGTTATTTGCAGATTTAGTGATGATTCCGACACTAAGAATGGTATTTTTGCCGTTGTTGAATTCGAACCCATCACCAGAACTCGCAAACGCATTGATTGAGTTACAACAAGCGGCTAAGTCGCAATAAAAACTAGACAGAACAGCTCAGTAGCTCGTAACAACGAGCTCAAAACACAATTGGAATAGAAAGATAAAAGGAAGTATGGACTAAATGATAGATAACTTAGTGGCTATTTTGATGCTGTGCTTCTTTTGCTTTCTGTTTTGGCAGCAGCGCAGGCAATCCGAGCTTGCGAAAGCTGCCATTGCGAGAAAGTGTAAAGAGCTCGACTTGCAGCTATTAAGCGTTGCCTTCAACGGTCATAAACTTAAGATGCGCCATGAACTCACGACCATTTGGCGCTGGCATACTGTGTACCATTTTGAATTTTCGGCATTAGGTGATGACCTATACCAAGGAAAACTGACCATGGTCGGCTTCCGCTCTATGCGGTTTGAGCTACAGCCTCATAGAATGTAACGTCGCAGTGCGCGTTATAGCTATATTCATGATAAGGGCCAAACGAATCTTGTTTGGTTTCCTTAAATTCAAACCCTAGTTTTTCTAATAACTTAATCGATGGGTTGTGGCCGACATTCACAGTCGCAACAACATTCGTTAGGCGCTCTTCAAAACACACCAAACTTAAAAATGGTTTTAGCACCTCACTAGCAAAGCCGCGATTCCAATACTCTTTATCCAAAATAAAGCCAAGCTCATGCCTACCCTCTTCTGATGAAATAAAGACATGCCCAAGATATTCACGGGTTTGGTTGTGGATGATAGCGCGGCAGAAGCCGACGTTGTCTTGCAGTATCTCTTGAAATAAGAACTTCGCAGAGGCAATAGAGTGCGGCCCATTCATTTCAGAACGATTAACGGGGCAGCAATTCAACTTGATAAAGTCGTGTTGTAGCTGTTCGGTATAAGGTACCAACAGCGTTCTTGAGGTTGCTATCGTCATAAAACACTCCTTGTGTTGACCATTAGCAGAAAAGCAGATGTCGCGATCTTAGATAAAAGCTCCTGAATTAAAGAGCCCCCTAGAGAGAAGAAAAGCCTCAGATAAAGAAAAGCCCCGACACCGAAGTGTCAGGGCTAGGGTCTTACTCGCAGCAGTCCGGCTACTAATAAATGCTCCATGCATCATCCATAATAGTGGCTGTAATCCTTCAGCTCTTTCCTTTACTTCGCCGTCCTAGCGGTGTCCAATCATCCTGAAAGCTAACAATCCTAGTTAGCGCACATCACTTGTTCCGTGAGCGGTGTCCTTTACATCGTCCTGATGCTAATCCAACCCTTTAAATCCTAAAGGTGTCCATTGTCATTCCGTTGCAGCTAACTTCCTGTTAACTGACTGTATCCCTACAATGTCCTTACGCTCCATGCTTGACTACTCAATCCTAAGTAACCAAATCTTCATCCTGAAGATAACCAAATCCTTGGTGCTTTCCTGTTCCGTGTCAGAATCCTTCCGACAAGGTTTAATTTACGCGATTTACGATTTGGGACAATAGATTTGCATCACACTTTGAATTCATAAAAGTTGTTAATTATATAAAACAACAAAAAATCAACCACTTAATCATATGCACCTCAATCTCTCTAGCGATGTATTCGTGTTATCTCACAACCTTTGTAAGAGATCTCTCACAAGCTATGGGCGGTTTTATGATTCGCTATCACTCACCAGAGCGAGTAAAATGGCTGAAGACTAAAAATGGAGGTCAACATGCTGACAAAAGATGTGTCTGAAGAGTTGAAATCAGTGCTTGAAGGACTGCAAGCACAAGGGAAAGAGCCTACAGTTGCTTTAGTTAAAGCTCGTATGAGTACATCGGTTCCGATGCCCGCTTTAATCACAACCATCAAGAGCTGGAAAAGCGCGAATCGCGTTCCTAAAGTTGAAGTCGCGACACAAGAAGAGCCAGCACTCGATCGTGTTAGCCAACTGGAAAAGCAAATCCTTGAACTTACCACCCGCGTTGCCACGCTAGAAGCCAAGTTAACGGAACAATAAGTTAACTGAGCAATAAGCTAACAGAGAAATAGAACACTATGAAAATATGGGTTGATGCGGACGCTTGTCCCAAGGTTATCCGAGAAACAATCGTACGCGCAGCTGAGCGCACAGGGGTCGAATGTACCTTTGTCGCGAACCATTTGGTTCCCGTTCCCAAGCGTAATAACATTCACTCAATTCAAGTCCCAAGCGGATTTGATATTGCAGATGATGAAATCGTAAAACGCACTGAACCCGGTGATCTCGTGATTACATCCGATATCCCTCTCGCCGATGAAGTGATCACCAAAGGTGGTCAAGCACTTAGCTCTCGTGGCGAGCTCTACACCAAAGAAACCATCAAAGCGCGCCTGAACATTCGTGACTTTATGGATACCATGCGTTCAAGCGGCATCCAAACGGGTGGACCAAGCGCCCTCTCACAGACCGATCGTCGTGAGTTCGCGAATCACCTTGATCGCCTGCTAGCAAAGCGATAATCATTAAGAAACATTGATATTCGTTCATAGCCATAACCGTGAACCTGTAGATATGTTTGTCGACATACTCCGTTCTTGTTACTTAACACTTGATACTAAGTGTTACTTTAACGGAGTATTGATGATCCATCTTGCCACCATCTCTTCTTTTTAAATCATCCCAATTTTCTACACTCTTTCAGATCACTTTCCGTGATTGGTACACCATAATTTCGATCAAAAAAAACCTGCACGAGGCAGGCTTTAAAATCTAACAATATGACTTGTACTAACGTTACTACGGCGTGTAGAACGTTGCTGCACCTGGGCCTACTGGAAGACCAAATACGAACACCCATAGGTAGAACAAGATGCTCCAACCGAACATAAAGCAGATTGAGTATGGAAGCATTGTAGCAATCAGAGTACCGATACCAAGGTTCTTCATGTAACGCGTCGCTACAGCAAGAATAAGACCGAAGTAGCTCATCATTGGTGTAATGATGTTCGTCGTTGAATCACCGATACGGTAAGCAGCTTGAATCGTTTCTGGTGCGTAACCAACAAGCATTAGCATAGGTACAAAGATAGGTGCTGTTACTGCCCACTGAGCAGAAGCTGAACCGATCATTAGGTTAATGAAGCCACACATTAGGATAAATGCAAAGAACAACATTGGGCCAGTAAGACCGATATCTTGTAAGAAGCTAGCGCCACCAACAGCGATTACTTGACCAAAGTTAGTCCACTTAAAGAAAGCAACAAACTGTGCAGCAAAGAATACAAGAACAATGTACATGCCCATTGAAGACATAGACGTTGCCATCGCGTTGATCACGTCACGATCGTTCTTCATTGAACCGGTAACTTTACCGTAAACAAAACCAGGAATAGCGAAGAATACAAAGATAAACGCAACAATACTCTTCAAGAATGGAGAACCCGAAACCGTACCAGACGCTGAACGTAGAACACCGTCAGCTGGAACGATAGTCCACGCTAGAAGTGCAGAAACAGCCAATACAGCAATACCTGCTAGTTTTAGACCTTTCTTCTCAACATCCGTCAGTCTGCCCATCGAATCATTTGATAAATCTTCAGAAGCTTCTTCGTCGTTGTATTTACCCAACTTAGGTTCAACAATCTTCTCAGTTACAAATGCACCTGTAATCGCGATGAAGAAAGTAGAAACAAACATGAAGTACCAGTTTGACTCAGGACCAACCGTGTAAGACGGGTCAATCATCTGTGCCGCTGTTTCTGTAATACCAGAAAGCAGTGGGTCAACCGTACCGATAAGTAGGTTTGCAGAGTAACCACCTGACACACCAGCGAATGCCGCAGCAAGACCAGCAAGAGGGTGACGACCTAAAGAATGGAAAAGCATTGCTGCTAGTGGAATAAGTACCACATAGCCAAGCTCTGATGCTGTGTTAGAGATAATACCTGCAAACACAACCGTTACTGTAACCATGCGCTTAGAAGCACCCATTACCATGCCACGCATTGCAGCAGATAGTAGACCTGAGTGTTCAGCAATCGCTACACCAAGCATAGCAACAAGTACAGTACCTAGTGGAGCAAAACCAACAAAGTTCTTAACTAAGTTAGTCACAATAAGTTGTAGACCTTCTGCGTTAAGCAGACTTACAACGTGGATCATGCCGTCAGCAGCACGACCTTTAGCACCTTCTGGTCGAGGGTCCATAACAGACACTTCGAAGTAACCAGCAATACCTGAAGTAACGAGGATTGCTAAGCAGAAGATTGCGAAAAGAGTGATTGGGTGGGGTAATAGGTTCCCCAAATATTCAACGCCATCTAAAAAGCGAGTAAAAATAGGTTTTTTAGGCGAATTGTTTTTTATTGAAGCTGATGAACTCATCAGTTCCCTCCTTGTAGTGATTCCTGTGCAATTGTGACAAAGATGTTTAAATTGCCCGCGCAGATTACTCGACAAAAGGGTCAATTAGAAATCGCAAATGTTACAAAGTGTGTAACAAACCATTCTTTTTAACTTAATAAAAACAAAAAATTAGCAAATAACTCCAATTAAAGTATGAAAGTTAGGTTTATAATTGGTATGGATGCATTCATTCGGTTTATGCTTGCGCTTGTAAGCCATTGATAAAGTGACAAATAAGAAACAACGTACGCTAAGTGAGCACATACTCTCCTACAAAGTTCCTCTCGAAGGAAAAGAAAAACAGACAAATGAATGAAGTTTGACTTTCCCCTCGTTTTTACACTCATGTCACATCAAATTGACTGACTATTTTTGAACCGCTTTGAATCTCGGGTTGGATTTACAGATGACATAGAGACGGCCTCTACGCTTTACTATTTGGCAATCTGGGTGACGGCTTTTCGCACTTTTCAGTGATTTCACAACTTTCATTCTATTTCGCTCCCTTACCTAATTGACCAAAACGACGAGTGAAGTTCGCAACGCGTCCCTCTTTATGTAGCACTCGCTGTTTACCCGTATAGAAAGGATGCGACTTTGACGACACCTCAATCGTGAAGTAAGGATAAGTATTTCCGTCTTCCCATTCGATAGTGCGATCTGTTTTCAATGTAGATCCGATTAAGAAGTACTCATCGACACTGGTGTCATGAAAAACCACGGGGCGGTAATCAGGGTGGATATTCGGTTTCATTGTATTTCCCTTAAATGGCTAATTTGATACGTTATAACATATCAAATGATAATTATTATCAAAAGAAAAACAAGTGATTTTATGATATTTTTCCGTCTTAACTGAAACCAGAGAACACCTTGCTATGTACACCATTGAACCTGTTGGCTTTATTGAGTCTCCTTATAAAGAGAAGTTCGCTGTGCCAAGACAGCCTAGGTTAGTACCCACTTCTACCTCAAGAGTCAGGCTAGTTGAAGCAGCGAACTGCCTTGAGTCTGTTCGTAATATTGAACAATTTAGCCATGTGTGGTTGTTGTTTTTGTTCGATAAGAACCTTGAAGCAGGATGGAAACCAACCGTGAGGCCACCTCGCCTTGGCGGGAACGAACGTATTGGTGTATTCGCGTCTCGTGCCACATTCAGACCGAATGGAATAGGCATGTCTGCAGTTGAACTCAAAGGGGTATCTCAAGAAAAGGGACAAACTTGGTTGGACTTGGGCAGTGTTGATCTCGTTGACGGCACACCGATCATCGACATCAAACCTTATATCCCCTACTCGGATTCAATTCCCGATGCACTAGGGGGGTTTGCCGCCGATGAACCAGCAGTGCTCGACGTTAACTTCTCGCAACAAGCGCAAAGTAAGCTCGCAAGCCACCCACAAGCACGCCATATCATTCAGGTGATCAAAGAAGTATTAGGCCAAGATCCTCGCCCTGCCTATAAGAAAGGTAAGCCTGACAACAAGGAATATGCGGTAAATTTGTTCGATCTTAACGTGAAATTCGTGGTTGAAACGCTTTTCATCAATGTAACTGACATTGAACGCTTTTGAGATCCCAAATAGGCTGATATTATATGCGGCTATATCAGATTTGCTGTTGTCATTAACCACAGCAAGTTTTCTTTTATCAATGATGAAACGGATACCATAGAATGCGTACCAGTAACTACCTTCTTTCTACTCTGAAAGAGACTCCAAACGACGCAGAAGTTATCAGCCACCAGCTGATGCTACGTGCAGGTATGATCCGTAAGCTAGCTTCAGGTTTATATACTTGGCTACCTACTGGTCTACGTGTACTGCGTAAAGTCGAAAATATCGTTCGCCAAGAGATCGATAATGCAGGTGCCGTTGAAATCTTGATGCCCGTAGTTCAACCGTTTGAGCTTTGGGAAGAGACTGGCCGTTCTGAAAAGATGGGTCCTGAGCTACTTCGTTTCACAGACCGTCATTCTCGTCCGTTTGTTCTTAGCCCAACAGCTGAAGAAGTTGTGACGAGCCTAGTACGTAACGAGATCAGCTCTTACAAACAGCTTCCTCTAAACCTGTACCAAATCCAGACTAAATTCCGTGATGAACGCCGCCCTCGTTTTGGCGTAATGCGTGCACGTGAATTCTCGATGATGGATGCGTACAGCTTTGATATCGATAAAGAAGGCTTAGAAAAGTCTTACCAAGCAATGCATGATGCTTACTGTAAAGCATTCGACCGCATGGGCCTTGAGTACCGTCCAGTATTAGCAGACTCTGGCGCAATCGGCGGCAGCGGATCTCAAGAGTTCCACGTTCTTGCTGAAAGCGGCGAAGACCTAATCGCATTCTCTTCAGAATCTGATTACGCAGCGAACATCGAGAAAGCAGAAGCACTTGCTCCAACGACTGAAGCGGCAGCGCCAACTCAAGAGATGGAACTGGTTGATACGCCAAACGCAAAAACAATCGCAGAACTTGTAGAGCAACACGGCCTAGCAATCGAGAAGACAGTTAAGACTCTATTCGTTAAAGCTTCTGATGAAGTAGACGCTGATATCATCGCGCTAATCATCCGTGGCGACCACGAGCTTAACGAAGTGAAAGCAGAGAACCTTCCACAGATTGCTTCTCCACTAGAGATGGCTTCTGAAGAAGAAATCCGTGCACTTGTTGGTGCAGGTCCTGGTTCACTTGGCCCTGTTGGTCTAGAGCTACCATTCATCGTTGACCGCTCTGTTGCTGTAATGAGCGACTTCGGTGCTGGTGCAAACGTAGACGGTAAGCACTACTTCGGTATTAACTGGGGTCGTGACGTTGAGCTTGCTCAAGTTGAAGACCTACGTAACGTAGTTGAAGGCGACCTTAGCCCATGTGGTCAAGGTACCATCCAACTTAAGCGCGGTATAGAAGTTGGTCACATCTTCCAACTAGGTAATACTTACTCTAAAGCAATGAACTGTAACGTGCTTGGTCCTGATGGTAAGAGCGTAATCCTAGAAATGGGTTGTTACGGTATCGGTGTTTCACGTGTTGTTGCATCTGCTATCGAGCAAAACCACGATAAATTCGGTATCACTTGGCCAGACGCACTAGCACCATTCCAAGTTGCTATCGTACCAATGAACATGCACAAATCTGAGCGCGTTAAAGAAGCCGCTGAGAAGCTATACGCTGAATTAACGGCTATGGGAATCGAAGTACTATTTGATGACCGTAAAGAGCGCCCAGGTGTTATGTTTAAAGATATCGAGCTAGTGGGTATCCCTCACACTATCGTTATCGGTGATCGCAGCATGGACGAAGGTAACTTCGAATACAAAAACCGTCGTACTGGTGATAAAGAAGCAATCGCTATGGACACGGTTATCGAGCACCTTACAGCTCAACTAGCTTAGTAATCCGATTACTCGCTAGATAAACATTGAAAGGCTACCATTAGGTGGCCTTTTTTGTGCCTGTCGTTTCTCTTCAAACTCCCTTCTATTTATCACCAGAG
The DNA here is from genome assembly GCF_041439035.1 of Vibrio sp. 1F263. Lineage (NCBI taxonomy): Bacteria > Pseudomonadati > Pseudomonadota > Gammaproteobacteria > Vibrionales > Vibrionaceae > Vibrio > Vibrio sp. 1F263. The sequence continues at coordinate 27,847 of NZ_JBGONI010000018.1, read as the reverse complement.
TAAATAACGTAAGTTAATCCCCTGTTCATCTTTAAATCCGTATATTGGGTTCATCAACTCTTTAGACACGATTACATTGGAGGTATCAATGGATATCAAAAGCTTACTTAACCAAGCACTTAAGTCAGATCTCGTTAAACAAGGTACTCAGAAGTTTTCCCAAGGCTCTTCAAGTTTAAGTGGCCTAACTCAAGGCGGCAGTGGTAAGAATATCAACAAAAGCACGCTCGGAGCCTTCGGCGCAGGCGCAGTTGGCGGCGGACTCTTAGGTGCGTTAATGGGCTCTAAGAAAACCAAGAAAATGGGTAAGAAAGCCGCTGGTATTGGTGGCGCAGCGGCACTTGGCGCACTCGCTTACAAGGTCTATAACGACTATCAGTCTAAACAAGGCCAAGCACCGAATTCCGAACAAGCTCAATTTGATGAGAACGACTCAAACCATAGTGTGCTGATTCTAAGATCGATGATTGCTGCGTCCAAAGCCGATGGTCATGTCGATGAAGAGGAGATGGCAAAGATCGAGCAAGCGGTCGAAAATATGGGCGCCGATTATCAACTGACTAAATTGGTCTCTGAAGAGCTGCATAAACCACTCGATCCAAGTGAAATTGCTCAATTAGCAACGTCACCTCAACAAGCGAGTGAGATCTACTTAGCCTCTTTGATTGTAGCGGATGAGCAGAACTTTATGGAGAAGGCTTACCTCAAAGAGTTAGCAAAGCAGCTCAACTTAGCTGATGAGGTCACTTATCAGCTTGAACAGCAGATCTCTAGTTAAGCGGTAATTATCAGGCGAATCAGTAAATATCACGCTAAGTAACAAGTTAGCAAAGTGATACATTGAGCATCAACAGAATGAGATATTGAGCAAGAACAAACTAACTCGGAACTTAGTCAGATCCACTTTGTTTTTGCTTATCTCTATGTGTATATTGAGATCAGTTATCATTTGGTTAGGTATAAAAATGAAAGTATACGATTGTTGTGATTTGGTGCGTGAACTGTATTCTCAAATTGGCAGTGGCGACCAAGGCTATATCCCTAAAGCGATCACCTGCGCGGTAAAAACATTGAACGACCTTGCTGCAGATGAATCTCTTCCTAAAGAAGCAAGAGATCGTGCTGCATTTGCCGCAGCGAATCTACTGATCTCAGATTTCGAGGACTAATATGAACCTCGCTAACTTTGAAAAGATGGATCCTGTGATGTTGATGAGCATCGTCAACATGAAACTGCGTGACGATTTCGGCGGTGACTTGGATCGAGTAGTCAACTTCTATGAAATCGACAAAGCGGCATTGACTGCAAAACTTGCGTCTGCCGGTTTTGAGTTTCTTCCTGAAGCCAAACAGTTTCGGTAGTAATTAAGAACAAACTTAATTTTAAAGACCAACCTCCGTGTTGGTTTTTTTATTTTTGGTCGGGTACATAATAGGCTAAAGACGAATAAACTTATTAGAAATTATCTGGTTGCGCCTATACTTTTATATCCTAGAGTCAGCGAACGCGCCTTGAATCAAAGCGTGTTGTTGTATAGGCTACTCCAAACAGCATATAAAACTCATCACCAAATTCGATGATATCGAAGGACTAACAATGAAAAGACTCGGACTTTTAGCCGTTATCGCAGCCGTATTTACCGCAGGTTGTGCTTCAAATACTCAACAAGACAACTTCCGTGAAGCCTCTTTTGAGCTGTGTAATACTGAAGTCGATATCTACTCTGTAAGCCATGATGAAAGAGTACGTATCGTCTGCTCTGACGGCTCTAAATTTGCCTTAAACAGTGAAGATACACTAGAAATTATGCGCGATATCAACATCGACTATTGTGATGGCGAAGGCTTAGGTAAATTCAACGAAAGCCGTCACTACTACTCTTTCAAGTGTAAGTCAGGCACCCTACTTAGCATTAAAAAGTAGAAGCGACACAACAAGAAAGCAATAAAGGGTTGATGTGAAAGCATTAACCCTTTTTAGTACCTGCCTTTCTGTATTCTCAGATAACCTAAATCTCATACCTACAGATACAAAAAAGGCCCCAAAAGGGACCTTTAAATCAATTTCAAAGTAGTCGTTTGAAATTCTAGGAGAGCACGCGGAGCTTACGGATGTAAGTGAGCATGCTCGACAACGAAGTTCAAATTACTACGCAGAAAAATTAAGCGTAAACAGGTAGACGCTTACAGATTTCTAACACTTTCGCTTTAGTTGCTTCGATAACAGACTCATCACCCATGTTATCTAGGATGTCACACATCCAACCTGCTAGCTCTTTCGCGTCTGCTTCTGAGAAACCGCGACGAGTGATAGAAGGAGAACCGATACGGATACCAGAAGTAACGAACGGGCTACGTGGATCGTTTGGTACTGAGTTCTTGTTAACTGTGATGTTAGCTGAACCTAGTGCTGCATCTGCTTCTTTACCTGTGATGTCTTTGTCGATTAGATCAACTAGGAACAGGTGGTTCTCTGTAGAACCTGAAACGATGTTGTAACCGCGTGCTAAGAATTCAGCAACCATTGCTTTTGCGTTAGCCACTACGCGAGCTTGGTATTCTTTGAACTCTGGTTCTAGAGCTTCTTTGAACGCTACTGCTTTACCAGCGATAACGTGCATTAGAGGGCCACCTTGACCGCCTGGGAATACTGCTGAGTTCAGCTTCTTGTAAAGATCTTCGCCTTCGTTAGAAAGGATAAGACCACCACGAGGACCAGCAAGCGTTTTGTGCGTTGTTGTTGTAACAACGTGAGCGTGTGGAACTGGGTTAGGGTAAACACCTGCAGCGATAAGGCCAGCAACGTGCGCCATATCTACGAAGAAATAAGCACCTACTTTGTCAGCGATTTCACGCATGCGCGCCCAGTCACAAACTTGAGAGTAAGCAGAGAAACCACCGATGATCATCTTAGGTTTGTGCTCGATAGCTAGCGCTTCCATCTCTTCGTAATCGATTTGACCTGCTTCATCGATACCGTAAGGGATAATGTTGTAAAGCTTACCAGAGAAGTTTACCGGAGAACCGTGAGTTAGGTGACCACCGTGCGCTAGGCTCATGCCTAGAACAGTATCGCCAGCATTCAGTAGTGCCATGTATACAGCGTTGTTTGCTTGAGAACCTGAGTGAGGTTGTACGTTCGCGTATTGAGCGCCAAACAGTTCACATGCACGTTCGATTGCTAGAGTTTCAACTTTATCTACGAACTCACAACCACCGTAGTAACGCTTACCAGGGTAGCCTTCAGCGTATTTGTTTGTAAGTTGAGAACCTTGAGCTTCCATTACACGTGGGCTTGTGTAGTTTTCTGAAGCGATAAGTTCGATGTGCTCTTCCTGACGAAGAGTTTCTTCTTGGATAGCTGCGAATAGGTCCGCATCGTAATCAGCAATGTTCATGTCACGCTTAAGCATCTGTATCTCCTGACTCAGATTGTACTGAAAGTTTCAAAAAAACCACACAACGACCGAAAGCAAACGTTTCCGTCACCGTTTTGATGTGACGCATTCTACATAATTTGATCTAGGTCATAAAGAGCTAATTGCAATTTTATCATGCAGTTTTTTCATAATCACAAATAAGATTCATCATGGTTATTGAGCTTATCCAACCAAAGATGACGCTTACTGTCAATTTTACGCTTTACACCCTGTAAAACGCAGATTACATAGGTTTACCTTAATTTTGCACCTCAAGCTACCGAAAGCTAAGGTTTTTCTCTACTATGCACGCCTTTATTGGTTAGGTAATTATAAAAACGATGGAAAAACACTCACGTAAAGAAGATTGGGTAGCCATTCTTACTGGCACGTTTTTAGTGGCGTTAGGCGTCTTCTTTTTACAGTCAGCAAATCTGCTTACCGGTGGTACTACTGGCTTGGCTCTGCTTTTGAGTCAATTCTTACCTGTAACCTTTGGTATTTTGTACTTTGTTGCCAACTGTCCATTCTATTTATTAGCTTGGAAACGATTTGGTCGTAGCTTTGCCATTAGCAGTGCAATTGCTGGCGCTTTAGTGTCTGTTTTTGCCGATCATTTATACCTAGTTATCTCACTAGAAGTTCATAACGAAATCTACTGTGCTGTTGCTGGTGGCTTACTAATGGGCTTAGGTATGCTAATCCTATTCCGTCATCGCTCAAGCTTGGGTGGCTTCAACGTACTGTGTTTGTTTATCCAAGACCGCTACGGTATATCAGTAGGAAAAACTCAGATGTGCATTGATGCTTGTATTCTGTTTGCATCCTTCTTCTTTGTATCACCTTGGGTGATTACCGTATCTGTATTAGGCACCGCAGTATTGAACATCGTATTGGCAATGAACCACAAACCAACTCGCTACTCGGTGAATTACGCGTCTTAGCGTTCATTACCTGCTCTGTCGTTACTGGCACTCGATACGCAAGTTTTTCGCAAGCAAACTCGAGGCACGATTAATCCATACATCAGTAAAACAAAAAGGCTTTGGGAAGCACTCCAAAGCCTTTGTAGAGGCCTAATTCTTAAGGGGAATAGAATTAGGTTTATTGAAATAGTAACGAGGCTAATCTTCAATCAAGAGAATACGAGTCTCGTAAGGTCGCAAAACTTGATGATGAGATGCCACTAAACTCTCGCTCACTTGATAATTAGACAACAAGCTCTTAGCCTTCGCCATCTCAAAACGTTCAGGTAAAACGCATTCAGCCTCTTTACCATAATAGTTGTTAATGCACAGTAGAGTTTGCCCTTCACTCTCACGAACATACGCAAATAAAGATGAATGCTCAGGCAATAGATCTTGATAGCTGCCATCCGTAATCACCGGTAGCTGTTTACGTAACTCAATCAAAGCCTTGTAGAAGTAAAATACAGAGTCTTTATCTTCCAACGCTTGCTCGGCGTTGATTTCAGTGTAGTTATTCGCCACATCAAGCCATGGTTGAGCTTGTGAGAATCCGGCGTAGGGCTCACTGTTCCACTGCATTGGAGTACGAGAGTTATCACGAGATTTCTGCGCTAAGATCGCCATCATATCTTGATGCGCCACACCATCACGGTTCACCATGATGCCGTACATGTTGGTGCTCTCTACATCACGATACTGGCTGATCTCGGTGTAACCCGGGTTGGTCATGCCAATCTCTTCACCTTGATAGATATAAGGTGTGCCTTGCATCATGTGAACCGAGGCGGCAAGCATCTTGGCTGATTCAGCGCGATATTGTTGATCGTTACCTAAGCGGCTCACCACTCGTGGTTGGTCATGGTTACACCAGAATAGTGCGCCCCACCCTTTTCCGTTTAAGCCAGTTTGCCAATGATTGAAGATCGACTTGAGCTGTAAGAAATCAAACGGCGCATTGGTCCACTTTTCACCATTAGTGTAATCAACCTTAAGGTGATGGAAGTTAAACACCATTGATAGCTCGCTGTTATCAACGTTTGAGTATTGCTGACAATGTTCCAACGTGGTTGAAGACATCTCACCTACGGTTACGCTACCGTATTTTTGGAATACCGCTTCGCTGATCTCTTTCAGGTATTCGTGCACTCGTGGGCCATCGGTATAGAAACGGCGACCATCACCGATATCATCATTTGGGAAGTCTTGCTGCTTTGAAATCAGGTTGATTACGTCCAAGCGAAAACCATCGACGCCCTTCTCAGCCCAGAAGCTGATGACATCTTTTACTTCTTCACGTACAACCGGATTCTCCCAGTTAAGGTCGGCCTGTTCTTTCGCAAATAAATGCAGGAAGTATTGCCCAGTGGCCTTATCCATTTCCCATGCATTACCACCGAATTTAGACTGCCAGTTGGTTGGTGCTTGGCCGTTCACAGGGTCTTTCCAGATGTAGTAATCGCGGTATGGGCTGTTTTTGTCACCCAATGCAGACTGAAACCATGCATGCTCTGTTGAAGTATGGTTGACCACAATATCCATCACGATGCGAATGCCACGTTGGTGCGCTTCAGACAATAATAAGTCGAAGTCTTCCATAGTGCCGAATTGAGGGTTAATCGCGTAGTAGTCTGAGATATCGTAACCATTGTCGATCATGGGTGACGCGTAAACTGGGGTTAGCCAAATCGCATCGACACTCAAATGTTTGAGGTAATCCAGTTTCGAAATGATCCCTTTGATATCGCCAGTACCCTTACTGCCACTGTCGCAGAAGCTCTTTGGGTAGATTTGATAGATGGTCGCGGTTTTCCACCAGCTTTCATCATGTTCAGTCATCGCCATCTCTAACACTCACTTACCAGAAAATATAAAATAAAAATCACCATGCAAATCATGGTCGAATAGCCGTTATGACTAAGAGAAAAAGCGATAACTCACATTGGACTCATCGCTTATTAAATGTATTACGCGTTGGCGGTTTCTAACTCACCCTTGGATTGGGCTCGCTTGTAGAAGAACAGGGTTAGCGTGATAGGCAATACTATCGCCACTAGCATCGCGACTAGGTAAATCGACCAATATTGAGGTTGAATCGATAAGATGCCCGGCAAGCCACCAACACCGATACCATTCGCCATCACACCTGCGCTGCCACAGATTGCAGCCGCTGCGGCACTGCCGATCATTGCGCTCAGCATTGGGAATTTGTATTTAAGGTTGATGCCGTACATCGCTGGTTCCGTCACACCTAAGTACGCAGAGATTGCCGCAGGTACCGAGATGTCTCGTTCGCCTTCGCGCTTACTCAAAATAATGATGCCGACAACCGCTGAAGCTTGTGCAATGTTTGATAGCGCAATCAAAGGCCAGATTGGTGTGCCACCTAAGTCTTGCATTAGTTGTAAGTCCACAGCGTTGGTTGTGTGGTGAATACCCGTGATAACCAAAGGTGCGTATAAGAAGCCAAAGACTACAGACCCAAGAATGGCGAAGTCACCAGTCATTGCCACTTTAGCCGCGAATGCCACACCATCACCTAACATACGACCGAATGGGCCAATGAAAGCGTGAGCCAGAATCACAGACAAGATGATCGAGACAAATGGCACGACAACTAGGTACAGATAAGAAGGTACAATGCGTTTAAGGTTGGTCTCAATGAAGGCCAGAGCCACACCCGCTAACATCGCAGGGATCACCTGAGCTTGATAACCGACCTTCTCAATCACGAACAAGCCAAAGTCCCACACTTCAGGCACCGACTTACCTATCATGTAAGCGTTCATCAATTGTGGGGAAACCAAGGTCACACCGAGCGTGATACCCAAAATAGGGGTTCCGCCGAGTTTCTTAACCGTCGCCCAACACACACCAACCGGTAGGAAGAAGAAAATCGCTTCGCCAATCAACCATAAGAAAGAGTGAACGGTTGCCCAAAATTGGCTGATCTCAACCAAGGTTTTGCCGTCGAACATGCGAATGTCGCCAATCACATTACGGAAACCAAGAATCAAACCACCAGTAATAATGGCAGGCAGCAGTGGTACGAAAATTTCGGCTAAATGGGAGATACCACGCTCAAGGAAGTTCATGTTCTGGCGAGCAGCCAACTTCGCCTCATCTTTTGATGATGCATCTTTGCCAGTTTGCTCAATCAAAAGTGCGTACACCTCATCAACCTCGGTGCCAATAACCACTTGGAATTGACCTGCGTTAGTAAAGCAACCTTTTACCAGCTTAAGCTTCTCTAATTCTGCTTTGTTCGCTTTTTCTGTATCATTCAATACAAAACGCAGTCGAGTCAGACAATGGCTGACACTCGCAATATTCTCTTCGCCACCGACTAACTCGATAAGACGCGCAACGTCTTGCTTCGCTATCTTACTCATACTACCCCACCCTGGTTTCATTCAATTACTCATCTAAACCATGCAGCTATAACCACTCGGATTTAGATTTATGGGAACATTCCCAATTACGGTTATTATAATGCCCACATGAATGATAAATTAAAATGGGAACAGTCCCATTAATTGAAAGAGATCACACTCTAATTTTAATCTAAGCAGTTCAATTTCGCTTGATTGACTGGATTATAGAATAGGTGATTGAGTGTGATGAGAGATCTCTGCATTGCCTAAAAGCTGAGAGATCAATAAATTAGCGGCCAACTTACCCGCAGATTGATACCCAGGATCAATGCTAAATACTCGCGGGAACAAGAAAGAGAGAAGATCATTGCCACCAACACCGGTCACCACTACATCTTCACGTTGCAGCTCTTGCAGACGTTTGATTACGCCAAGAGCCAATGTGTCACTGGCACAAACAATCGCTTGAGTCGTAGGAGCGAGCACCTCATCCACCAGCTGATAAGCACTTTCATGATGAAGTTGACCAGTACGATAGTTGGCAATCACTCCAGCGCTTTCACACCAATCTAGATAGGCCTTAAGACGCAGTTCACCGGTTGATTTGTCGCTAGGATCAACGCCAATGAAACCAACCTCAGAGATTTCCTGCTCTGCTAGATGCGTTAACGCACTATTGATCACCTGTTGGTTATCATAGTTAATCGACGTCACGTTCTCGGTATCCAGAGCAATCACCACCGCTTTGTGTTCCCAAGCTTCAATGGCAGGAATATCACAGTCAGTAAAGCCAAACACAATGATGCCATCTACATTGCGACGCTTGAGAACCTGCAGATGCTCATTGGCTTTTTCTCTATCAAGCTGACTTTCCATGATCACGACATCGTAATCCGCTCGATACAATTCGGCCAGCATCGTACTTACCGCTTTGTTTTCAGAGGGGGAATCCAGACGAGAGATGATGACACCGATGACTTTTTGACTGCCACCACGCATCGACTGCGCAGACTTCGAAGGCGTGTACCCAGATTCTTGAATTACTCTTTCCACCCTTTCACGGGTTTCAGGTTTTACTTTGGGATCATTGGTCAGAACGCGAGATACGGTAGACTTACCAACACCGGACAGCTTAGCAATATCGAGAATAGTGAGTTTTTTGCTCATAAAAAGTCTGACGTTAAAGGGAAGAGAAAGAAAAAGTGAGGGCGAACTCCCTCACTTAACTGTTTGTAAATCCTAGTCGTTCACTATGACCTACTTTCGGCAGTTTTTATAGATAACACGACCAAGTTCTAGACGTGCATTGTCACCTTTAGTTCGTAAAGTTACGCTATTGATCAGTTCAGAGGTTCCATCATCTAAGATGTACTTCGTTCCTGAGCCTGCCGCTATTTGAGTGAGGCGATATTCATTCTCGGGTAAACGTAATACCGCTTTTTCATCACCAAGGTAAGCGACCTTAAATGAAGCGTCAGACTCACATTGATAAATCACGAATTGATCGTCCGATACTGCGCTCTCAGTCTCAGGAGCTGCTGATTTAGAGCATCCGAATAACGCTACCGTACATAGAGATGCTATCAACAATGCTTTCATACTGCGTTCCTCATCTTTATATAGTGAATAACACTTATATCTAAGTGAAAGAGACTTAGTGTCTTAACCTTTTAAGAATGCTGGTACATCTTTAATACTGTCAAGCACGACACTTGCAAGCGCTTCACCTTTTTCAGTGATTGGCTTACCGGTTCTTACCAGTACTTTAGTGCCAACACCCGCCGCTTCTGCAGCCATCATGTCTTCAGCTTTATCGCCGATCATGACCGAGTTAGCCATATCAATCTTCAGAAAGTCACGCGCAGAAATGAACATGCCTGGCTTTGGTTTACGACATTCACAATCTTGTTTGTAGTCACCAACACCGTGCTCAGCGTGGTGCGGGCAGTAATAAATACCATCTAGCTCAACGCCGTTATCAACAAAGTTCCAATCCATCCACTGCGTTAGAGAAAGAAAACGGTCTTCACTAAACATGCCGCGAGCAATACCAGATTGGTTGGTCACTAACACCAATAAATAACCCATATCTTTAAACGCTTTCGCCGCTTCAAACACACCATCGATGTATTCAAAGTCATGTTCATCATGTACGTAGCCGTGATCAACGTTAATCACACCATCACGATCTAAAAAAACAGCAGGTTTAGACAAAATTCAGTTCTCTATCAACTCTCTATTAATCATTAATTATTACACGCTTTATTTGCTTCATCACTATCTATTTAGTTTTGCGTTCGTTAACGATTTGTTTCTAGTTTAACTTCTCAACTCGCGTTTAGCCGTCTAGACGTAAAAATATCTATTGACTTAGATCATAGAACACCATAGCATCATCTGTAAATCGAGTGAGTCATCAATATATTATTCTGTTCTACCTGCACGGGTTTCTCTATGATTAAAGTGAATCAAGTCAATAAGGTTTTTTATCAAGGCACTAAAGAAATCAATGCCTTAATTGATATCAACCTCCACATTCCTCAAGGTCAAATCTTTGGAGTCATCGGCTCTTCAGGTGCAGGCAAAAGTACCCTTATCCGTTGTGTAAACATGTTGGAAGCTCCAACGTCAGGTGAAGTGATTGTTGACGGTATCGACCTGACAAAACTCAGCAAATCAGAACTTAGCGAAGCACGCCGTAACATCGGCATGATATTCCAACACTTCAATCTGCTGTCTTCTCGTACTGTATTTAACAATGTAGCACTACCTTTAGAGCTTGCAGGTAAAGATAAAGCTGCGATTGAAGCGAAAGTGAGTGAACTACTTGAGCTTGTCGGCCTATCGGATAAGCGTGATACCTACCCTGCGAACTTAAGTGGTGGTCAAAAGCAGCGTGTCGCGATTGCTCGTGCGCTAGCTTCAGACCCGAAAGTACTACTGTGTGATGAAGCGACCAGTGCTCTGGATCCAGCAACGACTCAATCTATTCTTGAGCTGCTACGTGAAATCAACCGCAAGCTACACATCACGATCCTACTTATTACGCACGAGATGGACGTAGTTAAGAGCATTTGTCACGAAGTCGCGATCATTGGCGGTGGCGAGCTAGTAGAGAAAGGCACAGTTGGCGACATCTTCGCACACCCTAAGACAGAGCTAGCACATCAGTTTATTCGCTCAACGCTAGACCTATCTATCCCTGAAGATTATCAAGCGCGTTTGCAAGAGACTCGCGTTAACAGTAGCTACCCATTAGTACGTCTTGAGTTTACTGGTGCAACGGTTGATGCTCCACTGATGACGCAAATTGCGCGTAAATTCAATATCGATGTCAGCATCTTAAGCTCTGACCTCGATTACGCCGGCGGCGTGAAGTTCGGCATGATGGTCGCTGAGCTGTTCGGTAACGAAGCCGATGATAATGCTGCTATCCAATTCCTACGCGACAACAATGTAAAAGTAGAGGTGCTTGGTTATGTCCTTTAGTTTCAACGAGATTGCTGACTGGATCAGCCTTAACGGCAACCTTCTATTGGAAGCAACAGGCGAGACACTTTACATGGTTGCTGTTGCTGGCATCGTTGGTTTCGCTGTCGGTATTCCATTAGGCGTTATTCTACACACGACTAAAAAAGGTGGCCTGTTAGAGAACACCAAGCTAAACAAAATTCTTGGTGCGGTTGTGAACGTGGGCCGTTCTGTGCCTTTCTTAGTACTGATGGTAGCGATCATCCCTCTCACTAAGATGCTGATTGGTACCTTCATCGGTACAACTGCAGCGATTGTTCCGCTGACGATTGGTGCTATCCCATTCGTGGCTCGACTTATCGAGAGTGCACTACTTGAAGTACCAACAGGTCTAGTGGAAGCAGCTCAGTCAATGGGCGCAACACCAACACAAATCATCAATAAGGTTCTGCTTCCTGAAGCACTGCCGACTATCATCAACTCAGTGACGATTACGCTAGTGACTCTTGTGAGTTACTCGGCAATGGCCGGAACTGTGGGTGGTGGTGGCCTAGGTGATGTCGCGATTCGTTACGGATTTCACCGCTACGATGTGACCATTATGGCTGTGACAGTCGTCATGTTGATTGTGCTGGTACAAATTATTCAATCAATCGGTGATTCATTAGTTCGCCGCGTTGACCACAGATAACGACTTACAGACCAAAATCAAAGTCGTATAAACCAAATTAAATAGATTTATTAAAAGGAGATTATTATGAAATTTAACCTTAAAGGTTTACTTACTATTGCAGCAGCAGCTTCAGCGCTAGTACTAGCAGGTTGTGGTGATAAAGAAGTCGATACTTCTAAGATCAAAGTTGGCGTAATGGCAGGTGCAGAAGCACAAGTTGCTGAAGTAGCAGCTAAAGTCGCGAAAGAGCAATACGGCCTGGATGTTGAACTGGTCACTTTTACGGATTATGTAACACCTAACGCAGCGCTAGATGATGGTTCTATCGACATCAATGCATTCCAACACACGCCGTACCTAGATCAGCAAGTTGCTGACCGTGGTTACAAGCTAACGGTTGCAGGTAACACTTTTGTTTACCCTATTGCAGGTTACTCTAAAGAAGTTAAATCGGTAGACGAAATCCAAGATGGTGCTCGTATCGCTGTACCAAACGATCCAACAAACCTAGGTCGTTCTCTACTGCTTCTTGAGCAGCAAGGTTTACTTGAACTTCGTGAAGGTGCAGGTCTTCTAGCTACCGTTCGTGACATCGTTGGTAACCCTAAGAACCTAACGATTGTTGAACTAGACGCAGCTCAACTGCCACGTTCTCTTGATGATGTGACGTTATCTATCATCAACACTACTTACGCGAGCTCTATCAACCTGACTCCACAAAAAGACGGCGTATTCGTTGAAGACAAAGATTCTCCATACGTGAACCTAATCGTTTCTCGTGAAGACAACCTAAATGCAGAAAACGTACAAAACTTCGTTAAAGCATATCAAACTGAAGAAGTGTACAACGCAGCTTCTGACATCTTCCAAGGTGGCGTAGTTAAAGGTTGGTAATCAGCTTAAATAGACACTTATAGATACCGAAAGGGGCTGACTCAATGTCAGCCCCTTTTTTAATGATGAAAGTTTGCTAGAAAGTAAAGCTTCTCAGGGTGAATCAAACGAAGTCGATTACTTGAGGTGATCCCAAGAAATGTTGGATACCAGACGGCAATCATCACACTTGAAATAGAAAATATCGTGGATTGGTGCATCAAGCAGCCATTCACCACCACATTGTGGGCATTTTCGCTCTTTTTCATCTTTCAGGCTGATCCCACCGACACGATATAAGTAGTAGTAAGTTGGAATCTTAGTCAGAAATTCAATGCGCCCTCTTAGACCCCAACCACGTTTAAACAGCACACTCTTAGTATCACTGATCTCGGTTAGCGTTGCATGTTCAGCACGGCAACCACCACCCATTTGCACTTCATCACAGGCTTGCCATTCGGTCTGCCATTTCAGTACGGCTTTATGATCGCCATTAAATGTCGGCGGGTTACGATATAGTGGAATAGGCAACAAGCTGTCGCCACTGCGCAGCGGTGAACAGGTATGCACGAACGTCGTGTACAACACTTGCCAGCTCGGCGTTTCATCTTCGGCTACTTCTTCGGAGTTAAGATCTCGGCCAAGCAGACGCATCTTAGGCGCTAATAAACTCGCCGCAGATAAGCGCTCGAAACAGACTTTGACGAAGTCTGAATGATTACGTGGGTGTAAGCTATCTTGCTCCGGACACACAACGCGAACATAGAATTCACCGTCACCCATCACGATTGGAAACTCACGACCTAACACTTGTCCGTTATAACGAAGAGCATCCATTAAGCCATTAACCGCCTTATCGACAGCGCTTACCGTTGTGTTATCAAAACACTCAAATTGAAGTTCTAGTACGTACATCTATTTATACCGCTGGTTGTAGCTTTTCTAAAAATTCTGCCAATGTCTCGGCTAGTACATCACGATTTTTGGTTCCTAAGCGCTCTAGGATCACGTTCCCCGTTAGGTTACAGATAGAGATAACATCCAGTTCAGCATCAGTCGCAGCAATGAAAACCGTTGGTTTTAGCTTCAAACGACGCTGAGTCACTAGGTGACCTAAGATGTTTTCTTGTAGGCATTCGAAATCTTCATCACTCCAAATCTGTAACAGAGTCAGTTCGTTACCATCAAAAGTCGCGTTCATATCCGCACTAAATTGTGCGCCGTAGAAAGTCTTAACGTCTTCATGCAGAGTCAGCTCAATACCCGTTTCAACATTGGTGAAATCTGCGAATTGCTCACGTGGATAGTGTTTCCACAACACGGCATCACCACTCTTTTCTTCTACGCATGGCGATACAATGTCCACCAACTCCTCATTACGAGGTAAGCTTTGGTGTTGCTGCTGCCACGCGTCAACGTATCGCTGACTGAAAGAAAGTAGTGCGTCTTGAGCGCGTTGAGTCATGAAAATCTCCTAAACACAAAATAATAAATAGAATCCGAGCCCTTTCCGTGCCGATTAAGCGATGACTTAATGACAGGGTAATGGGGATTCAGTAAAATCGACCCCATTCTAATCGAATTTGAAACGAAAGTATGAGCAAATATTCTGACGCAAAAGAGCTAGCGGGTTTAACCCTAGGCCAAAAAACTGAGTACTCTAACCAATACGATGCAAGTTTATTGCAACCAGTACCTCGTAGCCTCAATCGTAATGATCTTGCGCTAAACGGAGAGTTACCTTTTGTCGGTCATGATATTTGGACGATGTACGAGCTTTCGTGGCTAAACACCAATGGCTTACCACAAGTGGCTGTTGGTGAAGTGTTCATTCCGGCAACTAGCCAAAATTTGATTGAGTCAAAATCTTTCAAGCTGTACCTAAACAGCTACAACCAAACTCAGTTTGAAAACTGGGATCAAGTCACTGAGCGTCTAACTCAAGATTTGTCAGCATGTGCAGGCGAATCTGTGATTGTGAATGTAAATTCAGTAACCGATTACACCAACCAACCTATCGTGACGATGGAAGGTGACTGTATCGACAATCAAGACATCCAAATCACGAGCTATGATTTTGAAGCGTCACTGCTTGAAAGGGCTGCTGGCGAGCAAGAAGTAGAAGAAACTCTACATAGTCACTTATTGAAGTCAAACTGCTTAATCACCAATCAACCGGATTGGGGCAGCGTAGAGATCGCATATTCCGGTAAGCAAATTGACCGTGAAGCTCTGCTACGCTATTTAGTTTCTTTCCGCGAGCATAACGAATTCCACGAACAATGTGTTGAGCGTATCTTCACTGACATCATGAAATACTGTGCACCATCGAAGCTAACCGTATTTGCACGTTACACGCGTCGTGGCGGTCTGGATATCAATCCATACCGTTCAACTGAGCAAGATAGACCAAGCCACAATAAGCGTATGGCTCGCCAATAATCGGCGTGAACCGCCCACACTTATTTGAACCTACAAAATCTTTAAAGGGACATTGAAATGCGTTGGTTATACGTTGTTAGTCTATTCATTTTAAGCTTAAGCACATCGGTTAATGCGTCGGTCTATTCGTCGGCGCTCCTCAATGAAGCCAATAACTTGGTTGAGATAGAACCGAGTCAAGCAAAGCGAATGGCCAACAGCTACCTAACGCTACGTATCCTTTCAGATCAACGCGAAAAGAGCCCGTCAGCTATTTCTCGTGAAGAGGCCGACTCTTCGATTAGAACCCCGAACAGCAGTATCGATGCGTATAAGATCTTAGCGAAAGCAGAGTTTAATCTAGGCAACATTCGTATTGCGATTCAGCACATCGACAAAGCCTCTGAGCTAGCAAAAACCTATAAGCTTGAGTATCTAAAGTTAGATCTGGAAATACTTAAAGTTAGGTTACTTTGGCTTACGGACAGAAAATCTGCCCAAGCAGAATCAGAGCTAAAAAAAATAGAAACAAGCTTAGAGTCGGTTAATAAGGCCTTACGCCTGACGGAAGGGATTACCTATCGCTTAATCATGTTGAAAGCCGACATTTCCTCTTATAACAACAACGTAGGGGAAGCAGAAAAACTCTATCAAGAAGCAAAAACTTACCTAGAACAGCGTCACTCGGAAAAAGTCGTCATTGATTATCACATCACCGTCGGCGAGTTTTATCTTACCCATAAAGAGTACAACCATGCACTATCTGAGTTATTGTACGGCTACTGGAAATCAGTAGAAGGTAACCTGAGTTCGCGCTTGGCTAAAGTAAACCGCCTACTTGCACAGCTTTTCTTTGAACGTCAAGTATTAGATAAAGCTCTAGAGCACCTGTCTCAAGCTGCTGACTTTTATGATAATTTTGAAAGCTCTCCCATATTAGCGCAAGTACTAAAAAAGATGGGTGATGTGTACTTCAATCAAGGCAAATATAACCTTGCCCTCGTGCACTTTTTCAATGTCCTTGATCATGAGAGTACAGACCGAGACATCTACCAAGTCATTGACATTCGTCTAAGTTTATCTGCGACTTACTTACGACTTTATAACTACCCTCTAGCCGAGCAATACCTAGCACGAGCTCTTGAACTGCTGGAGTATTCCGACATTCCTAAATTGGAAGGCCGCGCTGCACTCTTATCCGCAGGTTTGGCATACCACCTACAAGAAAGCGAAGATGTAATTAAGCATGCGACACGTGCGCTCAAGATTTCGCGTCAGGTAGAAAACATGCGCCTGTCGCAACACTCCTACCACTTGCTCTCTTTAGGTTATGAGCAAGCAGGGCGTCCACAACAAGCGCTAGCAAATCTCAAACAATACAATATCCTTGTCTCTTTGGAACAACAAAAACTCAACCGTGTTGGTGAAGACGCATTCCGCCAACAAAAAGAGTTTGCCGAGCAAACGCTCCACTATGCAGGTCAAGAACAAGAATTAGAGAAATACAAACTTGAGCACCATAAGTTCCAGAAAATATCGTTCGCCTTATTTTTGTTCAGCATTGTCTTGTTCTTCTTTGTGCTACGCCGAGGCTACATCATTCAAACCTTAGTCACGGAAATGGATTCACTGCGTACCGACCTATTTACACACTCACGCTCAAAGCTTCCAAATCTAAGAATGCTGAACGCGAAGCTATCAAATTCTCTAGAACAAACCAGCCAAAACTTCGAACAATGGCAACTTGGTGAGTTGATTCATGAACCACTCAACGACCGTTTACGCTTTGTGATGATAGATTTACCGTTCCTACGCAATATGTACACTCAGAACGGTTATAAAGCAGGTTTAGAGCTCGAAGATGCTTTCGGCGAGTTCCTTAAATCTAAGCTTGAAGGTCCTGCGCGCGTCTACCACTTCTCGGATGCGAACTTGCTTTACATCGAACCAAATGCTGACCGTGATACATCGCCTGAGGCTATGTTCAGAAAGATTCAATCTTGGATTAATCACTTCGAACCAGAGCGAAACATTAATCGAACCGTCCGCATGGGCATCGCTGACTACCCGTTCTTGCCACGCGCTTATACCGCGATTAACGACCAAGAACTCCTCGATGTACTATTAATGTCGACCAACCTGGCACGTGAAATCAGCCTCAAAGAACGCAGTAGCCAATGGGTTTACCTTAAAGCCATCGACAATGCCCCCGCAGCGAGCCTTGCAACGGGTAACATAAGAGAGGCTTGTAAACATGCGATTAATCAAGGGTTAATAAAGATACAATCCTCACACCAGAATGAGGACAATATCAAAAAAATGCTAAAAGATGACTGATTTGCGAGCGGTTAAACGTCGTAGGTCGTGACCTTATTTTTAGTTTTGTTATTATCAAGGTCACGGAATTTCATCTATACGATCGAGTACGATCTACGCGGCGCTAATTAATACATCTATGGGCATTCTTGAAAAAGACATTCAGGCGCAACTCCACCAGCTGAAATATCAGTTGGATCAAGTCCGCTTGACGCAAAGAGATACCTCGTTCAAATTTATTCGAGAACAAAAAGTTCTCAAGCGTATCGTTACGTCTTTAAGTGATGCATGTGTTGGCAGCAACACTCATTTAGATGAAAATCTCATTGCCCTTAGGGAAGAGCTCGAAAAGCAAAAAGACATTAGCTCAATGATCCCCAAGTTGGCAGTATTAGAAAGGATGCTCAAGCAAAAAACGTTGGCTATGGATAAACAGAACGGATATCTGGATGATAGTATTAAGCACAGTGGGGAAACGCTGCAGCGTATAACTGGCCTTCCGGCACAGCTAAAGCGCGATCTAAGAAACTTACTTAGCTTCTCCGAGTGTCATGGCAGTCAAAAAGTCGACCATGCGATGAAGCTTCTCAGTATTTATGAGCGTGCCATTAAGATTATGGCAAACAACTCACGCACTCATTTTGCCGACGTAGATCAATCAACTGAACAAGAACTCCTTTCCGAACTATCAAACGAATTACAACACCTGATCACTGAACTCGACTTCGAGGGTGAATCGGGGGATCTACTGACCGATATTCGAGCGAAGCTACTACTTGGTGTTTCAACACAAAACCTACTTGAGCTAGCACTTCAGATCCTCAAACTGGTGATTGATGGCACGAGCCTAGAGCGTAAGCAGTCTGAACAATTTATAGAACAACTCAATTCCTCGCTCGCTTCTAGTATCAAAACAGCAGATCAAAACTCCGACCAGAGCCAAAGCTATTTTGAACATCGCCAAGGTCTTAATTCTGAGTTAAATGAACTTGTTACTAAGAGCCAAAGCTCTGTTGATAAAGCAACGGATATTGATAACTTAAAACTTTCGATAAACCCGCTGCTCAGTGAAATTGCCTCTCTTTCAGAAAGACTGAATCACGCTGAACAGAAAGAACAAGCTCTAATAGAAAGAATGAGCTACGGAAAAAACCAATTAGATTCGCTCTATGAAGTCACCCAAGATTACCGCAAGCGTCTAGAAGATCAGGCTCAGCGTATGCTGCTTGACCCTCTGACTAAGATCTACAACCGTACCGCCTTCACCGATCGTTTAGAGTTAGAATATCGTCGCTGGATTCGCGCACAACACTCACTAAGAGTCGTGCTGCTAGATATCGATAACTTCAAAGCAATTAACGATAGCTTTGGCTATACCGCTGGTGACAAAGCACTCAAGATCATCGCAAGAGCGATCACCAAAGAAATTGGTACTACCGATACTGTCGCTCGCTTTTCTGGTGAAGAGTTCATCTTGCTACTTCCCGAGCAAAGCGATGAATATTGCCATCAAGTGACTCAAAGCATCCAGAATCAAGTCAGCCGCTTACCTTTTAAATTTCGTGACCAACAGATCACAATTACCTTGTGCGCGGCAAGTACTCCGTTTAAAGAGTCAGACACACCTGAAGAAGTATTAGAGCGACTCAATAAAACACTAAACAAAGCCAAACAGCGCGGTAACAACCAACTTGTTTGGGACTAAGACAGCCCTAGATTTAATTTATTTCATTTTTTCAAATACTTATCACATACCATATCCCTCAATGTTTGCTAAGCTAATGATTAACATTCGCTTAACAAGCATTCTTGGCAAGCAACGCTGTATTTAAAAGAGCAACGCTGTCGTAATCGTTTCGTCTGGTTAATTCTCTCGCCTTTAACCAAACACTTTCAACGTTAGCTTCTCATCTCGAACTAAAGGGCCACTTCCAACGTCCCCTAGTTCTTTTCAACAAGGAGGCACTATGATCACTCATATCAGCCCTGCCGGTAGCATGGATTTACTCTCTCAACTTGAAGTTGAGCGTCTTAAGAAAACCGCATCTAGTGATCTGTACCAGCTTTATCGTAACTGTACGTTAGCGGTACTCAACTCGGGTAGCCACACCGACAACTCCAAAGAGCTGCTCGATAAATATCAATCGTTTGATGTTGAGGTCGTGCGCCGTGAGCGCGGGATCAAGCTTGAACTGAGCAACCCTCCAGAACATGCCTTTGTCGATGGTGAAATCATCAAGGGTATCCAAGAACACTTATTCTCAGTATTGCGCGACATTGTTTACGTCAACATGCACCTTGCAGACAACCAAAGACTCAACCTGACCAATGCCACTCATATTACCAACCTTGTATTTGGCATTTTGAGAAATGCAGGCGCACTTACGCCAGGTATCGAACCTAACCTGATCGTGTGCTGGGGTGGTCATTCAATTAATGCCACTGAATACCAATACACTCGTGAAGTGGGTAATGAACTTGGCCTACGTGAACTGAATATTTGTACCGGTTGTGGACCGGGGGCAATGGAAGGGCCAATGAAAGGGGCTGCAATTGGTCACGCGAAACAGCGCTATACCGACCACCGTTACTTAGGGCTAACTGAACCATCAATCATTGCGGCTGAGCCACCAAACCCAATCGTGAATGAACTGGTGATCATGCCAGATATCGAAAAGCGTCTTGAAGCCTTCGTGCGTATGGCCCATGGCATCATTATTTTCCCTGGAGGCCCCGGCACTGCCGAAGAGCTGCTGTATATATTAGGGATCATGATGCACCCTAATAACGTCGACCAACCCATGCCGATTGTTTTAACAGGCTCAAAAGAGAGTGAAGCTTACTTCCGTTCGATTGATAAGTTCATCGGCGAAACCTTAGGGCCTGATGCGCAGAAACACTATGAGATCGTGATTGATGACCCAGCACGCGCTGCGAAAATCATGAAGCAGGCAATGCCAGATGTACGCTCTCACCGTAAAGAGACTGGCGATGCCTACAGCTACAACTGGTCACTGCATATTGAACCTGAGTTCCAACTGCCATTCGACCCTACACATGAATCTATGGCGGCGCTTGATCTGCATATGGATCAGAAAACAGAAAGCCTTGCGGCGAATCTACGTAAAGCCTTCTCAGGAATTGTGGCAGGTAACGTCAAAGCTGAAGGTATTTTGGAGATAGAGAAACATGGCCCCTTCCTGATTGATGGCGACAAAGAGCTGATGACAAAAATGGACCAGCTGCTGAATGACTTTGTTGAACAGCATCGAATGAAACTGCCGGGCGGCACTGACTATGTTCCTTGCTATAAAATTATGCCTAGCAGCGAATAACGGCAAGTAACTGATAACAAGCCACAAGCATAAAGTTAAACAAGTCATGACGTTTACGTCACCAAAGTTTCAACTCACCAAGTGATACGTTACTATAAGGGGCTAGCAGCCCCTTATTTATTGCCTATTTAGTGGAAACTTATGTCTATCCATCTTGTTATTATCGATGCCTTGAACCTCATCCGACGCGTGCACTCTGTTCAGCCGGACCCAACCGATATTGCAAGAACCATCACCACCACTGCTCGTACTCTTAATCGCATCCTAAACGAATCAAAACCCACTCATATCATTGCGGTATTTGATCATCATTTACAAGATCGAGGTTGGCGCGCGGAAGTCCTTCCCGCTTATAAGCAAAACCGTAAGCCGATGCCAGAACCATTGATGAAAGGTCTCGATGCGATTCAACAAGCTTGGTGGGAATTAGGGATTGATTCACTGCTCTCTGACGGTGATGAAGCGGATGATCTAGTTGCAACATTGGCAAAGAAAGTCGCTGACCACGGAGAAACTGTCACTATCATTTCGACGGATAAGGGCTACTGCCAACTGTTGTCTCCAACGCTACAAATCCGTGATTATTTCCAACACCGTTGGCTAGATAAGCCCTTTATCGAAGCGGAATTTGGCGTAAAGCCAGAGCAACTGGCAGATTACTGGGGATTAACGGGCGTCAGCTCAAGCCAAGTCCCCGGAATTCCAGGTATAGGGCCAAAAGCAGCCAAAGAGATATTAACGACATACCCTGATATCGAAACAGCATTCCTAGCTGAAGACTTACCGAAAAAGTATCGTAAGAAATTCGATGATCATATCGAGTCGGCTCGCGTATGTAGGCTCGTTTCTGCACTCAAAACAGACATCGATTTAGGTTTTAATCTGCAAGATATTCGCTACGAAGCGGTGTCTTAATTCGACGTTACAAGCTCAATCGCTAGAAAGCTAACCGTTAGAAACAGATCGCTTATAAATCAAAAAATTAGAAACTCAATCATTAGAAAGCAGAAAAGCCTTAGTCTGAACTAAGGCTTTTTTGTTGTTTCATTTTAAGACGAAACATTGCACTTATACTGATAACTCTCTATTTTTAGAGTAACTTTCAGCTAAGAGCAGATTAGAAGCTATAAGCGATAGAAGCTTTAAAGTTACGACCCGCTTCATAGCTGGTGTACTTTTCTGAACCCCAAGAGATACCAAAACCAGTATGCTCAGCGTACTTCTTATCAAGCAGGTTATCGATACCAAGGTTCATCTCTAGGTCTTTAGCAAACGTCGGTGTGTAAGCCGCCCAAATGTTGTGCGTAGCGAAACCAGAGCGTTTGATCTCTTTGCCTTTTTCGTTCTCGTAATCGTTCCCCGGAACAAAGCGTGAGTCCCAACCAAACACAAATTCATTGTTTAGGCTGTAGTTAAAACCGGCCTTAAAGTTATGAATACCGGTTTTATTCATGTGGCTTGTCTTGCCGGTTTTCAGGCTTTTTTGCTCACCATCTGAGTAAGAGTGGTTAGCGTAAACACTTAAAGCATCTAACTGATAGCTCAATACAGTCTCTACACCCCAAACTTCAACATCATACTTATTCGATAATGTTGCGTTGTTCTTAGTTGGGTGCATTTGGTTATCAAGGTCGTAGGTATAAGCCGTGAAACCTAGAATCGCGTAATCAGCCGCAAGCAAACGTGTTAGCTCGTAATCAAAGCCCGCTTCGTAGTTATTACCCGTCATCGCCTTAGTATCAGACTGCTTAACTTTACTTGGTGCTTTCATCGTTAGCGTTTCTGGTAGTGACGCGCCTTTAAACAGACGACCGTAACCCACACGAAGTTTTAGATTTTCCGTTGTTTGGTATTCACCTTTGAACTTTGGAGATAGCTGATCAAACTCGCCCTTATACACGCCACCCAGTTTATGAACGTCGTAACGAAGACCTGTTGTCAGACGGAAATCGTTGAATTCGTACATATCTTGTAGATACAGGCCGTAAGCCGTCACCGTACCACCATCCATGCTGTACTTCTCAGTTTGGCCTTGCTTAGTACCGCTTAGATATACGCCTTCACCAGCATCAATCCATTGCTTGGCTTTGTAGCCCTCAAGACCATAAGTAAGCTCATGCTCACCAACCCAAGAAACGTTACGAATGTCACCACCAATGGTTGTTACATTGTATTCACGCTTAGGGTAAGACATTTTGCCATCTTTGAACCATTTACCTGCCGGTGTTTTGCCCCAAGCGGTACCTTCAAGAGCATCACGATCCATGTATTGACGGTTGTAGTAAACATTACTTTTCAGATGAACTAGATCACTACCTGCATCGTATTCGTGCTGTAGCGTCACTGTATCGCGATTAAGCGAATGATAGTCGTGTTTATCGTCAGCATACAGAGCACCCGCCTTTTCGCCAGAAAGCTGACGCGTACCACCATCACTGTATCGGTTGAAAGTCAGTTTAAATTCATTGGCATCATTAGGAATGAAAACAACTTTAGCCAAACCCGACTTAAGCTCACCCTGCTTAGAGGTTACCGCTTCTTGATCAGGAATGTGCAGATCGCCATCTTCTGAATAGTTCGCAATACCCATGAACTGTAGCTTGTCGTTCACTTTTGCATACACAGCAACGTTGGTTGCAAAACGCTCATAAGCTGTTTGATAGCTTGTTTTTACTCGAGCACCAACGCTTTCACCCGGCTTAAGAAGATCGCTTGGGTCTTTCGTTTCGTAGCTAAATGAACCATTGATAGCACCAGAACCTGACAGTGCAGAGTTACCACCTAATTCAATTTCAGCTCTTTTTAGCATTGCAGGATCAATCGCTTGGTCACCAGAGTGGTGGAAAAGCTGACCTTCTTGTCGCGCACCATCAATAGTCACTACGGCAAATTTGTCTTCCATACCACGTACAAATACTTTGCGAGAGTAACGTGCGTTCCCGTCAACCGTAACGCTAGGCATAGTATTCAAAACATCTTTGATGTCTGATGCTTGCTTCTTTTCCAGTGTGTCAGAGTTGATTTCAGTCTGAATCAATTGGTCAAGGGCAGAACCGATAACGACTACGGTTTCTGGTTCGTCGGCAGCAAATGCTGTAAATGAGGTTAAGGCAACCGTAACGGCTACTGATAGTGCTTTAAGTTTCATAATGCGACTTATATTTTATAGATTTAAGTGAAAGTGCACGAATGGTACACGACACTAATTACAATGTTAATAGTAATAGTTATCATTTACATTCTTTACTTGCATTTACTTACTTATAATAAAATACAATTTGATTAGGATGTTCTTGCTGTAATTTACTGCTGAATTTTAAATAAACCCTTCTTCGTTTCATCGCTGAACTAGGTAGCCGTAAGTATCGATAGCTTACGGCTTTTTTGTCTCATATCGACACTAATAGTCGACAATTCGACGACTATCAACCAAGTTGAATTAGTCATATTTACACTTAAATATGACTAAAAAACGCACATAGACCAACCTTTCTAAACTATCCGTACGAAGCGATAATCAAGCTCATAAACAAACTTAAGATATAAAAAATGCCCCTAAAGGAGCATTTTATTTATCACTGACACACTAATGTAAATATTAGTACGGTGAGATATTCGAAAGCGACTGAATATGAACCGTGATCTCTTCGCGATCGTGGTAAAGGTGCTTCGCCTGCATCTTGAACTTCACTTTGTTATCAATCAGGAACTGTTTTAGGTTTTCGATATCCTGCAGAACTTCATCGTAACGGCCTTTCATTGGCAGTTTAAGGTTGAACAGTGCTTCTTTCGCCCAGCCTTTGATGATCCACTCCCCCATTAAATGAGCAACACGAGCCGGCTTCTCAACCATGTCACAGATAATCCAAGTGACGTTCTTACGGTCAGGTTCGAATTTAAAACCATCCACCATGTGGTGCTTAATTTGACCCGTTTCCATTAGGCTGTCTGCCATCATGCCGTTATCAACACAGTGAACAAACATAGAGCGCTTAACCAATTGGTAAGTCCAACCACCTGGACACGCGCCTAAATCTACGCCCCACATACCCGGAGCCAGACGTTCGTCCCACTCATCACGAGGGATGAATACGTGGAATGCTTCTTCTAGCTTCAATGTAGAACGGCTTGGCGCATCTGATGGGAATTTCAAACGAGGAATACCCATGAAGAACTGTGAGTTGTTAGTTGGGTAAGAGTAACCAACAAAACAGTGACCCGGCGCGATGAAGCATAAATGAAGCACTGGCTTCTTAGCGTTGTCTTTCGCTGTCATCAGCCCTTTACCGCGCATTGCCTGACGCATTGGCACAGTAAACTTACGGCAGAACTTCAAAAGCTCTTTCGCTTCATTAGTGTCTGGTGTTTCAATACGGATATCGCCACAACGTGGGAAACCTTCTTTCTCAGAAAGCGCCTCAAGAATTGGAGAAATACGATCATCAGTCGGCAGATCTTTGATTTCAACCGCTACCGCGATCATTTGACGAGCAAAGATCAACGATTGGAAGTCGATCTCTTTTACCAGTTTATCGGCTTCGCCTGCTTGATAACATTCAAACAATACAAAGCCTGTATTGTTCTTTAAGCGAGGAAAACCAAACACTTCCAGTTGTGTTGCCTTGTCTTGAATTTCGCCAGCACATTCTTTTTCAAAACCAGAGCGACAATAAAGTAGTACGTGTTTCACTGAGTTACCTCTTTTATATTCAAAGCAGCGAAGGAGAAGACTCCCCAACCAATGATAAATAGTAGACCACCAAACGGTGTTATAGGGCCAAACCATTTTATTCCTGTCAGTGCTAAGCCATAAAGGCTGCCACTAAAACAAAGGATGCCGATGATAAAGCAAATTGCCGCAATGAAAAAATATTTTTGTGATTTAGCACCAAGTTTCATCTGTAGCAGAGCACCACACGCCAATATTGCTAGTGTATGGATAAACTGGTACTGAACACCTGTCTCAAACACGCCTAGCAGATACTCTGGCAAGACAGCTTTTAACCCGTGAGCGGCGAAGGCACCTAGCATTACGGCTATTGCGCCAGAGATACCTGCAAAAGTGAGTAAATACTTACTTCTCATTAAGCACCTCTTTGATAAACGCCGATAGTTTCTCAACGGTTAACGCTATGTTCTGCTGTTCGGTGTAGCCAGAGCTCTTACGAGGCTTAAAGCTGTGATCGCCATCAGGAATAAACTCAACGCGAATCGAATCCGACAGGTCGAAATCAGCAAACTCTTCTCGCTTACCAAAGGTATCACGTTCACCTTGTAGAATAAGACACGGCTTTGCTAACTCAGCCAAGTGCTCACCTTTGTATTTCTCTGGTTTGCCTGGTGGATGGAAAGGAAAGCCTAAACAGGCCATTGCAGCCACCTTATCCACTTCAGACAAATGACTCGCCATACGTCCTCCCATCGACTTACCGCCAATAACAAGCTTATCGACATCTACCTGTCCGATAATCTCTTGGTAAGCTTCGAGCAGTTTAGGGGCTCGATCAGGTGGACGACGCTTACCATCTTCAGCACGCTTGATCATGTAAGGGAAATTAAAACGAATCACTCGTATCCCTTTAAACGCCAACCCTTTTGCTACCGACTGCATGAATTCATGATCCATGCCTGCGCCAGCACCATGTGCAAAGATAAAAGTTATTGGGTTGTCTTCACCATCAATGATGAGGTTATTCATCAAGTAAGTCCTCTTGTTCACTTTGCGCTTTCGCCAACATCCAATCACGGAAAGTCGCAATACGCCCCATGTCAGCTTGTTTCTCATGACACACTACATAGAAGGCGTTCTTACTTACCAACACTTCATCAAAAGGTGCAATCAAACGACCTGCTTCGATTTCAGGTTGCGCCAACACATTATTACCCAAAGCAATACCTTGCCCGTGAGCGGCCGCCTGCAATACCATGGTTGAGTGACTGAAGATAGGACCGTGATTAACGTTTACTCCGTCAATGCCATTTTGCTTAGCGAACTGTTTCCAATCCTTTCGAGAAGTATCATGCAATAGCGTATGACATGCCAAATCACTGAGAGATTCTAATGGTTTTACTCCTAGCAGCACAGAAGGTGAGCAAAGAGGGATCAAGTATTCTTGGTAAAGCTTATCGGCTCTGAGCCCCGACCAATTACCTCGGCCATAATAGATAGCGACGTCTACATCATCGGTCAGCGAGCCTTCATCCATATCAACGGCTTTAATTCTTACATCAATATCAGGTTCTTGCTGATTAAAGTCAGCGAGTCTTGGTACTAACCATTGAATAGCAAAACTCGGCGGCAAACTGATGGTCAATGCGCCCTTCTCACTTCGCTCAAGCACTTTGTCTGTCGCTTCTGCCAGTGATGTAAAAATATCTTTGATATCCAAGAAGTAGCTTTGGCCTTCTTCCGTCAGCAACAAAGAGCGGTTTCTTCGACGAAACAGCTTCAAAGATAAGAATTCTTCAAGCGCTTTGATCTGATGACTGACCGCGGCTTGAGTAACAAACAACTCTTCTGCGGCACGCGTAAAACTCAAGTGTCGAGCAGCAGCTTCAAACACTCTTAGCGAGTTTAATGGGGGTAATCGACGAGACATAGTTACTCTCTAAATAAGCATTAGTTTTTTTTATCTGAAACATTATAATTTGTCCATTGCCTAGCGGCCAGAGAAATTCTATATTTCATCCCGCAGCAGCTAGCCTGAACGGCTTGATTCTCTCTAGAATCAATTGGCTTAGCTCCTGCGATGTTGTGTTTGCAAACTCGTTCTTTTCGAGTTGGGTAGAGTTCTACCAAATGTTTTGTTGCAGTTCCATACTGAAACGAGGCATGTACTTCCTGTATTTATTTTGACCTGTCTGTCAAATTTGTTTACACCGCCTTATGGGCGGTGTTTTTTTATGTCCTAAGAAAAGTAACAATAAGTTTATCAATAGCTGTGCGGCTCTTCTCCGCTTAGATGAGTCTATAAATTAACAATAAAATCAATAAAGCATT
>NZ_JBGONI010000017.1:0-89962 GCF_041439035.1 Vibrio sp. 1F263 | reverse complement strand
GTTTTTCTCATTTTTTTATTCGTTCGATTAAAAAGAACTCAAAACGCCTCAAAAGTAGGCTTTTCTCTTACATCTCTTGCAGTTTCTTAGAGAATAAAGAGACTTTTTTCCAGTTCGTGTACTCAACTTCCTTGGTTGTATCCGTTTCTCCACCTGTCATATTCATAATGAATCGAATCATGGTTTTATCGAACCAGTTATAACGAGGATAATAGAGGGCTCCAGCAAACACACCGATCAAAGTGGGTTGCCACGGGGACTTAAGAAGGAACTTCTTAATATAGGCGCTACCTTCAGGAGTATCTTTGCCTTGGTCTTCTTTACGAGCCGTTAAGTTAACGCAAAAGAAAGCAACCTTATTTGATCGCAGCTGAGCAAGGTTGGCATCAATGAACTGATATAGCTTCTTATTGAGGTGCCCATAGCGAATAGATGCGCCAATCAAAACTCGGTCGTATTGAGCAAAGTCGACATTACCAATGGTGTGCAGATCTTGAAGCTCACATTCGAACTCATTCATTTCTTCTTTTATATAGTTCAAGATTTTCTTGGTCTGCCCTTCACGGCTTGAATACAAAAATAGAGCTTTTGCCACAATATGTCCTTAGCTACGCCAAAACGTAGGGGTCAATAAAATTAATAAGGTGAATATCTCTAAACGGCCAAACAGCATGGATACGATCAACACCCATTTAGCCTTGTCATTCACATCGCCGAAGTGCATTGCCACTTCACCTAAGCCTGGACCAAGGTTATTCAATGTTGCCGCTACAGCAGAGAAAGCACTCAGCTCATCCATCCCCGTAGCAATAAGAGCCAACATACAAACCACAAAAACCAATGCGTATGCAGAGAAGAAGCCCCAAACCGCATCAACGACACGTTGTGGTAGAGCCGAACCACCAACCTTGATGGTATAGACAGCACGCGGGTGGACAAGACGCTTCATTTCACGAGCACCCTGTAGAGTAAGTAGTAATATTCGAATGACTTTCATACCGCCACCCGTTGAACCTGCACAGCCCCCTATAAAAGAAGAGAACAAAAGTAGCACGGGTAAGAACAATGGCCACTCGGAGAAACCAGTAGTAGTGAAGCCTGCTGTTGTAGATATAGATACAGTTTGGAACAAGGCTTGATCGAAGGCATCGTAATACGAGTCATAAGAGTGGTGATTAAGCAGTAATAAGAAACAAACTAAGAACAGGACGACTTGAATAAAGATAAAGGCGCGGAATTCAGGATCTTTCCAGTAATACTTAGGATGCACACCACCAGAAGCAAACGCAGCAAAGTGAAGCGAATAGTTACACGCAGAGATAAGAAGGAACACGACTGTAATCATGTTGATCGCAGGGCTATTGAAATACCCCATGCTCGCATCGTGAGTCGAGAAGCCACCAATCGCAATAGTAGAGAAGCTATGACTGATGGCATCAAAGAAACTCATCCCAGCAAGCCAAAAAGCTACTGCACAAGCAATGGTTAAGCTCAGGTAGATGTACCAAAGCGCTTTTGCCGTTTCAGCAATACGCGGAGTCATCTTGCTATCTTTTACTGGACCCGGGATTTCAGCACGATATAGCTGCATACCACCGATACCCAGAACAGGGAGGATAGCTACCGCCAATACGATGATACCCATACCACCAAACCATTGTAGGAACTGACGATAAAAAAGAATCGCCTTAGGCAGATCATCGAGGCCGACAATTACGGTCGCACCTGTCGTAGTTAATGCAGAGAAGGATTCGAAGAAAGCATCGGTTACCGACACATTGGGGTTATCGGCGATCAAAAACGGCAGCGCACCAGCACTACCGATTACCGTCCAAAACAGAACTACAATCAAAAAGCCATCACGCGCTTTCAATTCATGCTTATAGCGTCGGTTTGGAAACCAGCAAGTTGCCCCACAGAATAATAGAACGAAAAAAGTCGTCACAAATGGTACACCCGCACCATCTCTATAGATAAGTGCGACGAGCGCAGGTGCGAGCATTGATACACTAAAAAGTGCTAATAATAATCCGACGATTCGAATAATTGAGCGAAATTGCATGAGCTATTGAACGAAGCTAAATGCTTCAAACTTCCTAGTTGTCTTTAACTTTCGTTACCAGTGCCTTGGCACCGCTTTTATTGATCATGGTCTGAGTAAACGAATCTACCTGCAGGAGCTCTATCTCAATGATAAACTCAACTTGAACACCATAATCCGCTTGGACCTCAACAGCCTGATGCTGAGCCATAATAGATTGTGCAATTGGCACGAAACCATAGTCTAACTCTAGCCGTAATTTTGTGGTTATTTTTTTCTCGATAGTTTGAAGCAGCTTGAGAGCTTGCTGTACCCCTCCACCGTATGCCTTAACCAAACCACCCGTTCCGAGTTTTATTCCGCCAGAATAACGAGTCACAACAGCTGTTAACTCGCCAACACCCGAACCAGACAGTTGCGCCAAGATAGGCTTTCCAGCAGTACCAGAAGGTTCACCATCATCACTAAAGCCCCACTTCATCGAGTCTTCAGGTCGCCCTGCAACAAATCCCCAACAATTATGTCGAGCTGAAGAATGCTCTTTTTTTACCTGTTCTACGAACTGTTTAGCAGCTTCTACACTTGGTGTATGAGCAAGCTGAGTAATGAAAACGCTCTTCTTTATCTCTTCTTCAAACAGAGCCGATGCTGACGGTATTAAATAAGGCTGTTCATTCATATCGCTAACTTAATTAATAAGAGCAGCGAAGTGTATCACGCGTGAATAATAACGGTTAGAGGATCTGTGCTATCGCACAATGTTAAACAATTGTTTAAAAAATGTATTGAAATTAATCAAGCAGAGGTACAGACTAAACATAGCTGGTCTTACCAGGTATTCTACAATAATAGAAAGATAACAAGATTCTCTCAAACAATCGTGGATTGTATGTCATGGAGATAGACAATGATTTACCAAGCTAACACCTTACAGGTAAAGGAATTACAAGATGGTATTGCGGAATTAAGCTTCTGTGCACCAGCCTCTGTAAACAAACTCGACCTTGCTACTTTAGAATCACTAGACAAAGCGTTAGATGCTCTTAATGCTCACGCAGGATTACGTGGTTTAATCTTAACTTCAAACAAAGACGCGTTCATTGTAGGCGCAGACATCACTGAATTTCTTGGCCTATTTGCTAAGCCAGAAGCAGAACTTGATGAATGGTTAAGATTCGCTAATTCAATCTTCAGCAAGCTCGAAGACCTTCCTGTCCCAACTCTTTCAATGATGCGTGGCCATGCTCTTGGCGGCGGTTGTGAATGTGTACTCGCTACTGATTTCCGTATCGGTGACAAGACCACCAGCATTGGCCTACCTGAAACCAAACTTGGCATCATGCCTGGTTTTGGTGGTTGTGTGCGCCTACCTCGTGTTATCGGTGCTGACAGCGCAATGGAAATTATCACGCAAGGCAAAGCATGCCGTGCAGATGAAGCGCTTAAAGTTGGCTTGTTAGATGCAATTGTTGAAACAGACCAGTTACTAGAATCGGCAATCAACACCGTTTCTCTGGCTGCTAATGAAAAATTAGATTGGCAATTACGCCGTAAACAAAAAACATCAGCGCTTTCACTAAGCAAACTCGAAGCGATGATGAGCTTTACCATGGCGAAGGGCTTAGTGGCTCAAAAAGCAGGGCCTCACTACCCAGCTCCGATTACTTCTGTGATTGCGATTGAAGAAGCAGCACGTAGCGATCGCGATGCAGCACTAGACATCGAACGTAAACACTTCGTTAAGCTAGCAAAATCTGAAGAAGCGAAAGCACTGGTTGGCCTATTCTTAAATGACCAATACATTAAAGGCTTAGCAAAACAGGCTGGTAAATCTGCCAACAAAGCGACTGAACGTGCTGCGGTACTTGGTGCTGGCATCATGGGCGGCGGTATTGCTTACCAGTCAGCATTGAAGGGCGTGCCAGTGATGATGAAAGACATCGCACAGGCGTCTCTTGATCTTGGTATGAACGAAGCTTCTAAGCTGTTGAATAAACGCTTATCACGCGGTCGCCTAGATGGATTCAAGATGGCAGGCATTCTGTCTTCTATTACTCCAAGTCTTCATTATGCAGGTGTTGAGCAATCAGATGTGATTGTGGAAGCCGTTGTAGAAAACCCTAAAGTAAAAGCAGCAGTGCTGAGTGAAGTGGAAGGTCTAGTGGGCGAAGACACAGTTCTTACATCAAACACCTCAACGATTCCTATTAACCTGCTAGCAAAATCTCTAAAACGCCCAGAAAACTTCTGTGGCATGCACTTCTTTAACCCAGTACACCGCATGCCTTTGGTTGAGATCATCCGTGGCGAGCATACTTCAGAAGAAACTATTAATCGCGTGGTTGCTTACGCAGCGAAAATGGGCAAATCCCCTATCGTTGTTAATGACTGCCCTGGTTTCTTCGTAAACCGCGTACTTTTCCCTTACTTTGGCGGTTTCAGCATGTTGCTACGCGACGGTGCTGACTTCACTAAGATCGATAAAGTCATGGAGCGCAAGTTCGGTTGGCCAATGGGCCCTGCGTACCTATTAGACGTTGTGGGCCTAGATACAGCACACCACGCACAAGCTGTGATGGCGCAAGGTTTCCCTGAGCGTATGGGTAAAGAAGAACGTGATGCGATTGACGCGCTTTATGTCGCTGAAAAATACGGCCAGAAGAACGGCAGCGGTTTCTACACATACAGCGTAGACAAGCGCGGTCGCCCTAAGAAGACCTTCTCTGAAGACATTCTTCCTATTCTGGCTGACGTATGCCAACAGCCACAAGACTTTGATGACCAGACCATTATCCAACGTGTGATGATTCCTATGATCAACGAAGTGGTGCTTTGTCTAGAAGAAGGCATTATCGCGACACCGCAAGAAGCGGATATGGCACTGGTTTACGGTTTAGGCTTCCCTCCATTCAGAGGCGGCGTATTCCGCTACTTAGACAGTGTGGGTATTGGTAACTTCGTTGAAATGGCGAAAGGCTACCAAGACTTAGGTGCAATGTACCAAGTTCCTCAACTATTGCTTGATATGGCAGCGAAAGGCGAAAGCTTTTACGACGGCCAACAAGCCAGTTCTCTGTAACCCACATTTGGAAAAGGAATAGCAAAATGAATAATGTAGTTGTTGTTGATTGCCTTCGTACCCCAATGGGACGTTCCAAAGGTGGAGCTTTCCGTCACACTCGTGCTGAAGATCTGTCTGCTCATTTGATGAAAGGCATTTTAGAGCGCAACCCAGAAGTAAACCCTGTCGAGATTGAAGACATTTACTGGGGTTGTGTACAACAAACGCTAGAGCAAGGCTTCAACGTTGCACGTAACGCTGCTTTGCTTGCTGGTCTACCGATTGAGATTGGTGCGGTAACGGTCAACCGTTTATGTGGCTCATCTATGCAAGCTCTGCATGATGCAACCCGCTCTATCATGGTTGGTGATGCTGAAATCTGCCTGATCGGTGGTGTCGAACATATGGGTCACGTACCAATGAACCATGGTGTTGATTTTCACCCTGGCATGTCTAAACACGTAGCAAAAGCGGCAGGTATGATGGGCCTAACCGCTGAGATGCTAGGCAAAATGCACGGTATTAGCCGTGAAGACCAAGATGCCTTCGCCGCTCGTTCACATGCTAGAGCACAAGCAGCAACAGTAGAAGGTCGTTTCAAGAACGAAATCCTACCAACCGAAGCTCACGCAGCAGACGGTTCACTGTTCACTCTGGATTACGATGAAGTTATTCGCCCAGAAACAACAGTTGAAGGTCTATCTCAGCTGCGTCCTGTATTCGACCCAGCAAACGGTACAGTAACAGCAGGTACTTCATCAGCTCTGTCTGATGGCGCTTCTGCAATGCTTATCATGAGCGAAGAGAAAGCTAACGCACTTGGCCTGAAGATTCGCGCTCGCGTGAAGTCGATGGCTATCGCTGGCTGCGATCCTTCAATCATGGGTTACGGTCCAGTACCTGCGACTCAAAAAGCGTTAAAACGTGCAGGTCTGAACATTGAAGACATGGGCGTTATTGAGCTCAACGAAGCGTTCGCTGCTCAATCTCTGCCATGTGCTAAAGATCTCGGTCTATTGGATGTAGTTGACGAGAAAGTTAACCTTAACGGCGGTGCGATTGCACTCGGTCACCCACTGGGTTGTTCTGGTTCTCGTATCTCGACGACCCTAATCAACCTGATGGAAGCGCAAGACGTGAAATACGGCTTGGCGACCATGTGTATTGGTTTAGGCCAAGGTATTGCAACGGTATTTGAACGCCCATAGCGATCACTGGTTGTAATACTTGTAGGGTAATCTTTTGTGCAGCTATATTTATATAGCTGCACTTTTTATTACTTGGCATCCAACAATGCATCGATTGCGTTCAGCGAACTCAGCGAGAGAAAAACCAACACTGATATCTATGCACAAAACGCATAGATTCAATGTTGATGTTTCATTATTTTTTCTCGGATGATTCAACTAAAGTTACTTCAGTTTCCTAATATTCCTCCTACGGAGCAGATCATGTTTAAAGCACTTGTACTAAACCAAGAAGACAAAAAAACTATCGCATCAGTTTCTCAAATTGATGAGTCTCAATTACCAGAAGGTAACGTGAAAGTTGATGTGAGCTACTCTTCTTTGAACTACAAAGATGGTTTGGCGATAACAGGTAAAGGGCGCATTGTTCGCAACTTCCCTATGGTTCCTGGTATCGACCTTTCTGGCGTGGTTTCACAATCTGATGACCCGCGCTACAAAGCAGGCGACGAAGTTGTTCTGACGGGTTGGCGTGTTGGTGAAGGCCACTGGGGCGGTATGGCTGAGAAAGCGAGCCTAAATGGTGACTGGTTAGTACCAATGCCTGCAGGTCTTGACGCCAAGAAAGTCATGGCGATTGGTACAGCTGGCTTCACCGCTATGCTTTGTGTGCAAGCTATCGTAGATGCAGGCATCAAACCAGAAGACGGTGAAATCCTAGTAACGGGTGCTAGTGGCGGCGTAGGCAGCGTGTCTATTACGCTACTAAACCAACTAGGCTACAAAGTAGCAGCGGTTACTGGCCGAGCTTCAGAAAATGGCGAGCTTCTAAAATCACTAGGTGCAACACGCATTGTAGAGCGTGCTGAATTAGAAGAACCAGCGAAACCACTTGAGAAACAACTGTGGGCTGGTGCTATCGATACAGTAGGTAGCAAGGTACTTGCTAAAGTATTGGCGCAAATTGATTACAACGGCGCGGTTGCAATGTGTGGCCTAGCCGGCGGCTTTGACTTACCAACTACGGTAATGCCATTCATTCTACGTAACGTTCGTCTACAAGGTGTGGATTCAGTAATGTGCCCTCGTGAAAAACGTATTAAAGCGTGGGAACAACTGGCTGAATTACTACCTGAGTCTTTCTACGGCCAAGCGACTAAAGAAGTGTCTTTAGATGGCGCAATTCAAGCTGCGGAAGACATCACTAACGGTCAAATCACTGGTCGCGTAGTTATTAAACTGTAATTGAAAATTAAACTTCCGTAACCCAGAATAACAAAGGGCTGATAGTAATCAGCCCTTTTGCGTTTTTGTCATTTGGATCGAGTAAACTAAAGCGAGATCTCAGTTAACCCAAACCTACATCCGCAATACGCTTCTGAATCAGCTCACCACATTCTTCTTTTACTACTCTTCTTAACCATTGTTGCGAGGCAGAAGAATCGCAACGCGAGTGCCAGATCAGTGAGTAATCAAACGGCATAAATTCAAATGGTAATGGCTTAACAACCAAGTCATAACGCTCCGCCACCAAATAAGCCAAATCAGCAGGCACAGTAATCACCAACGGCATTCTATCGACAATCGCCAATGCCGCTTCAAGGTGATAAGCACGCAACACCATTTTACGAGGCTGTTGATTGGCTAACGCGTTGTCTAATAAAGCCTTAACACCATCACTGATCGCAATCATCGCGTGCGGGAGTGATACATAGTCTTCAAGGCTTAAAGGCTTATCGGCTAATGGGTGATTCTTAGATAACAGACACGACACACCGACCGGCCCCAATACCTCTTGATGAAGTGGTGCAATGCTGCCACTCGGGCGACAAATCGCCATATCGACACGTTCGGTGCTGAGCTGTTTAAACAAATGCTCATGCTGCAATGGTGCAAACTCCAAAGAGATGTTCGGCGCTTGCTCATAAATCTTCGGCAGAGCATAAGGCAAGATAGTTTGCATCGCGTAGTCAGTGGTCGCAATTAAAAAACGCTCACTGCAATAGTAAGGATCGAAATCACTCGGACTAAGCAACTGACGGAATGATTCTAAAGGCTGATCAATGCGCTGGCTGATCTCGAGAGCTTTCTTAGTGGGAATAAGGTGCTGACCTTGGCGTGTAAACAGGGGATCATTGAGTAGTTCTCTTAAGCGGCCTAATACTCGGCTGGTTGCCGACTGGCTTAGGTTAAGACGAAGCGCAGCTTGACTAACACTGCCCTCTTCAATCAATACCTTTAAGGCGACCAGTAAATTCAGGTCTCTACGATAGATGTCTTCTAATTCCACGCCACTTACCTAGCTGTATACAATTATCATTGGTCACTAAGTTGTTTATAGCATGCTTTAGATAAAAAAAATCCCGCAATTACGCGGGGAAGCCCAAGAAAATCTGGGGATAGTGTCGGAATGTTGTCGTATTGGAATTTGCTTGCTGTATTCAGGTTAGTGCTCTTGCTCCTCGGCTATGCCTTGCCAACGGCGCATCTCTACCCAAATACCAATAATCGTTGCTACTATGCCAAAAATTGGCATTAGAGAGGTCTCTGTCGATGAGCGTAGTACTAACGCACAAAAAGAAATAAAACAGAGAACTGAATAAATTGTTAATCTATCTAATCCTGTCAACATCGCCACTCCTTAGCTAGTTGCCTTTGATTTAAGTTGTTATCAACTTGTTAATTAAGTTATAGGAAATGGTTCCGTTTGCCAAGCACTTATTGCATATTTTTTCTGCAGACGTATTATTCACTCGTTAGATAGATATAGAGATACAAACCATGACATTCAAACCTGAACTGGCAACCCACACTTTAGAAGCTGAAGGCCTGCGTTGCCCAGAGCCAGTAATGATGGTCAGGAAGACAATTAGAAACATGCAGGATGGCGATGTGTTACTGGTAAAAGCTGACGATCCTTCGACAACTCGTGATATTCCGAGCTTTTGTCGATTCATGGATCACCAGTTGGTAGGCCAAGCGACAGAAACGTTGCCTTACCAGTATTTGATCAGAAAGGGATTGGAGGCGTAACGCCCCACCGACTATCAAGTATCAAAAAAGCCGCTCGTACCTTATGTTCTTCAACAGAACTCAGAGTACGAGCGGCTTTTTGTTTATTCGCTTCTAGACTTGTTTTGCAGATGCTCAAGCTGATGCTGAATTTCTCGGATATCTTTTCGCATAGGAATAATATGCGCAACCCGAATCCAAGCTTCTACCGCAAGCCCGGTCATGATCATCGAACCAGCCACCATTGGTAGCCACATGTCCGTCAACACCATGCCTAGTAGTGTAAGTGCAAGACCAAAGGTAAATAGATAACTTTGGCTTTGTGGAGTAATACCCATATAACGCGTCAACATAATCATGCCCTCGTGTTCTTAACTCACAAGATTAAAATATCATGACAAGTATGACAGTTATATGTCCATTCGCTCGATAAACCCCACAATACTGTAAGAGTATGACCTACAACACATTACTCTACTGATTGAGTATAATAAGACTCAATACTACCGCTTAATAGAACGCTGCTGCGATAGCCAAACCCACGAACAACAAGGCTGTGATCTTGCGAATCAGGTCAAGTGGCATCTTATCTGCCGATAGCTTACCAATGATCACCACAGGCACATTCGCCAGCAACATACCAATGGTAGTACCGAGAATGACCCACGTTAATGCATCCGAATATTGAGCCCCTAGAATCGATGTCGCAATCTGAGTCTTATCACCGATCTCAGCAATGAAGAAAGCGATAAAACTGGCGACAAACGGCCCTCGGTTCGAGATCTGTTCATCGTCATCTAATTTATCCGGAATCAGAATCCAGCCTGCCATCGCAATGAAACTGACCACCAGCACCCACTTAAGTACTTCAGGAGATAAATAATCAGCGACCACAACACCTAGCCACGCAGCAAGGGCATGGTTGGCAATGGTGGCAAAGAAAATAGCCGCAATAATAGGTAGCGGTTTTCGATATCGGCTGGCTAATAAAAGGGATAACAACTGAGTCTTATCACCGATCTCGGCTAAGGCGACAGTTGTAATTGAAATTGCTAAAACGCTCACGACATGCTCATTTGGGATGAGGATTATTATATTTAACCAAAGACAAACCTCGCGCCCCATCCCGGTTCACGATGCTTGTCTAAGGTCTTGCTAAGCGCCACCAAGGTGGTGGTTGCCTCGAACGCCATGATGATTTTGCATCAATTATGTTGACGAACGAACTCATTCAATAGGATATGAATAAGTAAGCTACTCCCCAAAGACCGCGAGATTTTAATCACCCACGCTTTCAAACACAAGAGTCAAAGTTATCAAAATATCCACTTGTGCCGAAAAACAAACATTAAAGGCAAAAAAATCCACTAAACGACATTTTAGACCACTAATTAAACAAGATTACCCCTACTCGCTTTACCAATATCTCGGTATACTCAGAGGTTATTTTTATCATTCATTTAAAAGAATCGCGCGAACCTGACTATGCAAAAATACGATATCAAAACCTTCCAGGGAATGATCCTCGCGCTGCAGGATTACTGGGCACAAAACGGTTGTACCATTGTTCAACCACTAGATATGGAAGTAGGTGCTGGCACCTCTCACCCAATGACATGTCTACGTGCACTTGGCCCAGAGCCAATGTCTACGGCATACGTTCAACCTTCTCGTCGTCCGACTGATGGTCGTTACGGTGAAAACCCGAACCGCCTGCAGCACTACTATCAATTCCAAGTAGCTCTAAAACCTTCTCCAGATAACATCCAGGAGTTGTACTTAGGCTCGCTTGAAGTTCTTGGTGTCGACCCACTTGTTCACGATATTCGCTTCGTAGAAGACAACTGGGAAAACCCAACGTTAGGCGCATGGGGTCTTGGTTGGGAAGTATGGCTAAACGGTATGGAAGTGACTCAATTCACTTACTTCCAACAAGTTGGCGGTCTTGAGTGTAAGCCTGTAACGGGCGAGATCACTTACGGTATCGAGCGTCTAGCAATGTACATCCAAGAAGTAGACTCTGTTTACGACCTTGTATGGAACGTAGCACCAGACGGTTCTAACGTGACTTACGGTGATATCTTCCACCAAAATGAAGTTGAGCAATCAACATACAACTTCGAGCACGCAGACGTAGATTTCCTATTCACTTTCTTCGACCAGTGCGAAAAAGAGTGTAAAGAGCTACTTGAGCTTGAGAAGCCACTGCCGCTTCCAGCTTACGAGCGCATTCTGAAAGCAGGTCACGCATTCAACATCCTTGATGCGCGTAAAGCTATCTCTGTAACAGAGCGTCAACGTTACATCCTTCGTATCCGCAACCTGACTAAAGCTGTTGCAGAGGCGTACTACGCGTCACGTGAAGCGCTTGGCTTCCCAATGTGTAAGAAGGATAAATAATCATGGCGAAGAATTTTCTAATTGAACTGGGTACGGAAGAGCTTCCACCAACAGCACTTCGTTCTCTAGCAGAAGCCTTTGCTTCTAACTTTGAAGCGGGTCTTAAAACGGCTGAGCTTTCTCACGAAGGCATCAAGTGGTACGCAGCACCTCGTCGTCTAGCACTTAAAGTGACTGCACTGGCTGAAGGCCAAGCAGACAAAGTCGTTGAGAAGCGCGGTCCTGCAATTTCTGTCGCATTCGATGCGGAAGGCAACGCGACTAAAGCTGCACAAGGTTGGGCTCGTGGTAACGGTATTACTGTTGAGCAAGCTGACCGCCTGAAAACAGACAAAGGCGAGTGGCTTCTTTTCAAACAAGAAGTGGCTGGCAAACCTGTTCAAGAATTGGTGATGGACATCGCTGCGAAAGCTCTCGCTGGCCTACCAATTCCTAAAGCAATGCGCTGGGGTAACTCAGACATTCAATTTATCCGTCCAGTGAAAACACTGACAGTACTACTAGGTGATGAGCTTGTTGAAGGCAAAATCCTAGGCGTAGCTTCTGCTCGTACTATCCGTGGCCACCGTTTCATGGGCGAACAAGAGTTCACAATCGACTCTGCTGACCAATACCCTGCGATCTTAGAAGAGCGCGGTAAAGTAATGGCAGATTACGATGCGCGTAAAGCGATCATTCTTGCTGATGCTAAAAAAGCAGCTGACGCAGTTGGTGGTATTGCAGACCTAGAAGATGACCTTGTTGAAGAAGTTACTTCTTTGGTTGAATGGCCAGTGGTGCTTACTGCTAAGTTTGAGCAAGAGTTCCTAAAAGTGCCTTCTGAAGCTTTGGTTTACACCATGAAAGGCGACCAGAAGTACTTCCCAGTGTATGACGCTGATAAAAATCTTCTGCCAAACTTCATCTTCGTTTCGAACATCGAGTCTAAAGAGCCTCGTCACGTAATCGAAGGTAACGAGAAGGTTGTACGTCCACGTCTTGCTGATGCTGAATTCTTCTTCAACACAGACCGCAAACGTCCGCTGATCGACCGTCTTGCTGAACTAGACCAAGCTATCTTCCAGAAGCAATTAGGTACTATCAAAGACAAAACCGATCGCATCACAGAGCTTGCTGGCTACATTGCTGAGCAAATCGATGCTGACGTTGAAAAGTCTAAGCGTGCTGGCCTACTGGCTAAGTGTGACCTAATGACATCTATGGTATTCGAGTTTACGGATACTCAAGGTGTGATGGGCATGCACTACGCGACTCACGATGGTGAAGACGAGCAAGTAGCACTAGCACTTTACGAGCAGTACATGCCTCGTTTCGCGGGTGACACACTACCAAGCACTGGTATTTCATCAGCAGTAGCAATGGCAGACAAGCTAGACACTATTGTAGGTATCTTCGGTATTGGCCAAGCTCCAAAAGGTTCTGACCCATTCGCTCTACGTCGTGCATCACTAGGTGTGCTACGTATCATCGTTGAAAACGGCTACAACCTAGACCTAACCGATCTAATCGGTAAAGCGAAAGAGCTACTAGGCGACAAGCTAACTAACGACAATGTTGAAGCTGACGTTATCGACTTCATGCTAGGTCGTTTCCGCGCATGGTACCAAGATGCTGGTTTCAGCGTTGATATCATCCAAGCGGTACTAGCACGTCGTCCAACTAAGCCAGCTGACTTTGACCAACGTGTTAAAGCGGTTTCTCACTTCCGTGAACTGGAAGCAGCAGAAGCTCTAGCAGCAGCGAACAAACGTGTAGGTAACATCC
The DNA here is from genome assembly GCF_041439035.1 of Vibrio sp. 1F263. NCBI lineage: Bacteria > Pseudomonadati > Pseudomonadota > Gammaproteobacteria > Vibrionales > Vibrionaceae > Vibrio > Vibrio sp. 1F263. The sequence goes on along the minus strand of NZ_JBGONI010000017.1, from coordinate 76,497 downwards.
TTGCGAAATTCGATGGCGAACTACCAGCAGAAATCGACCTAACTCTTCTTCAAGAAGACGCAGAGAAAGCTCTGGCTGAGAACGTTGAAGTAATGACAGAAGCACTAGAACCAGCATTCGCAACAGGCAACTACCAAGAAGCCCTAAGCAAGCTTGCTGATCTACGTGAACCCGTTGATGCATTCTTCGATAACGTAATGGTTATGGCTGATGATGAAGCGCTTAAGAAGAACCGTCTAACGCTACTGAACAACCTACGTAACCTGTTCCTACAGATTGCTGATATTTCTTTACTACAGAAGTAAAACCAATTTGGAATAAATATTAAGGGGGAAGCTTTGGCTTCTCCCTTTTTTTTATCCAAAGCTAGTGTAAGCTCTATCTGGTTGAATATTATTGTAGATAGGGATATTACATGCTGGTTGTTTTGGTTGAAGATAATGAAATATTGAATCACCACCTATCTTCTCAGCTCAGTGAGCAAGGACATACTGTCCATGCAGATAGAACAGCTTCTGCATGTTTACAAACGATTCAAAAACAGTCCAATACAGATGTGATGATCATTGACCTTGGCCTCCCTGACTTTGATGGCATTACGCTGATCAAGCAAATACGTCGTAAAGAAATTGCAGTCCCAATATTAATCTTAACCGCACGTGGCAACTGGCAAGATAAAGTAGAAGGGCTTAACTCCGGGGCTGATGATTACCTTACCAAGCCCTTCCAATTTGAAGAGCTACACGCTCGCCTTGAGGCGCTTGTTCGTCGCAATCAAGGGTTTTCCGCTTCCCAAATCAAAGCGCAATCGCTCACCTTAGACACTCAAGCCAAACGTATCAGTTACGATGATGCTCTGATTGAACTTACAGCCTTAGAATTTCAAATATTCGAGTACTTAATTCGCCATTGCTTACAAATCGTATCTAAGCAACAAATCGCAGATTCCCTTTATGCGCAGGGTGAAAATGTTCAGCTAAACAATATTGAGGTTATCGTTTCACGCTTACGTAAAAAGTTAACGCAATACACTCAAGCTAAGCTGATCAGCACCATTCGCGGGCAAGGTTATCGCTTTGAACTAGAAGCTAAGTAGTATGAAAAGACTGTACAAAACCCAATTTAGGCGTCGAACGTTCGCCGTTGCTGCTTCCATTATGATTTCAATGGTACTCACTAGCGCCTGGTTCTACTACAACAGTCAAAAACACCAACTTTTTGAGTACTACTCGAAAAATACCCTTCGAGAATTGCCTGCTGTAATCAATGAACTGCTGTCTTCTGGGGAAATACCGCCATTGACGGAGTGGGATAGGTTCTATGCGAAAGAGTCTCCCAACACTAGCGTCACTCTATGTGATCACAACAATCAACAAGTATGGACATCAGTAAATATTGAAAGACGAGCTAAGCTGCTATCAGAGATAGGCGTCAGCCAATCTCAAGTTAGCGAGCTCTGTCGTGATCTAAATTTCCCCATAGATACTATTCGTTTGGTTGAAAGACCGAATGGCGCCGCTTTTATTGTCCACACAATTCTCTGGAAAGGTTTCCAGGAAAAGAAAGATGGCAGAGTTATCTTTACCCAAAGGGTCGAAGAGAAAATAGAACCCATACATCAGTTAAAATACACCGCGGTTGGAGTGTTAGTAGTTGCGCTTGCTTTGATCAGTGCTCTACTTTTGGTTTTTTATCGTATTAGTTTTGCGCCGTTTACTCGACTAGAGAATGAACTGAATGACATAAAGCAGGGTAAACAAAACCAATTAACCCAGTCATACCCTGAAGATTTACATAGCGTCACCAGTGCATTGAACGAATTGCTATACCAACAAAAAGAAAATCAGGAGCGTTATAAGCGTTCTCTCAATGATCTCGCCCATAGTTTGAAGACTCGCGTGACAGTTTCTCAAGCATTGCTTGATGAAGACTCATCCAAAACAAAGAATGACCAAATCAACCAACAACTGTTAGAAATGGATAGCTTAATTCAGGCACAACTCAAAAGGGCTTCGCTAGGCGTTAAAGGTATAACGACTTCATCGACACCGATAAAACCAATCCTCGACAGCCTAGTAGGCATGTTTACGAAAATCCATGCCGACAAAAAGATCCAATTCATCACTCAGTTTGACGACCAACAGACCGTGCCTCTTAATAAAGATGATCTTATGGAAGTGCTCGGTAACCTATTAGAAAATACTTATCGGTTCGCACAAACCTCTATCGAATTCAAAGCCACTCAAAGCGAACAGCAGATCCTGATTGAGATCTATAATGATGGGCCAGTAATAGATAACTCGATCAGCCAAACCTTATTTCAACGTGGCGTAAGAGCCGATCAGAAGACCCATGGTACAGGATTAGGTTTGGCGCTATGTGATGAGATACTCCATAGCTACAAAGGGACAATCTGGTTTGAGCAATCAGATAACCCATCCGTGGGTGTCGTTTTAAAAATACTGCTCCCAACAAGTTAAATTTGTAGGGCAGGGTTAAGAGTGAATATCAACCCTGCGATTGTTATGGCGACCGAATTCAGTCTCGTTACTCTGCACTGGGTTCGCCTCACCTTGTGAACTCACTGTCAGGTCTTCAATATTTACGCCTTGCTCTTTCAAATACCCAACAACAGCATTCGAGCGCTGCAAGCCTAAGCTTAAGTTGTAACTATCACTACCTTTTGAGTCGGTATTCCCCGTGACGATAAATTCGGGAGTTTGATGTTCAAGTTTAGCTATAAGGTTTAACAATAAATAACGAGATTTTTGATTCAGTTCATCGTCATCGAAATCAAAAGTCACGCGAGCCAACACCTCACGAGCCAACTTACCTTCTACAAATTTAGTTCGACTCAGTAAGTATTGTGCGCAATCAGCACTTTCTGATACTTGAGTTAACTTATCTTGAATCAGATTTTTAATCGCTTGATTAGCTGTGCTTGTGTTCACTTGCATGAACGGGCCTTGGTGATACATCACTTTCTTCCCCTGACCGATCGTTACCGTCTTCTCAAGTTCAGAGTCGCTCATATGGCAGTAATGATAAAGTAGTTCGTTAGTATCTGGTTTTAAAGGGGCTGCCAGTATAGAAAACGACAGAGTAAATAAAGACATAACAGATATAAGCGTTTTCATTTTTGCTCTCTTAATAATATTCAGTTAATAAAAAGGATGTCACATATCTCTATTGCGCTAAGTGACCCACTTCTTCCGTAATTAATCCCAAAATTTTATTGAGAATGTCTTCCTTGTTTTCAGCCTTATAAACATTATTTCGGCCAACGCAATTACGCAGACCCACGTTTTTATTAAGTTCATAATCGAAACCAATCACAGCCATGCGCGCGTTCATTCGTTCACCATCAGGTGTCATCATTCCTTGGCTTACCCCGCCAATTACCTCTATGTCATCATGCGTATTATCTGCCGAAACTTTGCCGCCGTTGACCATATTAAGAATGTTGCTACACATACCTTTCGACACAAGCTTATTGGTTTGCCCTGCGTAGTGATTCCAATCTTCCCCATCAGACAGAATAATGATCAGCTGCTTTTGGTTCTTCGACATTGAAGTCACAATTTGCCCTGCACGAATAATGCCTTGCAGTGAAGCAGTGCCTCCCCCAGCTTTGAATTTCTTGACCGTTTTAGTGAAGGATGAAAAATCGGTGGTAAAATAGAGGTCGTAGAACCGTGCATCATCATCGCCATTAGGCACACGCGAGGCTTCTCCTTTAACGATAAATTGTTGAGCTATCGTTTTGTTAAAATTCACCGTATCGTCTTTATCGTATTCACCTTCTCTTGAAACTACCCGCTGATCACGAACCACTAAGTTATCATTCTTATCTTTATTGATGGTTCGGCGATTAAAACCGGTAAGTGCAACCCGATGAGGGTGCTCTGGATATAGATCGTTATACGCGCCGAGTTCATCAGCCACATCTTCAATAATGTCTTTCAGATCATTTAGCTTAGAATGCCGACCACCACTCCACGAGTCATTCATAGATTCTGAAAAATCGACGATAAAAGTAATGTCTATCGGCTGGCTTTGATAGCGTCGTGCTTTCGATGATCCCGTCACATTGAAGCTATCACCAAAGCCAGAAATCACATCGTTACCAGGAAACCAGGACTTGTGCAGTGTTTGACCCGCAACACGATATTCAAAGTAGCGTGCTTCGCCTCTTTCCGTAGCAGCAACACATTCAGGTATCTCATCACACCCTAGCTTCTTAACTTCAATATCTAGGATCGAGTCCATGTCATATAGATAATGCTGAATATAGCGCTCCGCCAATTGGTGGTCTTGCTCATCTTTTGCTGATACCGCTAGAACAGCCGCTTCTGAAGCTTCCTCTAATCGAGCTTTGGTTTGTAATGCGCGGGCACCATCAGAACCAAGCATAAACACTCCAAACAAAGCTGGGATCATCATGGCAAACAGCATAGCTGCATGGCCAGACTGCTTACGCATAGCGTGTCTCATAACCTTTCTCTTCGCTCTACCTGCCGATCACGACAGAATCAGACATCACGTGAGTAAACTCACGCCCCAAAATACCACCAATCCAATTATCCGATTCATAACAAACCGTCACTCGGTACAGGGGCATTTCTCGACCTCGGTTAGTCACTACCGTCATGGACTCTAATGAATCAATGGTTTGCTTTATTCTGCAGGCAACAACACCGCGTTTTTCACTGATCGCGGGGTTGGGTGTACCCACTTGTTTGAAGCTCAACTCTTCCACCAACAACCCATAGTGTTCCCGTTCAAAATGACCAAAGGTACGCAGTAAGGAATGCTGAGCAATGATATCGATATCATCGACTTCTTTAGTTGTAAGCTGATAATCAGTATCATAAAGTTGGGTTCTCTCTTTAAGTACATTGACCAGTGAATAAGAGAGTCGATCGAGTTTTCCTTTCAATGAAAGCTTGATGATCACGTCACCACTGAAAGCAATCAATAAGCTGAAAAATACAGCGACCATGGCAAACTCAATACTAAAAACCCCCTGCTGCTTACTCTTCAAATTCCCATGCTTTAGGGTTCTAAATTTCAAATTTTGACCTTTCATATTCCTGCACAACAATCATCTCTCTGCTCATTAAATTCTGAGTCGTGAAGAAGTAGCTAAAGATAGGTGAAAAACGGTAGTTAATTCGATAAATGGCAAGCGCTGAGTTATCAGCATCACCACACTCTTTAAATTTTTGACTACCAGAAATACTGCATTGGTCTGTAATACTAGCTAACTCACTCAGGTTTTTAGAGTAGTGAATCGTGACTTGAAAATTGTCGCCATTAACAACCTGATTCCAGATACTGCCTTCTCGGTGCAAAACCTTATCTACCGTATCGAGATAATTTCCTGAGCCCTTTTTAGCTGTGCGAGCCACTTCTGAAATCGCTAAATCGTTGATCGCCGAAATGTACGAGATATAGCTCATCTCAACCCACGCCATACACATCAACCAAAAAGCAAAAAAGCCCACCGCAAACTCTATGCTCGCGACACCCTTTTGCTTATATCGCATTACCCGCCTCCGATAACGAAAGACCACTGACTGCCAGCGTTTGGCTCTCTAATGAATAAGGAGTGTGGTGGCGCAACGCCTGATAAATTTTTTGGATTTGGTGCTTGCTGTATCTTTCACTCAACACACTTTCGACAAACGGGTAGTGGCCCAACTTAGCCATACTCAACGTCAAGTTTGCCATCATCTGTTCGTTCATCTGACCGCGCTTATACAATGGTAATAAACGCTCCATAGCTGCTTGATAATGCTCTTGCGTAATATCGAGCACAGCCAAATTATTATTCACGGATACCGAGTCATAAAAATGCTCGCGCGCGCGTTCAAAATACCGACGAGATAGATTAAACTGATAGCTGTAACCATAAAACGTTCCCAGTAAATTCTCGGCTGCCGCATGTGTAGCATTTTCCTCTAATACTTGTTTAGCACTACTGATCGCTGCTGGGTACTGACCTAATTCACCGTATGCTTTCGCTTGCATCAATAAACTATTCACACTGGGTTGTGATTTTTGAGTAACAGGCGCAATGTAAAACAGAGCCGACTCAGCATCGCCCATAGCTAAATATGTATTCGAGAGTTTTTCTCTCACTTCATCAGCGTCGTATTGCTGCAGCTGATTTTTATACAAACGGGTTAACTGAACGTAATTATGTGTTTTTTGATAGATCGCCTCTTTTGACTCATCTTTCTGCCAACTCGCTTGAGTTGAACTGCATGCCGCCAACATTAAAACTAACGTTAGCGCGATTATTTTCTTAAACATTAAGCATCATCCTCATTACCCCCGGAGCGGCAATTACGAATACAATTGGGATCAAGATAAACACGATCAGTGGAATCGACATCTTGGCAGCTAACTTCCCTATTTCTTCTTCCAGCTCTAGCATTTGCACTTCTCGAATATCGCCTGCCAACGTCGTTAACACGTTATAAATCGAGGATCCATGTTGAATGCTCTGCGTCAGCGTCATCACAAAACTACGAACTTCTGGTGATGGAAGCTTGCGATACAACTCCTCTAAGGCATTTTCCATTCCGACCAAACGAGCCCGTTGGTTTGTCACCTCCAACAAGCTAGAAAGCTCTTTATCAAAGCTTTTCATTTCAATGGAGAGGTATTTCATTGATGCTTCGATTGTCATGCCGGTTTGGACGCAAATCGCCATTAGGTCAATCAGGTACGGCATTTGACGAGAGATTCGACGTTGACGGTTTTTAGCCATCGAGCTCAAGACTAGGTCAGGCATCACAATAACCACCATAGCCCACCCCGCAGCTATCGCGATCCATGATTCAGACGAAACCTCAAAAAACCAACACACGCCTGCAACAACCACTTGCCCGATAAACAACGCACTGTACTTCAGTGGCATAAACCATTGAGCCCACCGGATGTCACTCACGCCTGCATTAGCAAAGCGCACTGCAATATCACTTTCGGAGGTGACGAAAATAGTCGACATGGGCGTCAACCAACGATTCAGTTTTATTTCTGCCTCTTTTGACTGATCGGCCAATCGATGATGTTTCGCTAAGGCTGCGATACGGTGTTTTTTCTGAGTACACACGACTAACCAATAAAATATGAGCAACAAGCCAAATGCTACGCCGGCCCAGGCGAAAAATAGCCCAACGTTCGAGAAGTTTATTGAAGAAGCCATTACTTCACCTTTTTCATTAACGCCCAGATGATCAGCATGCCGATACTTTCACTTGTGATGAGGTAGTAAAGAATCGGTCTCCCTTCTGGGTGGTGCATTACGAACTCAAAATTTTCAGGACTAAGAAACTGCAAAATAAACAGAAAGAAGAATGGTGTTGCTCCTACAATTTTTGCGGAGATACGAGCCTCTGAAGTAAGAGCAAACTTTTTTCTTTCTACAGCTCTCGCTTCGAACATTTGTCGATTCAGACGTGACATCACCTCTTTTAATTGCCCCCCTCTTTGCATGTTAGCTCGCAAGGTAATGACAAAAAAATGAAACGACGGATACGGCAAGCGACGACAAGATTTACGAAACACATCATCAATCGGCTCTCCTAAATTGAGGCGCTCGCTCATCAGCTTAAACTCTTTACCTACCTCACCTTCAAGTTTCTTCCCTACATACCCAATGCCTCGCCCTATGCTTTCACCCGCACTAAGGGAACTTGCCAGCATGTTCAACGCATCAGGGAAGGTTTCTTCAAAGCGTTTTTTCTCTCGTTTCTGTAAATGGAGATAACCAAAAAACCAAGCGATAATGAGAGTCAAAGGCAAAATTTCAAACCAAGGTAAGCGCAGTGACATTTGATTAAGAATGCCGATCGCAAGCAGTGCTACAACAGAAAAAATGACGACCTTACCTAATGCCATTTTTCCAAGTTGGCGCTGTAAGTTATCCCAACGCACACGAAGTTTCTGTTTGAAGTTACGATCAGAAAGACTGGCAAAATTAACCGCTTGTTGCGTAAAACTCAGATCGCTTTTCAGATTACCTTTCGCTTGCTGTGATAAATACTCATCAACAGAAGGAGCTCTATTCGGCTTAAGCGCAACAATCATGAGTATTGCCCCACCCAAAATAATCAACCAATACATGTCTCACTCCTATTGATTGAGTGTCATAGACTCAATCACTTGAGTTAACTTCTGCTCTACACCAAAGAAACGGGCTTTTTCATAAAGCGCAGAACGAGCCATAACACCAGATGTCACATAACTACCTCGAATGCGACCATCAGGGCTGTGAGGTGAAGTTTGGAAAGAGAACAACTCTTCTAACACCACGTTGCTTCCCTCAATACCGACCACTTCAGTGATATTCATGATCTTTCGAGAACCATCATGCAATCGGCTGACCTGAACGACTAAATCGACCGCGCTTACAATTGAGCGGCGGATCGCTTCTAAGGGCAAATTATTGGTCGCCATCATCACCATTGATTCGACACGAGCCAAAGCATCTCGTGGTGTATTGGCGTGCAACGTAGACATTGAACCATCGTGCCCAGTATTCATGGCTTGCAGCATTTCAAACGCTTCACCACCACGGCATTCACCCACAATAATTCGGTCTGGGCGCATTCGCAGTGAATTAATCACTAAATCTCGAGCGGTAATAGCCCCCGTCCCTTCAATGCCCTCATGACGAGTTTCCATTCGAACAACATGTGACTGCTGAAGCCTTAACTCAGCGGTATCTTCAATAGTGACGGTTCGCTCACCCTCTGATATATGCTGTGATAAAGCATTAAGTAACGTTGTTTTTCCCGATCCCGTGCCACCAGATACAAGAATATTGAGTCGGCAACGTGCAGCTAATTGAAGTAAACCTGCCATCTCGGAAGTAAGAGACCCAAATTCAACTAATTCTTCAAAACCAATACTTTGTTTTTGAAACTTACGAATCGAGATTGACGTCCCTTCCAATGTGATAGGAGGAATGACAATATTCACACGGCTACCATCATCTAACCGGGCATCACAAGTAGGAGAAGACTCATCGACCCTGCGCCCAACACGACTAGCGATGCGCTTAGCAATATCAAGCAACTGCTTCTCATCGATAAATCGAACAGGTGCTTTCTCGACTAAGCCATGACGCTCAATATAAACCTGTTGTGGGCCATTGATCATGATGTCGGTGATCGAGTCATCATCCATCAACACCTGCAAAGGCCCGAGGCCAACTAACTCATGTACCATGCTGGTGACATATTCTGATTTTGCCAGTGATGAAATAGATAACTGATCTCGACTCACTAGCATATCAACTGCGCTAGCTAACTGAGCTTCTAACTCTAGACGCGGTAAGCTTTCAATAACACTGGCATCAAGTGCATCAAAGATCTGCTTACGCAGTTGTAAATAAATGCGCTGTGCATGTTCCATATCGTCCCCTTACCGTTTTAACCACTGGAAGAATGAAAATGCTGTTTTTTCCGCAACTTTCTCTCCCATCAATAAGGCAACTAACGTTTGCAGTCCGTATTTCATTTCAGAACGTGATTCACTAAGCAACTCACCTTGAAGTAGGTATTGATTAGCTTTGAAATCAAACACTAAATTCGCGTCTGCCTCTCGACCAAAATACTTAACTACATCCGCCTCACTAATTGACGCTGCGTTATGTGGTCGAGAGCGGTTCATTACCGTCAGTACGACAAGGTTGGGATAATGCACGTCGATTTCAGAACGAATTCGATTCAGCTCTCTTAATGACGATACTGTTGCATCAAATACCAAGACTAAAGCATCTAGTTTCCCCACCGCTTGTCTAAACTCTTCATTGGTTGTCGCAGTGTGAGAATAGTCTTCCACGACAAAAGCATGACTTGAAATCATCTGCTTCTTTAAAGACTGGGTGTATTGGAATAACTCATCACGGCCAAACTCATCTGATTCCACCGCAAGAAGTGACAAATTTTTTTCAATATTTTGTACCAAGCTTGTCGCGATATCATTATCCACTCCTGTAGTAAGGGTGCCTTTTTGAACACTGCGCTTAGTAAACTTCTTAAGCCCTAACATCACGTCAATATTGCTGCCAGTGTAGGTATAGTCGACTAGCAAAGTACTCGCATTTTGATGCTTGGCCAAACGGCGAGATATCTCACACGCTACAAGTGAAGTACCGACCCCACCTTTCACGCCCATGACTGCTATTTGCTTGGCTTTACGATTTGTACTCACGCCTTGTTGTGCTGCGTGGTTACGGGAAACGTTGTGATAAAAATCGATCGTTTCCGCTTCACCCGCTGGCCAAAACAAGTAATATAAACCCAACTGTCTTAAGGCTCGAATGATGGATATGGTATCTTCACTGCCAATAATGATCACTGACACATGAGGAGGTAAGGTATGAGTCAATAACTGAGCATCAGCGACAATATCTTGGCTTTGATTTAATTCAACAAATACCACTTCAACATCTGGGTATTGCTCTAATCTAGTCACATTTGTGTCTTGGCTGGCGAACGAGCTAGGCTCAATCAACCCTTCAAATCTGAACGATTTTTGGATGAAGTCGCGGCATATCTCGGTTTGGAAAAGCATCGCACAACGATTCTGTTTCTCCGATTTTTTAGGTTCCGCACTGTTTAGTTTATTCACTAAATCAAACATCTGAAATTCTCTAACAGTTAGTAATTAGATTGCTTTGTGCGGGTTGACCATTGACTGCCAACGGCTCGTGTCCACATTGCACCCTAAGCTTCCATTCCCATACTCGCCGACCCGTTCCTGGCGGCAAATTTCTAGTTTGGTCTTATATGTTGTGACTGAAAGACTTAAGTCAAAGCGACTCTCTAGTGGCAACGGATCTGATGCGTTTGAGTTATGCTCATTTGAGCTATAACCTATTTGACTGTATTCAATCTGACTCGACATCACACCAGCTTGGATTAACTGGCTCACAACCTCTTTATAAAGCGCCTGATTCCCGCTCCCTTTGGTGCGTATTTTCCATTGCGCCACCTTTACATTTTTAGGGTAACCCAAGATAAACTCACTCACTTTTCTGGTCATCAACTGGGGTTGGTCAGAGCGAAGTTTAAGCTGATAAGTCACAGGAAAAACTTCAACTTCCGTTCCGCGAGGCTCCGATATACGGTCAACACACCCTGTAATAATGACGGCGGTAAACAAAGTAACCATCAATGATTTCATTGGCTAAACCCTCCAGCAGACAAAACTTCATCAGCCCACTTTTGTTGTGATTGTTCATAGCCACTGCCTAGTCCAAAAAAGCGCTTGAGCGTGCTAGTCTTTTTCATCGTCGGTAATTGGATCTGCTCCGCTTTGACTGGTTGAACTAAATTAACGGTCGCTACAATGACTAACTCAGTTTTACTACGTTCGGTTCCTGTATGGCGAAACAAAGCACCGATAATAGGTATATCACCAATGTAGGGAATTCGAGTCAGTGACTCTTTCTCTTCACTGTTAAGCAACCCACCAAGAACGAAGCTTTGTCCATCCCCCAGTTCCACGGTTGTCTGGGCGCGTCGTGTTCTTAATGCTGGTAAATCAAAGTTGTCACTGCTGTAACTACCATCTAGGGAGCTAACCTCTGGTGTCAGTGCTAGCTTAATTTTGTCATCTCGAAGCACCTTAGCCAGTAATTCCAGTCGCACACCGAATTCCTTATATTCAACGTTGGTTGCACCATCTATAACCGTCACAACGGGCAGTTCTCCACCCACTAAGAAACTCGCTTTCTCACCTGAAATCACCGACAAATTAGGTTCAGCTAGAACTTGACCAACGCTATCGGTACCTAAAGCTGAAATAACAGAGACAATATCGCTAGCACTAAAATGAGTAAGTTGATCCACAAATATGCCGGGCGTACCATTGCTGCCCATCTTGATGCCGAAGTCTTGCATAAAAGAGTGCGATACCTCTGCAATGGTCAACTTAACGTTCACCTGCTTAGTCGCTGATATTTCGATATTATTCACGACGCCTGCGTAATTAAGTTGAGTCATAAAACCCACATCAATGTCGTCACTCTCTTCATCACTCATTTGAAAAGAGGTTGAGTTCGCTGTTTTCCCCAAAAGCTCACCCACCAACTGGTGAATGTTATCCTTTTCCTGTTCATTAGCGACGACACCACTCAGAACAACGTTCTCACCGATGCCTGCTACAAACACTTCCGCATCGGGAAACAGCACATCAATTTGTTGCTCTATTTCGCGATAACTTTTATTCACCAACAATAAGCGGTTAAATAATTCACGTCCTTTCGCATCAAATGCGATAAACGAGGCAGATCCTATATTCTTCCCAAACACCACGACCTTATTACTATCAATCACTTGGTAATCTGCAATATTCTTCCCTGAGATAAAAACAGAAGCGATTTCCCCTCGAATCGAAAAGGTTTTAGCTTCTCCCTGAGCTAAATTAGTCGAGCCTTGAGCCAAAACCTCGAATGGAAGCAGCAGAACCAATACTAAAGTCAACATTGTTGTTTTCATGGTTAACGCCCTACTCAAAACGGTATTCACGAATTCCACCAGTGCCGCCACTGCTTGGAATGATGTCTGAAGAATCAGCTTCTAGATCATCAGAAAATTCCTTACCCAATGACTTGTGCACGGCCACTTCTGCAATCCGCTGTGCCACCGTGAGTTGTGCCAGTTGTTGATTAGTCACTTGTAAGATCAATGTCACCTGAGTCTCTTTTTCCAACGTTAACGTGCTCACTGCTTTTTCTGACGTCACCATGTCCAAAACCGGTATTTGGGCCAGTAATGGCACCATAGTGAGATGTTGAATATCTGACACCGTATCCTCACTTGATAAGTTCTGATCCGGCGTTGAAAGAACAGATATATCGACTAAATCTCCGACTGCGATGGTGCCACCTAGTACATCTCTTCCCGGTACCGTAACGTTATAAGGCACAAATCCAGGGCGGATCACCGCCTGTAAGTACTGACTGTCTCCGGGAGATGTCAACATATTAGAGTCCACCAGCTCATATGCGGCAATGTCATGCACTGCGAATTGAGGAGCATTCCAATCTAACTCAATGTTTCGATCGATTCCCAATAGCGCTGCACGAGCTTCAGGCAAGTACTCTATAACGAAGTCGCTACGCTTCAGCTGCTGACCTTTCACTGCCGGGTGAGTGAGTTTCCATACCTTAAAAGTCACTTCTATAATGGGTTCTTCAGGCTGAACGGGGAAAGTATCTATCGGTACATTCACCACACCATAGAGGCCTATAGATATAGCGAGGAACGCTAAGCCAAGAATGATTTTGGAGTTCATGATTCACCTATAACGATGCAGCTATACCTAGTAGGCTTCCTATACAAATAGGTACCCCATAAGGAACACCTCTGTTTATCCACTCAGAATTACCGGTTGTTTTTCCTAATACCCACTGAGTAATCGCTAGGGTTCCACCTGCAAATAAAATTACATTAACCGCCAACAACATCATATTGGGCGATACCATTAAACTGAATGCAGCCAATAATTTACTGTCTCCAGCAGCTATAACATTGAAATGAAATAAAACTGCGCCGACGGCTAACACTATGAAAAAGTTATAAAACTGCTCAAACTTTTCGGTTTGACAGATATAAAAAACACCCAAGAGAGCAACAGCTACCACCACTCCATTAGGTATTTTTCGGTATCGGATATCTTGATAACTGACGATTGCAGCCATGGTGGCTAAGGGAATTAACCACCACAGTTTATGAGGCATTAATTAACCTACACTTGGCGACGAATTAGCGGCTTCAATATTATTAGTGATGGTTGTGATAGCACCTTCTAAAGCTTCACGAAGAGAGTCGTTAAATACAGCCAATACGATTGCTGACATACACACACCTAGGATTGCGTATTCAATCGCTGTAACACCACGTTGATCATTATTAAAAGATTGAATAAATAGCTGAGTTCTAACAAATAAATTAGTTAACATTCGTTTCTCCAAAAGATAGATAGGTTGTTTTTTCTTCGGAGGAAATAATATTCAGTGCGCTATTTTTGAGCAATCCAAGAGTGACCTTCCTCACATTGCTCTGACATTTGCCGTCGTTCTATTCAGTTTGAGTTCAGTTTAAAGTGAAAAAAGTGATTAAACGGGAGTGGTGAGAAGAGAAGTTTTTTCCGTGTGAGGGCAATTCGTGCTTTGCGCCGCAAAAACATTGCGGTATGTTCAAAGATTACCCACTGTAACCCGCCACGCTCGGGTTCATAAGATTGATCATAATCTACGAATAATAATCACAATGAATTAGGTATACGAAGCAATGCAATTCTCAAAGTTTGGTGAAAAGTTTAATCGATACTCTGGAATCACTCGTTTAATGGATGATTTAAATGATGGCCTGCGCACGCCTGGTGCAATCATGCTCGGTGGTGGTAACCCAGCCGCTATCCCAGTCATGCTCGATTACTTTAACCAAGCCAGTGCCGACATGCTCGCCAGTGGAGAACTCATCGCCGCCCTCGCCAACTACGATGGTCCGCAGGGCAAAGACAGCTTCATCAAATCGTTAGCGGCAATGCTGAAAGAGACCTATGGTTGGGACATCAGCGAGAAGAACATCAGCCTGACTAATGGCAGTCAGAGTGGCTTCTTTTACCTATTCAACCTATTAGCGGGTCAACAGCCAGACGGTTCTCACAAGAAAATTTTGTTGCCGATCGCACCGGAATACATCGGCTACGGCGATGCGGGCATTGATGACGATATTTTTATCTCTTACCACCCAGAGATCGAACTGCTTGAAAACAGGCAGTTCAAATACCACGTTGATTTTGAACAGCTAAAGGTTGATGACTCGGTTGCCGCTATCTGTGCTTCTCGCCCAACCAACCCAACCGGTAACGTACTGACCGACGAAGAAGTGCGTAAACTGGATAAACTGGCGCGCGAAAACAACATCCCACTACTGATCGATAATGCTTACGGCCTGCCGTTTCCAAACATCATCTTTGAATATGTGGAACCGTTCTGGAATGAAAATACGATTCTGTGCATGAGCTTATCTAAGCTTGGTTTACCGGGTGTACGTTGCGGTATCGTGATTGCGAGCGAAGAAGTAACACAAGCTCTGACTAACATGAATGGCATTATCAGCTTAGCGCCGAGCAGTGTTGGGCCGGCAATTGCCAATCATATGATTGAAAAAGGCGATTTATTGCGTTTGAGCAGTGAAGTAATCAAACCTTTCTATAAAGAGAAATCTCTACGTGCGGTTGAGCTTTTACAAGAAGCGATCGATGACCCTCGCTTCCGTATCCACAAGCCTGAAGGCGCTATTTTCTTATGGCTATGGTTTGATGAGCTGCCGATTACCACCATGGAGCTGTACGACCGCCTGAAAGCTCGTGGCGTATTGATTGTTCCGGGTGAATACTTCTTTATCGGCCAAGAAGACGAGTGGGATCACGCTCACCAGTGCTTACGCATGAACTACGTACAAGATGATGAGGCGATGCAAAAAGGTATTGCTATCATTGCTGAAGAAGTGAAAAAAGCTTACTCAGAGCAGTAATCAGAGCTTTTAGCTTACCGTAGACCAAATGCAAAAAAGAGCACCGACCTTCTTCAAGGTACTGGTGCTCTTTCACTTCTACTTCCCGAGATTTATTAGCTTAAATGAGCTAATAACGCTTAACCTTCTAGAAGACTATTACCATTAATAGCAATCTTACGTGGTTGCATCGCTTCTGGGATTTCGCGTTCTAGGTCGATGTGAAGAAGACCATTTTCCATGCTTGCGCCCACCACTTTTACGTAGTCTGCCAGTTGGAATTTACGCTCGAAATCACGCTCTGCGATACCTTGGTATACGAAGGTTTTCTCTGCTTCTGCTTTACGCTCACCTTTAACAATTAGCATGTTCTCTTTCTGAGTAAGATCTAATTGGTCATCAGCAAAACCAGCAACGGCCATAGTAATACGGTAGTTGTTCTCGTCTTTTTGCTCGATGTTGTATGGAGGGTAACCGCCAGAAGAGTTCTTCGATGTGTTCGCTTCCATCATGTTGAATAGACGATCGAAGCCGATTGCGTTGCGGTAAAGTGGAGTGAAATCTACAGTTCTCATAATGCTATCCTTTTAGTAAGCAATAGTCTTAGCCGTGAATTTTACTGAGATCGAACCTGTGAATGATCCAGTAAACAGCTAAGGGATTCAGTTCGCATTCCACGGGTTTCACCTCGTTTGGCGACAACACTGGGACATGGCAATGAATCAATTTTTAAATTGTGTGCTGCCAAAGTTATCCTCTATTGAGCGATACTCTAGCAACGATTATGAAGGTTCTGTTTCTTCTCTTGTAGAGCAAGACAGTCATCCTCTTCACAACTAGATATGTGGATTGAGCAAATCAGTTTCAAGCGCTTATTTTCAATTATTTTTCCAATCCAATATTTTTCAATCACTTAAAAACAAAAAAGACCGTCATTTCTGACAGTCTTTTCAATAAGATATTGAGTTTTTTGAGACGAAGCTATTTCGTTTTAGTTCAAGGAAGAGGCGCGGAGCATACGAATGTATGTGAGCACCTCTAACACAGAAATTAAGCGAAAGAGCGAAGTATCAAAGATACTAAACGTCTAGGTTAGCTACTTTAAGTGCGTTTTCTTCGATGAAATTACGACGCGGTTCTACTTGGTCGCCCATCAACGTTGTAAACAACAGGTCAGCACCAACAGCATCTTCAATCGTTACTTGCATCATACGACGAGTTTCAGGATCCATTGTCGTTTCCCAAAGTTGATCAGGGTTCATCTCACCTAGACCTTTGTATCGTTGTAGGCTCAGGCCACGACGAGACTCTTTCACTAACCAGTTCAGAGCTTCAACGAAGCTAGAAACTTCTTGAGTACGCTCGCCACGCTTAATGTAAGCACCTTCTTCAATCAGGCCATCAAGTGCTTCAGAAAGATCCGCTAGCTTGCCAAACTCTTTCGAGTTAATCAGATCAATGCTCAGTACGTGTTCATGAGTTACACCATGAGTACGAACCACAATCTTAGGCACGCTTAAACCTAGCTCTTCGTGTTTTTCAACTTCAAGGCTGTATTGGCTTGCACCCGCTTCTTTACCGTTTAGCTGCTCTACTAGCTGCTTACCCCAAGCTTCAACCACCGCGTCATCATGACACTGCTCAGCGGTTAGGCGAGGAACGTAAATCAGTTCGTGAACCAATGCGCGTGGGTAGCGGCGGCTCATACGATCAACCAGCTTGATGCCTGCATTGTATTGCTGAACAAGCTTCTCTAAGCCTTCACCGGCAAACGCAGGTGCTTCAGGATTTACGTGCAGTTCTGCATTGTCTAAAGCCAAAGATACTTGATACTGGTTCATCGCATCTTCATCTTTGATGTACTGCTCTTGCTTACCCTTCTTCACTTTGTAAAGTGGCGGTTGAGCAATGTAGATGTAACCACGTTCAATCAGCTCAGGCATTTGACGGTAGAAGAACGTCAGTAGCAGAGTACGGATGTGAGAACCATCGACATCGGCATCGGTCATGATGATGATGTTATGGTAACGCAGTTTATCTGGGTTGTATTCATCACGACCAATACCACAACCAAGGGCTGTGATTAGCGTTGCGACTTCTTGAGAAGACAGCATTTTATCGAAACGCGCTTTCTCTACGTTAAGGATTTTACCTTTAAGCGGTAGGATTGCTTGGTTCTTACGGTTACGCCCCTGCTTAGCTGATCCGCCAGCAGAGTCTCCTTCCACAATATATAGTTCAGACTGTGCAGGATCTTTTTCCTGACAGTCAGCTAGTTTACCTGGAAGACCCGCTAAATCTAATGCGCCTTTACGACGAGTCATCTCACGAGCTTTACGCGCTGCATCACGAGCACGCGCTGCATCGATAATTTTAGAACAAACGATTTTCGCTTCACCTGGGTTCTCAATTAGGAACTCAGATAACTTCTCACCCATCGTAGACTCAACGGCAGACTTCACTTCTGAAGAAACCAGCTTGTCTTTCGTTTGGCTTGAGAACTTAGGATCTGGCACTTTCACCGAAACAATCGCAGTCAAACCTTCACGAGCATCATCACCTGATGTTGAAGTCTTCGCTTTCTTCGAGAAGCCTTCTTTATCCATGAAGCTGTTCAAGGTACGCGTTAGTGCAGCACGGAAACCCGCTAAGTGAGCACCACCATCGCGTTGAGGGATGTTGTTGGTGAAACAGTAGATGTTCTCTTGGTAACCATCGTTCCACTGCATTGCAACTTCAACGGTAATGCCGTCATCACGCTCTGAATCAAAGTGGAAAATCTTTTGGATGATTGGTGTTTTGTTGGTATTAAGGTGTTCAACAAACGCTTGGATACCGCCTTCGTATTCGAAGTGATCCATTTTGTCTTCTTCACGCTTATCAATTAGCTTAATTGATACACCTGAGTTCAAGAATGATAGCTCACGTAGACGCTTAGCTAAAATGTCGTAATGGAACTCGATGTTAGTGAAGGTTTCTTCACTCGGCCAGAAACGAATCTCTGTACCTGTTTTATCCGTGTCACCGATAACCGCTAGTGGCGCTTGAGGCTCACCGTGGCTGTAGGTTTGAGTGTGGATTTTGCCACCGCGGTGGATAGTAAGAGTAACTTGCTTAGAAAGTGCGTTAACTACTGAAACACCAACACCGTGCAGACCACCAGATACCTTGTACGAGTTATCATCGAACTTACCACCAGCGTGAAGAACCGTCATGATTACTTCTGCTGCTGATACTTTTTCTTCTGGGTGCAATTCTGTTGGAATACCACGGCCGTCATCGCTTACAGACACTGAGCTATCTTCATGGATAGTTACAATGATGTCATTACAGTGACCAGCTAGCGCTTCATCAATAGAGTTATCTACCACCTCAAAAACCATGTGGTGCAGACCGGTACCATCATCCGTGTCGCCAATGTACATTCCAGGACGCTTACGTACCGCATCCAGACCCTTCAGTACTTTAATACTCGATGAATCGTAATTATCTGACATAGTTACTCTCTGACTAATTATCCTTGCTCTATTTTGCCATGTTCCACATGAAACATCCTGCTATTTTCGTCATGCATATCTGCAATCTGATCAGCGGTAATAGAGCTTACAAAAACTTGAGCCTGGGTCGCCTTTAAACACTCAGCAAGACGTGCTCGGCGTTGGCTATCTAATTCGGAAGCAAAGTCATCTATCAAATAGATGCACTGCTTACCTGTCATTTGAGTGAGGTGCTGCCCTTGTGCTACTCGCAGCGCGCACACCATCAACTTCAATTGACCTCGTGACAAGACATCTTCCACTGGAGTGCCGTTCACTTTTATCTTCAGATCCGCTTTGTTTGGCCCACCAAAGGTGTAACCAAGCTGCTGATCCCTTTCAAAATTCTTTTCTAAAATATCGGCATATGGGGTGTCCTTGTCCCAACCACGATAATAGTTAATCTTTATCTCAAACTCAGGAAGGAAGGTCGCACAGATTTCTTCGGCGACTTCTTTAAGCTGCTCAACGTAAGTGGCACGCCACTGGCTGATACTTTCAGCTAAACGGGCCAATTCTTGGTCCCAATAGCTCAGTTCTCGATAGTTTGTTGCCGTTTTCAATAAGGCGTTTCGTTGCTTATTGAGGCGCTTTACCCTCCCCCATGCATCATAAAAGCCGGACTCACTGTGGAAGACTCCCCAATCAATAAATGCGCGGCGATGCTTAGGTCCATCGGTTAGTAAATCAAACCCTTCCGGGTGAATCAACTGCAAAGGTAAAACCTGTGCTAACTGAGCCAATTTTTGCCCAGTTTGACCGCTTATTTTAACCTCTGTTGTGCCATCGCGCTGCTTATTAATGCCAATTGGCAGCTCAAATTGATCCGAGGTCATAAAACGGCCATGTACAAACAGCTCACTGCACTCGTTTTGTATGATACGGCCGGTGAGTGAACTCTTAAATGAGCGACCATGTCCGAGCAGATATACCGCTTCAAGGACACTGGTTTTTCCGCTCCCGTTAGCCCCTATAAGAAAGTTAAAGCCTGATGACGGTTGAATGTCACAGGCTTCTATATTTCTAAACTGCTTAACGATTAAGCGCGATAAAGGCATAACGTCTTCATATTAATCTTCAATCACGACTCGATAGGTAAACGTTGTTGATCAGTAAACATCACAAACAACGCTTATAAGCGAATAGGCATAACAACGTACATCGCGCTGTCGTCTTGTGCGTTCTCGATAAGAGCACTCGCATTGGCGTCTGACATTGAGATGCGAACTTGCTCACAACGTAGTGTGTTCAGAACATCCAATACGTAGCTTACGTTGAAGCCAATCTCTAGCGCGTCACCGTCGAAGTTAACATCTAACACTTCTTCCGCTTCTTCTTGTTCTGGGTTGTTCGCGGTAATGCGCATCTCGCTATCTACAAGATTAACGCGAACACCACGGAATTTTTCGTTCGACAGAATCGCAGCACGAGAAAATGCTGAACGTAATTCATCACAACCAGCTTCAAGTGTCTTGGTAGTATTTTGCGGCATTACGCGGCGATAATCAGGGAAACGACCATCAACCAGCTTAGAAGTGAAGACATAGTTGTTCACTTCAGCACGCACATTAGAGTTACCAATCTGCAGCGTTACCGGTTGCTCTGGTGCATCCAGTAGCTTCACTAACTCTTGCACACCTTTACGAGGAACAATGATCTGCTTCTGAGCAAAATCGGCACCCAATTGTGCTTGAGATACCGCCATACGGTGACCATCAGTTGCGACACTTCGTAGGATCGAACCTTCAATCTCAAACAACATACCGTTGAGGTAGTAACGAACATCTTGGTTCGCCATTGAGAATTGGGTTTTCTCGATAAGACCGCGTAGCTCAGCTTGTGTCACTGACACTTCAACTTCACTGCTCCAGTCTTCAATGTTTGGAAAATCTGCCGCAGGTAATGTTGCTAATGAGAAGCGGCTACGACCAGAACGAACCTGAATACGATCGCCATCCAATACCACAGTGATCACTGAGCTGTCTGGCAAGCCACGACAGATATCTAGGAATTTACGTGAAGGTACAGTAATGCTGCCCGCTTCGAAATCACCTTCAAGCGTTACACGGCTGATCAGTTCAACTTCTAGATCCGTTGCTGTCATCGACAACACGTTATCTTCTACTTTAATCAGTAGATTTCCTAGAATTGGAAGCGTTGGCCTGCCACCGAGTGCGCCAGATACTTGTTGTAATGGCTTAATCAGGTGACTACGTTCAATGGTAAATTTCATATCTTGCTCTTACGGTCTAAATGGCACTGCGTAATAGTACGTGGCCAAGATTCTGCTTATTAAGGTTAAGAATACTGTGTATTAAGAAGAAAGGGTACGAATCAAGTTCGAATAATCTTCTTTAATGTCGTGGCTCTCTTCACGCAACTGAGCAATCTTACGACAAGCATGCAGTACGGTCGTGTGGTCACGGCCACCGAATGCATCGCCAATCTCAGGCAAGCTGTGGTTGGTTAACTCTTTAGCCAGTGCCATCGCCAGTTGGCGTGGACGAGCAACAGAACGAGAACGACGTTTAGATAATAGATCAGCAACTTTGATTTTGTAGTATTCAGCGACTGTCTTTTGAATGTTATCAATGGTGACGAGTTTTTCTTGCAGGGCAAGTAAGTCACGCAGTGCTTCACGCACGAAATCGATCGTGATCGGACGGCCAGTGAAGTTTGCATTCGCAATAACACGGTTCAATGCGCCTTCAAGCTCACGAACGTTAGATCGTAAACGCTTAGCAATAAAGAATGCCACTTCATCCGCAAGGTGAATTTGGTGGTCTTCGGCTTTCTTCATTAAGATCGCAACACGAGTCTCAAGCTCAGGAGGCTCAATCGCTACCGTCAAACCCCAGCCGAAGCGAGATTTAAGACGATCCTCTACCCCGTTGATCTCTTTTGGATAACGGTCAGAGGTTAGAATGATCTGTTGGTTGCCTTCAAGCAGCGCATTAAAGGTATGGAAAAACTCTTCTTGAGAGCGCTCTTTATTCGCGAAAAATTGGATATCATCGATAAGCAAAGCATCAACACTACGGTAGTAGCGCTTAAATTCTTCAATCGCGTTATTTTGTAACGCCTTCACCATATCCTGAACAAAACGCTCAGAATGCATGTAAACCACTTTCGCATTCGGCTTATTATCAACAATGGCATTACCCACCGCATGCAACAAGTGTGTCTTACCTAAACCGGTGCCACCGTATAAAAACAACGGGTTATAAGCTGTTCCTGGATTATCAGAAACCTGACGTGCCGCCGCCAAACCCAATTGGTTTGATTTACCCTCAACAAAGTTATTGAACTTATGTTTTGGGTTTACGTTTGAACGGTGGTTAAGATCAACCGCTACAGGCTCTTCATCACGCCAGATATTGTGAACAGGCTTACGAGCTTGTAACTGCGCAGGTGCTGACGATTCAGCGGCCACATCAGCGGCTGTACGGGTACGAGCTGGGGCGATAGTCTCAGATTTTGGAGCAGTAACTCGTTTGTTCCCAATTTCAAAATGAAGATGCGGGATATCATTACCACAATATTCTTGTAGCAAACGGTTAATGCTATTTAGGTACTTATCGCGCACCCAATCGAGTACAAATCGGTTTGGTGCAAATAGAGTTAGAGTATTACCATTGAGCTCCGCTTGTAACGGACGTACCCACATACTGAATTCTGTAGCTGGTAACTCTTCTTGAAGCTGTTGCAAGCATTGCAACCAAAGCGAAGATGACACGGTGCCCCACTCTATTTAAGTTATATGAAATGACCGTTAATTTTACCTGTTGATAAGTCAGATCACCAGCAATTGATCACAGATCCAGTGAATAAGATCCAAGTTATTCACAATAAATTTGTAAATAATCGGTGGATCCACACATCTTGCCCCTAATTTACTCACACAATGATCCACTTATGCCCGGATCCTTACTAGTTATCCCCAAATCGAGAATGCGATCTGGTTATGGTTAATAACATCTGGTTATTTATTCTATTGAGCATTTTCCCAGTAACATCCAACCCTATAAATATAAGGAGTTACCAAATGAATAACTGGATTAAGGCTGCAATTGCGGCTATCGCACTCTCTGCTGCTACTGTTCAAGCCGCGACTGAAGTTAAAGTCGGCATGTCTGGTCGCTACTTCCCGTTTACGTTCGTTAAACAAGACCAACTACAAGGTTTTGAAGTGGATTTATGGGATGAGATCGGTAAGCGTAACGATTACAAGGTTGAATACGTAACGGCAAACTTCTCTGGTCTGTTTGGTCTTCTTGAAACGGGTCGTATCGATACCATTTCAAACCAAATTACAATGACGGATGCACGTAAAGCGAAATACCTATTCGCAGACCCATACGTAGTAGACGGTGCACAAATTACCGTTCGTAAAGGTAATGACAGCATTAAGGGTATCGAAGACCTTGATGGCAAGACGGTTGCGGTAAACCTAGGTTCAAACTTTGAACAACTGCTGCGCAGCTACGATAAAGATGGCAAGATCAATGTTAAAACCTACGATACAGGTATTGAGCATGATGTCGCTCTTGGTCGTGCCGATGCATTCGTAATGGATCGCCTATCAGCACTAGAGCTTATCAAGAAGACGGGGCTACCATTACAGCTAGCGGGGCAGCCATTCGAAACCATTGAAAACGCTTGGCCTTTCGTGGACAACGACAACGGTAAAAAACTGCAAGCAGAAGTAAACCAAGCATTAGCAGCAATGCGCGCAGATGGTACGCTAGAAAGTATCTCTCAGAAATGGTTTGGTGCGGACATTACTCAGAAGTAATCACTCACTATCTCCATTCGAGGCCCACTGCTTTACACGGCGGTGGGCTTTTTGCTTTTGTGCACTGATTAAAAGCCTGATAGAACAGTATTTCCAAATAGAACAACACTTCCAATACTAATACGAGATAGATTATGGGATTTGACTTTAATTACATGCTAGAGCTGTTGCCAATACTACTGAAGTATTTAGGCACCACGATGGAGATGGCGACTTGGGGCTTGTTCTTTGCTCTGATCCTGTCTCTGATACTGGCGAATATTCGTGTATTCAAAATCCCAGTACTCGACCAACTGAGCCAGCTGTACATTAGCTTCTTTCGAGGCACACCACTGTTGGTACAGCTTTTCCTCCTTTATTACGGCTTACCACAAGTATTCCCGTGGATGGTTGGGTTGGATGCTTTCAGCGCCGCTGTAATTGGCTTAACCCTGCACTTTGCCGCGTATATGGCAGAAAGTATTCGTGCCGCGATTATCGGTATTGATCGTAGCCAGATGGAAGCCAGCCTCTCAGTCGGTATGACAACCAGTCAAGCGATGCGCCGAGTGATCTTGCCGCAAGCAACCCGCGTAGCACTGCCTTCTTTAATGAACTATTTCATCGACATGATCAAGTCGACTTCACTTGCATTCACCTTAGGTGTAGCCGAAATCATGGCTAAAGCTCAGATGGAAGCTTCTTCAAGTTTCCGCTTCTTCGAGGCTTTCTTAGCAGTCGCGCTGATTTACTGGGGCGTAGTGGTTATCCTCACTCGTATTCAAATTTGGGCCGAAGTGAAACTGAATAAGGCGTATGTACGATGATCAAATTACAAAATATCCACAAGCAGTTTGGTGACACCGAAGTTTTGAAAGGGATCGACCTAGAAATCAAACAAGGTGAGATAATTGTCATCATAGGTTCGAGTGGTACGGGTAAGTCTACCCTGCTGCGTTGTGTGAATTTTCTAGAGCAAGCCGATCAAGGTATTATTTCGATTGATGATATTAAGGTTGATGCTCAGAAACACACCAAAGCAGAGGTGCTTGCACTGCGTCGTAAGACTGGTTTTGTATTCCAAAACTATGCACTATTTGCTCACCAAACCGCGAGACAGAATATCGCTGAAGGTTTGATTACCGTTCGTGGTTGGAAAAAGAAGCAAGCCCATGAAAAAGCACAACAAATACTCGACGACATTGGCTTAGGAGAGAAAGCTGATAGCTACCCAGCCGCGCTCTCTGGTGGCCAGCAGCAACGGGTTGGTATTGGCCGTGCAATGGCTCTACAACCAGAGCTTTTACTGTTTGATGAGCCGACTTCAGCGCTTGATCCTGAATGGGTTGGCGAAGTGCTTAACCTAATGAAAAAACTAGCAAATCAGCATCAAACCATGCTGGTGGTTACTCACGAAATGCAGTTCGCTAGAGAGGTCGCAGACCGAGTGATCTTCATGGCTGATGGCCACATTGTCGAACAGGGATCTCCACAGGATATTTTTGGTAATCCACAGGATCCTAAATTAAAGAAATTCTTAAATAAGGTCGGGATCGAATAAGGATCCTTGTGATTTTAGTTATTCTACGTATAATCCCCCGACCGGAATTTTAGTTAACCCAATCATTGACACTTTTTGTGACAGTGATTACAATTCCGCCTCTTTGTTGAGAGGCGTCGGTTTTCCTTTCTTATATAAAGAAGAGAAAAAATGCCCACGCCGGGTTTAACAAAAACCTAAAACTACTGATCAGTAAGGTAATTACAATGAAACGCACTTTTCAACCTACAGTTCTAAAGCGTAAGCGTACACACGGTTTCCGTGCTCGCATGGCTACTAAGAACGGTCGCGCAACAATCAATGCACGTCGTGCAAAAGGCCGTAAGCGTCTTTCTAAGTAATCTTTGATTATTTTGAATAAGCTAGCCTTCGGTCGGGAGTTACGCTTGTTAACTCCCGAACATTATCAGAATGTCTTCAAGCAAGCTCATCGAGCAGGCTCCCCTCATTTCACCATCATTGCCCGAAATAACTCTCTTTCAAATCCTCGCCTTGGATTAGCTGTTCCGAAAAAGCAGATTAAAACCGCCGTGGGTCGTAATCGATTCAAGCGTCTTACTCGTGAAAGCTTTCGTAACACTCAACACAAACTTCCTAACAAAGATTATGTTGTAATCGCTAAGAAGAGCGCGCAAGATTTAAGCAATGAAGAAATGTTCAAGCTACTCGACAAATTATGGCTTCGCCTGTCTCGCCCTTCGCGTGGATAGCGCTAATACCCATCTATTTTTATAGATGGTTTATTAGTCCACTCATCGGCCCACGCTGCCGATTTACTCCAACCTGCTCTTTATATGCGATAGAAGCGTTGAAAGCTCACGGTTTTGTAAAAGGGTGTTGGTTATCAGGCAAACGTCTATTAAAATGCCATCCTTTGAACGAAGGGGGCTTTGACCCCGTTCCACCAGTCCAAAAACAAGACAGAGATAAATAACGATGGATTCTCAACGTAATATCCTGTTAATCGCATTGGCTTTGGTTTCTTTCCTACTGTTCCAACAATGGAACGTAGCTCAGAACCCAGCTCCACAAGCGGTTGAGCAGGCACAATCTGGCAGCACCCTACCAGCGCCATCTTATGCAGATGATCTAGACCCGGCTCCTGGTCAAGTTGCTTCTGCTAAAACTATCACAGTAACAACTGATGTTCTGACTCTGTCAATTGATACGGTTGGTGGTGATGTCGTTACAGCAAACCTAAACGATTACTCTGCTGAGTTCGATTCTGAAGATACTTTTGTTCTTCTTAAAAACGAGCCTGGTCACCAATTTATCGCTCAAAGCGGTCTAGTGGGTCCTCAAGGTATCGATTTAAGCAGCACTAACCGCCCTAGCTACACGGTTTCAGCAGACAGCTTCACGTTGGCTGAAGGTCAAGATGAACTACGCATCCCAATGACTTACCAAGCGAACGGCCTGGATTACACAAAAACATTCGTCCTTAAGCGCGGCAGCTACGCGATTGACGTTGAATACGATGTAGTCAACAACTCTGGCAATAACGCAACATTCGGCATGTACGCTCACCTACGTCAAAACGTTATGGATGACGGTGGTAGCCTAACAATGCCAACTTACCGTGGTGGTGCTTACTCTACGGAAGATACGCGTTACAAAAAATACAGCTTCGACGACATGCAAGATCGCAACCTTTCTCTTAACCTAGCAAACGGTCAAGGTTGGGCAGCGATGATTCAACACTACTTTGCAAGTGCTTGGATTCCACGCGACGAAGCAGGCAGCAACCTTTACACTCGTGTAATTGGTAACCTTGGCGACATCGGTGTTCGCATGCCGAACAAAACCATCGCTACTGGCGACGAAGCAAGCTTCAAAGCAACGCTTTGGGTTGGTCCTAAACTTCAAGACCAAATGGCTGCTGTTGCACCAAACCTAGACCTAGTAGTTGACTACGGTTGGTTATGGTTCATTGCTAAACCACTTCATACTCTGCTTTCATTTATTCAAGGCATCGTTGTGAACTGGGGTCTGGCAATCATCTGTCTAACTTTCATCGTTCGTGGTGCTATGTACCCACTAACGAAAGCTCAGTACACGTCTATGGCGAAAATGCGTATGCTTCAGCCTAAGCTGACTGCAATGCGTGAGCGTATTGGCGACGACCGTCAACGCATGAGCCAAGAAATGATGGAGCTTTACAAGAAAGAGAAAGTAAACCCACTAGGTGGCTGTTTACCTATCCTTCTTCAAATGCCTATCTTCATTTCGCTATACTGGGCACTAATGGAGTCTGTTGAACTGCGTCACTCACCGTTCTTCGGTTGGATTACTGACCTTTCAGCACAAGACCCATACTACATCTTGCCACTTCTGATGGGTGCTTCAATGTTCCTAATCCAGAAGATGAGCCCGACAACTGTAACGGATCCAATGCAGCAGAAGATCATGACCTTTATGCCGGTTATGTTCACATTCTTCTTCCTGTTCTTCCCTTCAGGTCTGGTTCTTTACTGGCTAGTATCGAACATCGTAACTCTAATTCAGCAAACGCTTATCTACCGCGCACTGGAAAAGAAAGGCTTACATTCTAAGTAAGTTCGATAATAGAAAGAGATAAAGAAAGGCGACCAAAAGGTCGCCTTTTTGTTTTTAGCTGATTACAATTCAGCTAATTGATTAATCGTGAATGCCCTCTTTGGCTTTCACATGCTAGCAGGCACACCTATGACTACAGATACGATTGTTGCTCAAGCGACCGCGCCAGGCCGTGGTGGCGTCGGTATTATCCGCGTTTCCGGCCCATTGGCGACTCAGGTTGCCCTAGAAGTAACAGGAAAAACACTTAAGCCTCGCTACGCTGAGTACCTGCCGTTTAAATCTCACGATGGCATCGAACTCGACCAAGGTATCGCGCTTTTCTTCCCTAACCCACATTCGTTTACTGGCGAAGACGTGTTAGAGCTGCAAGGCCACGGCGGTCCGGTGGTGATGGATATGCTAATCAAACGAATCCTCGCGATCTCAGGCGTGCGTGCTGCGCGTCCAGGTGAGTTTTCAGAGCGTGCCTTCTTAAACGACAAGATGGATTTAACTCAAGCCGAAGCGATTGCTGACCTGATTGACGCAAGCTCAGAAGAAGCGGCGAAATCTGCACTACAATCCCTGCAAGGTGAATTCTCAAAGCGTATTAATACACTGGTAGATTCCCTGATTTACCTAAGAATCTACGTTGAAGCGGCTATCGACTTCCCTGAAGAAGAAATTGATTTCCTTGCTGACGGTAAAGTAAGTACTGACTTACAGGCTATCATCGACAATCTCGAAGCTGTGCGCCAAGAAGCCAATCAAGGTGCCATCATGCGTGAAGGTATGAAAGTCGTGATTGCAGGTCGCCCAAATGCGGGTAAATCGAGCCTATTAAATGCATTGTCAGGCAAAGAATCTGCCATTGTGACTGATATTGCCGGCACTACGCGTGATGTACTGCGTGAACATATCCATATTGATGGCATGCCACTGCATATTATTGATACCGCAGGCCTACGTGAGGCCTCTGATGAAGTAGAAAAGATAGGTATTGAACGTGCTTGGGAAGAAATAGCTCAGGCAGACCGAGTTTTATTTATGGTTGATGGCACAACAACAGACGCAACCGACCCGAAAGATATCTGGCCAGATTTCGTTGATCGTCTACCAGACAACATCGGAATGACGGTAATTCGTAATAAAGCGGATCAAACCAGTGAAGAGTTAGGCATTTGTCATGTTAACGATCCAACCCTGATTCGCTTATCAGCCAAAACAGGCCAAGGTGTCGACGCTCTGCGTAGCCACCTCAAGGATTGCATGGGCTTTGCTGGTGGTCATGAAGGTGGCTTTATGGCGCGCCGCCGCCACTTGGATGCACTAGAACGCGCATCGGAACACCTTGATATTGGGCAACAGCAGCTTGAAGGCTACATGGCCGGAGAGATATTAGCGGAAGAGCTTCGTATCACCCAACAGCACCTCAATGAGATCACGGGTGAGTTCAGTTCAGACGATCTTTTAGGTCGCATCTTCTCTTCATTCTGTATTGGTAAATAACCTTAAAAGGCCGGCTCATGCTGGCCTTCTTCTTTAGTAAGGACAGCTTAATGATCCACATTATTACAGGTAGCACCTTAGGTGGTGCAGAGTACGTTGGCGATCACCTTAATGATCTTCTTGAAGAGCAAGGTCATGAAATAACCCTTCATAATCAACCTGAATACGATGATATCCCCCAACAAGGCTTTTGGTTGTTGGTCACTTCAACTCATGGTGCCGGTGAATTTCCAGATAATATTAAGCCGTTTATCGACGCATTGACCCAGCAATCTCCAGATTTAAGCCGGGTTCGCTTTGCTGTAGTGGCGCTTGGAGATTCGAGCTACGATACCTTCTGTTTGGCAGGTAAATTAGTCCACAGCCAACTAAACGAGCTCGGTGCTCAAGCTATTTCTGGCTGTTTTACCATCGATGTTCTTGAAACACCGGTCCCAGAAGATGCTGCAGAGGAATGGTTTAACGATCATAGTGACCAGTTTTAACACCTCAATCTTCTAAAAAGCGGCTTATGCCGCTTTTTTTGTCTCTGAAAATCGTGATTGTGAATAACTTTTTTGAAAATAAATCGAAATACATGTCCTTTTTTTCAATTTTCTCTGTGGATAAGATCATACATATACGGTGATCAACCTATAGTTATCCAAATAACAACTTTCTAGGTAATTTCCCCTTGTGCATAAGTAGCCATTTTGATCCCAGCTAATCCTCATTATGATCAAAGTTAGATCACACCCTTTGATCCAAAAAAGATCCATGATCTTGTTGATCATTTTCTACTTATCCACAGACACCCTCGATCCTAATAATAGATCTAATAAAAGATCTCTCTAAAGATCTTATCTATATTAATTAAAAACAGCTTTTTCGAAAAATTCCAAAAACGTTTTCTCAAGCTATGAAAACAGGTAGAATATCGCTCCTTTTTATCAATCTAGAAACGTTTGAGTACCTGAGGTCGGTTCATGCTTTATCACGAAAAATTTGACGTCATCGTTGTTGGTGGTGGCCATGCAGGAACGGAAGCCGCACTCGCATCTGCACGTACTGGTCAAAGTACGTTATTACTAACTCATAATATCGATACGTTGGGACAGATGTCTTGTAACCCAGCCATTGGCGGGATCGGTAAGGGCCACTTGGTAAAAGAGGTCGATGCTATGGGTGGATTAATGGCGCAAGCTATTGATCATGCAGGTATTCAGTTCAGAACATTAAACGCATCAAAAGGCCCTGCGGTACGTGCAACTCGTGCACAAGCTGACCGCGCACTTTACAAAGCCTTTGTCCGTAATGTTCTTGAAAACACACCAAACCTAACTCTGTTCCAACAGTCGGTTGATGACTTGATCGTTGAACAAGATCAAGTGGTGGGTGTGGTTACGCAAATGGGCCTCAAATTCCGCGCTAATGCTGTGGTCTTAACGGTAGGCACATTCCTAGGCGGTAAGATTCATATTGGTATGGAAAGTTCATCGGGTGGACGTGCGGGTGATCCACCATCGATCGCGCTCGCTGACCGTCTTCGTGATCTTCCATTTCGTGTTGATCGCCTGAAAACGGGTACACCTCCTCGCATCGATGCACGCAGCGTTGATTTTTCTGAGCTTGAGGTTCAACACGGCGATAATCCGACTCCGGTTTTCTCATTCATGGGTAACCGAGCTCAGCAGCCGCGTCAGATTCCATGTTACATCACGCACACTAACGAAAATACGCATGACGTTATTCGTGCCAACCTCGATCGCAGCCCGATGTACGCAGGTGTGATTGAAGGTATTGGCCCTCGTTACTGTCCGTCGATTGAAGATAAAGTGATGCGCTTTGCTGATAAAAACAGTCACCAAATTTTCATTGAGCCTGAAGGCCTAACGACGCACGAGTTATACCCGAATGGTATTTCAACCAGTTTGCCGTTTGATGTTCAGGTAAAAATCGTTCACTCAATGAAAGGTTTTGAGAACGCACACATCGTCCGTCCTGGCTACGCGATTGAGTACGACTTCTTTGACCCCCGCGATCTTAAACTGACTTACGAGACCAAGTTTATTAAGGGTCTGTTCTTTGCGGGGCAAATCAATGGCACCACCGGCTACGAAGAAGCTGCAGCACAAGGCTTAATGGCCGGTTTGAATGCGAGTTTGTTTACGCAAGGCAAAGAGGGCTGGAGCCCACGCCGCGATCAAGCTTACATGGGTGTACTTATCGATGACTTGTCGACAATGGGTACCAAAGAACCGTACCGCATGTTTACATCTCGCGCGGAATACCGCTTGTTGCTTCGTGAAGACAACGCTGATATCCGTTTGACTGAAAAGTCACGTGAACTTGGCTTGGTCGACGATGCTCGTTGGACGCGATTCAACGAGAAGATGGAAAACATGGAGAAAGAGCGTCAACGTCTTAAAGAAACATGGATTAATCCAAAATCTGAAGATATTGATCAATTGAACCAGATCCTGAAAACACCAATGTCTCGTGAAGCGAGTGGTGAAGATCTTCTTCGTCGTCCTGAAATGACTTATTCACAGCTAACGTCGTTGGATCGTTTTGGTCCAGCACTCGAAGATCAACAAGCGTCTGAGCAAGTTGAGATCCAAGTGAAGTACGATGGCTATATCCAACGTCAACAAGATGAAATTGAAAAATCACTGCGTCATGAAAACACCAAACTGCCGGCTGACATCGATTACAGTAAGGTAAAAGGGCTTTCTAACGAAGTGGTTCTAAAACTAACTACCGCTAAACCAGACTCAATTGGTATTGCATCGCGAATCTCAGGTATCACACCTGCTGCAATTTCAATTCTGTTGGTTTACTTGAAAAAACACGGCCTGTTGAAAAAAGGTGAGGAAGCATAATGAGCGCATTACGCGAAAAACTGGATCACCTGATTGGCCAGACTGAACTTGAAGTATCTGAAAAGCAACGCAGCCAATTGGTTGGCTACGTTGAGTTACTAAACAAGTGGAACAAAGCATACAATCTGACGTCAGTTCGTGATCCGCAAGAAATGATGGTGAAACATATCTTAGATAGCATCATTGTTAGCACTCACTTACAAGGCAAGCGCTTTATTGACGTTGGCACAGGCCCAGGTCTTCCTGGGATTCCGCTCTCAATCATGAATCCTGACTGCGAGTTTTACTTGCTAGACAGCTTGGGTAAGCGTATTCGTTTTATCAAGCAAGTGATTCATGAGCTGGGTATCGACAACGTGGTGCCGATTCAAAGTCGTGTTGAAGAATTTCAACCAGAAGAAAAGTTTGATGCCGTGCTCAGTCGCGCATTTGCATCAATGACAGACATGGTAGAGTGGTGTCATCATTTACCTAAAGAGCAATCCGGTGTATTTTTGGCTCTTAAGGGACAACATCCTAGAGACGAAATCGACCTGTTACCTGAATGGTGTTCAGTGACAGACATTAAAGCTTTGCAAGTGCCAGAGCTTGATGGAGAGCGTCATCTAGTTACTTTATCGCGTCAGGGATAATCAGCGAGGCCATAGTGGGTAAAATCGTAGCAATTGCCAACCAGAAGGGTGGCGTAGGAAAAACAACAACTTGCATTAACTTGGCAGCATCAATGGCGGCAACAAAGCGCAAGATATTGGTTGTTGACCTCGATCCTCAAGGTAATGCCACGATGGCGAGCGGTGTTGACAAGTATCAGGTTGAAGCAACTGCTTACGATTTGTTGGTTGAAGACACCCCATTTGATGAGGTAGTTTGCCGAAGTACATCTGGCAACTATGACCTTATCGCCGCAAATGGTGATGTTACAGCGGCAGAAATCAAATTGATGGAAGTGTTTGCTCGTGAAGTTCGCCTAAAGAACGCGTTGGCATCCATTCGTAATAACTATGATTTCATCTTTATCGATTGCCCACCGTCATTAAATCTTCTTACAATTAATGCGATGGCTGCGGCCGATTCCGTATTGGTTCCTATGCAATGTGAATACTTTGCTCTGGAAGGTTTGACTGCGTTGATGGATACCATTAGCAAGCTCGCTGCGGTGGTAAATGAGAACCTGAAGATTGAAGGTCTTCTGCGTACTATGTACGATCCTCGTAACCGCTTATCGAACGAAGTATCTGATCAACTCAAAAAGCACTTCGGTAGCAAAGTCTATCGAACTGTGATCCCTAGAAATGTGCGTCTGGCAGAAGCGCCGAGTCATGGCAAGCCAGCAATGTACTACGACAAATATTCTGCAGGAGCTAAGGCATATCTTGCTCTTGCTGGCGAAATGTTACGTCGTGAAGAAGTCCCAGTATAGGTCCAACCAAAGGAATTCGCTCAATGTCTAAGCGTGGTTTAGGAAAGGGGCTAGATGCATTGCTTGCAACTAGCTCATTAGCTCGTGAAAAGCAGCAAGTTGCTTCTTATAGTCAGGCGTTGTCGGCTGATGGTGAGCTTATCGAATTGGCTGTTGGTTGCTTAAAGCCAGGTGTATATCAACCGCGTAAGGATATTGCGCCGGAAGCGCTAGAAGAGCTGGCAGCATCAATCCAATCTCAAGGTATTATTCAGCCAATCGTTGTACGCCCCTTAGCACACGACCAGTTTGAGATTATTGCTGGCGAACGTCGTTGGAGAGCTGCTCGTCAAGCTGGCCTTAAGCAAGTGCCATGTCTAATTAAGAGAGTCGAAGACAAGGCCGCGATTGCGATGGCATTGATCGAGAACATTCAGCGTGAAGACTTGAATGCTATCGAAGAAGCACAAGCGTTAGAGCGCTTGCAGAACGAATTTGAGCTGACACATCAACAAGTTGCTGAAGTGATCGGTAAATCGAGAGCAACGGTTAGTAACTTATTACGTCTAAATCAGCTCGAAAATGAAGTAAAAGGTTTAGTTTCTAACAAACACCTGGAAATGGGGCATGCTAGAGCATTGCTTGCGCTCGAAGGCGATACCCAGGTTGAGGCAGCAAACACTGCGGCAACCAAAAAAATGACCGTGCGTCAAACTGAGCAGCTTGTTAAAAAGTGCTTAAAGCCAGACGTTGAATCAGAATCGAAGCAAGAAGACACTGAAGCTATCGAACTTTCACGAAGACTCACGGAAAAATTGCAAGCAAACGTTTCAGTTACTCGTTCTGTTAGTGGGAAGTCAAAAGTGACAATTACTCTTGATGAGCCTCACAAATTAGATCAACTTATTGCTAAATTAGAGTACTAAGTGAGATAATTGATTTAGGTCAATTATGTAATGAACAAGTGATTTCGTACAAAAGTTGTCGGTTTGTATACAAAAATGTAAATGATTGCTGCATTCTTATTGCAATCAATTTGGCTGAACGTATAATTTTCGCCAATTTATCAGCACGCTTTTAAGCGAGTATCAAAGTAGGCTTAAAAGAGGAACGAATACATGGTAGCGGCGTTAGCAAGACCAGGACGAGTGCTTGCAAAGCAAATGTTATTGATCGAGCTTAGCGCGGTTATATTAGTGGCGATAGGGTTAGGTTTAGCTGTTAATCCTGATTGGGGTTTTGCTGCATTAATCGGTGGCGGTATTTTTGTCATCGCGAATGTAGTTTTTTGTGTGTGTGCTTTTCTATTTTGTGGAGCTCGCGCAACTAAGTTAGTTGCGGCGTCGTTCTATGCAGGTGAAGCGCTCAAAATCTTAATCACAGTTCTACTATTCTCTATCGTCTACATGTATATGCAGGTGGAATTAATTCCCCTCAAACTGACCTATTTACTGGTTCTAGGTATTAATATCTTTGCGCCAGTGCTTTTCATTAACAATAAAAAATAGGATGAGTTATGGCTGCGCCAACAGCATCCGGATACATTGAACACCATTTACAAAACCTTTCTTTAGCTAAGTTTGGTCTTGTAGAGGAGACAAGTTTCTGGAACGTACATATAGACAGTCTGTTTTTTTCGGTGTTGACAGGGATGTTATTCCTTTGGGTTTTTCGCTCAGTCGCTAAGAAAGCAACAGTAGGTGTACCTGGTAAGCTTCAGTGTTTTGTTGAAATGGTAGTGGAATTCGTTGGTGACAACGTTAAAGAAACTTTCCATGGCCGCAACCCTCTGATTGCCCCACTAGCACTGACTATATTCTGCTGGATTATCATTATGAACTTGATGGACTTAGTGCCTATCGATTTCTTACCATATCCTGCAGAGCATTGGCTAGGTATCCCTTACTTGAAAGTGGTTCCTACAGCTGATGTTAATATAACAATGGCAATGGCTTTAGGTGTTTTTGCTCTGATGATCTACTACAGCATCAAAGTGAAAGGTCTAGGCGGATTTGCTAAAGAATTGGCACTGCATCCATTTAATCACCCAATCATGATTCCATTTAACTTGGTACTTGAGGTAATTTCGTTATTAGCGAAGCCACTATCTCTAGGTATGCGTTTATTTGGTAATATGTTTGCGGGTGAGGTGGTGTTTATTCTTATCGCGGCAATGCTACCGTGGTACTTACAATGGGTAGGTGCACTACCTTGGGCTATCTTCCATATCTTGGTTATTTTGATTCAAGCGTTTGTTTTCATGATGTTGACAATCGTTTACTTATCAATGGCTCATGAAGATAGTGATCACTAAAAAATTTTTAAGCTTTATTCTAACTATTAATGTTAATCGGAGAACGTAAATGGAAACTGTACTAAGTTTTTCAGCAATCGCTGTTGCTATCATTGTTGGTCTTTGTGCCGTAGGTACTGCAATTGGTTTTGCTATTCTTGGTGGTAAATTCCTAGAAGGCGCTGCGCGTCAACCTGAAATGGCTCCAATGCTACAAGTTAAGATGTTCATCATCGCTGGTCTATTGGATGCTGTTCCAATGATCGGTATCGTAATCGCACTACTATTCACGTTTGCTAACCCATTTGTTGGTCAACTAGCAGGCTAATTAACTTCTAAATAGTTAATTAAATTTTTGTAGTTGATTCTTAACGAGGGGTAGCTGTTGTGAATATGAACGCAACTCTGCTAGGTCAAGCAATTGCTTTTTCACTGTTTGTTTGGTTCTGCATGAAATATGTATGGCCACCAATCATGCAAGCAATTGAAGAACGTCAGAAAAAAATTGCTGACGGTCTGGTAGCCGCTGAACGCGCTGCTAAAGACTTGAACCTGGCACAAGCCAACGCTTCTGAGCAAATGAAAGAAGCAAAGCGCACTGCAACTGAGGTTATTGATCAGGCAAACAAACGTAAAGCTCAAATTATTGATGAAGCACGCGAAGAGGCTCAGGCAGAACGCCAGAAGATCTTAGCGCAAGCTGAAGCAGAAATTGAAGCAGAGCGTACACGTGCCCGTGATGACCTGCGCAAACAAGTCGCAACTCTGGCTATAGCTGGTGCTGAGAAAATCCTTGAACGTACAATCGATAAAGATGTACACGATGATCTTCTTAACAACATTACTGCAAAACTTTAAAGCAAGGGGCTGTATATGTCTGATTTGACTACAATCGCACGCCCCTATGCTAAAGCAGCGTTTGACTTTGCGGTAGATAAAGGTGAGCTAGACCAATGGGGTCAAATGCTTACTTTTGCTGCCGAAGTGGCACAAAATGATGATGTTCACAATTTATTAAGCGGTTCTATGACTGCTGAAAAATTAGCTGAAGTATTCATTGTAATTTGTGGCGAACAATTTGATGAATTCGGTCAGAACTTAATTAAAGTGATGGCAGAGAATGGCCGCTTAATGGCTTTTCCTGATGTTTGTAAAGAGTTCTTTATACTCAAAAAAGAGTATGAGAAAGAGATCGACGTTGAAGTAACTTCAGCGGTAGAACTTTCTGAAGAACAACGTGCAGAAATCAGCAGCAAATTGGAACAGCGCTTAGCGCGCAAAGTTCAGCTGAATTGCAGTATAGATGAGACTCTACTTAGTGGAGTTATTATTCGAGCCGGAGACCTAGTCATCGATAACTCAGCGCGCAGTCGTTTAGACCGCCTGAGCGATGCATTGCAGTCTTAATGGGGATTGGAGCATGCAACTTAATTCCACTGAAATTAGCGATCTAATTAAACAACGTATTGAATCTTTCGACGTTGTTAGTGAAGCTCGCAATGAAGGTACTATCGTTTCTGTAAGCGATGGCATCCTTAGCATCCACGGCCTAGCGGACGTGATGCAAGGTGAAATGATCGAACTACCGGGTGGCCGTTACGCTCTAGCACTAAACTTGAACCGTGATTCGGTTGGTGCTGTTGTAATGGGCCCGTATGCTGACCTACAGGAAGGCATGAAAGTTACAGGTACTGGTCGTATTCTAGAAGTACCAGTAGGTCCTGAAATGCTTGGTCGTGTTGTAAACACGCTAGGTGAGCCAATTGATGGTAAAGGTCCAATCGAAGCTAAATTGACTTCGCCTGTAGAAATTATCGCACCAGGTGTAATCGACCGTAAATCGGTAGATCAACCTGTTCAAACTGGTTACAAGTCTGTTGACTCAATGATCCCTATCGGTCGTGGTCAACGTGAACTAGTAATCGGTGACCGTCAGACTGGTAAAACAGCAATGGCGATCGATGCGATTATTAACCAAAAAGATTCTGGTATTTTCTCTATCTACGTAGCTATCGGCCAAAAAGCGTCGACTATTGCTAACGTAGTTCGCAAACTAGAAGAGCACGGCGCACTAGCAAACACTGTTGTTGTTGTTGCATCTGCTTCTGAATCTGCAGCGCTGCAATACCTTGCACCGTATGCTGGTTGTGCGATGGGCGAATACTTCCGTGATCGCGGTGAAGATGCACTGATTGTTTATGATGATCTATCTAAGCAAGCTGTCGCTTACCGTCAAATCTCGCTACTACTTAAGCGTCCACCAGGTCGTGAAGCGTTCCCAGGTGATGTTTTCTACCTTCACTCTCGTCTACTAGAGCGTGCAGCTCGTGTAAGCGAAGCATACGTAGAAAAATTCACTAACGGTGAAGTGACAGGCAAGACTGGTTCTTTAACAGCTCTTCCTATCATCGAAACGCAAGCTGGTGACGTATCTGCATTCGTACCAACGAACGTAATCTCGATTACTGATGGTCAGATCTTCCTACAAACTGAGCTGTTCAACGCGGGCGTACGTCCAGCTGTTGACCCAGGTATCTCAGTTTCTCGTGTAGGTGGTTCGGCGCAGACTAAAATCATCAAGAAGCTATCTGGCGGTATCCGTACTGCTCTAGCTCAATACCGTGAACTTGCAGCATTTGCTCAGTTCTCTTCGGATCTTGATGAAGCGACTAAGAAGCAGCTAGACCACGGTCAAAAAGTTACAGAACTGATGAAGCAGAAGCAATACGCTCCTATGTCTGTATTTGACCAAGCTCTAGTAATCTTCGCTGCAGAGCGTGGATACCTTCAAGACGTTGAACTTTCTAAAGTTCTAGACTTTGAAGCTGCTTTACTGTCGTTTGCTCGTGGTCAATACGCTGATCTAGTAACACAGATCGACGCAACGGGTGCTTTCAACAAAGAAATCGAAGCTGAGCTGAAGAAGCTTGTTGACGATTTCAAGGCAACCCAGACCTGGTAATTGGTAGGTGGTCTTAGGGCCACCTCATACCATTAACGGAGAGTAACGATGGCCGGCGCAAAAGAGATACGTAATAAAATCGGTAGTGTTAAAAGCACAC
The DNA here is from genome assembly GCF_041439035.1 of Vibrio sp. 1F263. Taxonomy (NCBI): domain Bacteria; kingdom Pseudomonadati; phylum Pseudomonadota; class Gammaproteobacteria; order Vibrionales; family Vibrionaceae; genus Vibrio; species Vibrio sp. 1F263. Next base: position 37,416 of record NZ_JBGONI010000017.1, on the reverse strand, counting down.
AGAAGATTACGAAAGCAATGGAAATGGTAGCAGCTTCAAAAATGCGTCGTTCTCAAGACGCAATGGAAGCTACTCGTCCATATGCAGAAACAATGCGTAAAGTGATCGGTCATTTGGCTAATGGTAGCCTCGAGTATAAGCATCCTTATCTTGAGGAACGTGAAGCCAAACGTGTTGGTTACATCATCGTTTCTACAGACCGTGGTCTTTGTGGTGGTTTGAACATTAACTTGTTCAAGAAAGCCATGAACGACATGAAAGATTGGTCTGAGAAAGGTGCTGATGTTGAGCTTGCAATTGTAGGCTCTAAAGCAACAGCATTTTTCAACAACAGCGGCGCGAAAGTAGCAGCTCAAGTTTCTGGTCTGGGCGATCGTCCAAGCCTTGAAGACTTGATTGGCTCTGTGAGCGTTATGCTGAAGAAATATGATGAAGGCGAACTAGATCGCCTGTTCGTAGTGTTCAACAAGTTTGAAAACACTATGGTTCAAGAACCAACGATCGATCAATTACTTCCTTTGCCTAAATCAGACAGCGAAGAAATGAAACGCAGTCATTCTTGGGACTACATTTATGAGCCCGAGCCAAAGCCACTACTAGATGCACTATTGGTTCGCTATGTCGAATCTCAAGTGTACCAAGGTGTGGTCGAGAACCTTGCTTGTGAGCAAGCGGCTCGAATGATTGCAATGAAATCAGCAACAGATAATGCTGGTGACATTATTGATGACTTAGAACTTGTGTATAACAAAGCCCGTCAATCGGCGATTACACAAGAACTTTCTGAGATCGTTTCAGGCGCAGCTGCGGTTTAAGCTTAGGTAAAACTAAATAGTTAGAGGATTAACGATGGCTACAGGTAAGATCGTACAGATCATCGGTGCGGTAGTCGACGTAGAGTTCCCACAGGGCGAAGTACCTCGTGTATACGATGCTCTGAATGTTAATGAAGTGAAAGAGCGTCTAGTTCTTGAAGTTCAGCAACAACTTGGCGGTGGCGTAGTTCGCGCAATCGTAATGGGTAGCTCTGATGGTTTACGTCGTGGTTTGACAGTTGAAAATACTGGCGCTCCAATCTCAGTACCAGTAGGTACTAAGACATTGGGTCGTATCATGAATGTCCTAGGTGACGCGATTGATGAGTGTGGCGAGATTGGTGCTGAAGAGCATTACGCCATTCACCGTGAAGCTCCAAGCTACGAAGAGCAGTCTAACGAGACAGCTCTTCTAGAAACTGGTGTTAAAGTAATCGACTTGATTTGTCCATTCGCTAAGGGTGGTAAAATCGGTCTATTCGGTGGTGCTGGTGTAGGTAAGACCGTTAACATGATGGAACTTATCAACAACATCGCACTTCAACACTCAGGCCTATCTGTATTTGCAGGTGTAGGTGAGCGTACTCGTGAAGGTAACGATTTCTACTTTGAGATGCAGGAAGCAGGTGTTGTAAACATCGAAAAACCTGAAGAATCAAAAGTAGCGATGGTTTACGGCCAGATGAACGAGCCACCAGGTAACCGTCTACGTGTTGCACTGACTGGTCTAACAATGGCAGAGCGTTTCCGTGACGAAGGTCGTGACGTTCTACTGTTCGTTGATAACATCTACCGTTACACACTAGCAGGTACTGAAGTATCAGCACTTCTAGGTCGTATGCCTTCTGCGGTAGGTTACCAACCTACACTAGCTGAAGAAATGGGTGTTCTACAAGAGCGTATCACGTCAACTAAAGCTGGTTCTATCACGTCTGTACAGGCGGTATACGTACCTGCGGATGACTTGACTGACCCGTCTCCAGCAACAACGTTCGCTCACTTGGATGCAACGGTTGTACTTAACCGTAACATCGCATCTATGGGTCTATACCCAGCGATCGACCCGCTAGATTCTACTTCACGTCAACTGGATCCATTGGTAGTTGGACAAGAACACTACGACATCGCTCGTGGCGTTCAGTCTACTCTTCAGCGCTATAAAGAGCTGAAAGATATCATTGCTATCCTAGGTATGGACGAGCTATCTGAAGAAGATAAGCAAGTTGTATCTCGTGCTCGTAAGATTGAGAAGTTCCTAACTCAGCCTTACCACGTAGCGGAAGTATTTACAGGTGACCCAGGCGTTTACGTACCTCTTAAAGAGACTCTACGTGGCTTCCAAGGTCTTCTATCTGGTGAATACGATGACATTCCAGAGCAAGCGTTCATGTACTGTGGTGCAATTGACGAAGCTATCGAGAATGCTAAGAAGCTATAAGGCTAACTAGGAGGCGATATGGCAGCAATAACCTTTCACCTAGACGTTGTAAGTGCCGAGAAACAAATTTTCTCTGGTCTTGTTGAGACGTTTCAGGTGACCGGTAGTGAGGGTGAGCTTGGTATTTTCCATGGTCACACTCCACTGCTGACCGCTATCAAGCCTGGTATGGTGCGTATTGTTAAGCAGCACGGCCACGAAGAAATTATTTATGTTTCTGGTGGTATGGTAGAAGTTCAGCCTGGTACAGCGACTGTACTGGCTGATACAGCTATCCGTGGTGAAGAGCTAGACGCAGCAAAGGCGGAAGAAGCTAAACGCAAGGCTGTGGAGAATATCCAAAATCAGCATGGCGATATAGACTTCGCACAAGCGGCCGGTGAACTGGCTAAAGCCATTGCTCAGTTACGAGTTATCGAACTGACAAAGCAGCGTCGTTAATCTTTTTAAGATTATAGACTCTGAGATAAAGGCGACCTAAGGGTCGCCTTTTTGCATTTTTAGGTTCTGAAAAATACACCTTTTAAGCACCACTACTGGTTAAATGGTTATTGTGATTTAATTTTTTGGCCAAAAACGGTTACAATATCGGCTTAATAAAAATACTGTTGGATAGGTTTACAATGAAGTTTAGCGCAGTGATTCTCGCGGCGGGCAAAGGCACTCGCATGTATTCAAACACACCAAAGGTTCTGCACACGCTTGCGGGTAAGCCAATGGTGAAGCATGTTATCGATACATGTAATGGTTTAGGCGCTCAAAATATCAACCTGGTTTACGGCCACGGTGGTGATCAGATGAAGGCTACTCTAGCTGAAGAATCTGTAAATTGGGCACTGCAAGCTGAGCAGTTGGGTACTGGCCACGCTGTGGATCAAGCATCTGCACATTTCGCTGATGATGAAAAAGTATTGGTGCTATACGGTGATGTCCCACTAATCTCTCCTGAAACCATTGAGAACCTATTAGACGCTCAACCAAACGGTGGTATCGCACTACTAACGGTCGTGTTAGACAACCCGATGGGCTACGGTCGTATCATTCGTCGCAATGGCCCGGTTGTCGCTATCGTTGAGCAAAAAGATGCAACCGATGAGCAGAAGCTTATCAAAGAGATTAATACTGGCGTTATGGTGGCTACTGGTGGCGATCTGAAGCGTTGGTTGTCTGGCTTAAGCAACGATAACGCACAAGGTGAATACTACCTGACTGACGTTATTGCAGCGGCTCACGATGAAGGTCGTGCGGTTGAGGCTGTACATCCAGTAAGCCCAATTGAAGTTGAAGGCGTGAACGACCGCTCTCAACTGGCTCGTCTAGAGCGCGCTTACCAAGCTGAACAAGCAGACAAGTTATTAAAGCAAGGCGTAATGTTACGTGACCCAAGCCGCTTCGACCTACGTGGTGAGCTTCAATGTGGTATGGATGTTGAGATTGATACCAACGTAATTATTGAAGGCAGCGTAAGCATTGGTGATAACGTGGTTATCGGCACCGGTTGTGTATTGAAAGACTGTGAGATTGATGACAACACTATCGTTCGCCCATACAGCGTAATCGAAGGTGCGACAATTGGTGAAGACTGTACGGTTGGTCCTTTCACTCGCTTACGTCCTGGAGCTGACATGCGTAACAATTCGCATGTAGGTAACTTTGTTGAAGTGAAGAACACTCGTCTTGGTGAGGGTTCTAAAGCTAATCACCTTACTTACCTAGGTGATGCTGAGATCGGTCAACGTGTAAATGTGGGTGCGGGTGCTATCACTTGTAACTACGATGGTGCGAACAAGTTTAAGACCATCATTGGCGATGACGTATTTGTTGGCTCAGACAGCCAATTAATAGCGCCTGTTACGATTGGTAATGGTGCTACCGTTGGTGCTGGCTCTACAGTAACGCGCGATGTTTCTGAAAATGAGCTAGTTATCAGCCGTGCGAAAGAGCGCAAGATTGCCAACTGGCAGCGTCCGACTAAGAAAAAGTAGTCTCAACTATAAATCAGATGACTGCGATAGAGCTAATAGCACTGCTACTGGTTTTTCTTAGATATCTAGATATAAAAAAAGAGCGACTAATATCGCTCTTTTTTGTTTTATTTAACCTAGAAACTAGTCTTGTTTCTCGTCAGCGACCACTCGAGAGTTGTCTGGTGTCGCGAAGTGTTCAGAAAGCTCTTTGTTCGAAACAATATAGCCAACCCACAATGCACCCAAACAAATCACAACCGCGATACCCGTTGCGCTTAGTGCTTGGCTAGCCATTGCCGCGACCAATGCACTTGATAGGCCACTGATACTGATTTGCAGGCTGTTTTGTAGGCCAGCAGCTGTTGCTGGGCTTTGCTTAGCACTTGATAGAGCACGGTTTACTACGATTGGGTAAAGTGCACCGTTTGCTACAGCAATCAAACAGAAAGGCGCAAGCAGAGGCCAGATTGACGTCAGTTCCCACTGTGATGCAATGAAGATAAGCATCGCTGCAACGCTGAACAAACCGATAAGATTTCTTAGTACAACGCCATCCCCATATTTCTTCACCGCTTGCTTACCGAAGTAACCACCCGCCATGAATGCAATTGTCTGTGGAATAAAGCTCAAGCCGATGTCTTTTGCTTCATAACCCAGTTGAGCCATGATCTCTGGCATACCGGTTAGGTAAGCGAAGAACGCTGCAGATGCCGAAGCAAACATTAAAACATTACCCATGTAAGGTTTTGATTTTATCAACATCTTGATGTCTGTCTTAATCGATGTCTGTTTTACTTCAGGCGCTTCTTTTGGTTGAGCCATTGTTGTTGCAATTAGTAGTGCGCCCATCAAAGTCAATGTAATGAAGATACTGTGCCAGCCAAAGCTGTCTGCTAGCAACACACCCAGTTGAGGTGCTAGTGCTGGAGATAGCGCTACTAGAGGCATGATAGTAGCAAAAATTTGCTGGCTACTGCTCTGAGAGTAACGCTTGATAACCATGGCTTGCCAAATTACCGCAGGCGCACATACACCGATCGCTTGAATGAAGCGCAGTGTCAGTAGATGCCATACTTCGGTACTGAATGCTAAGCCAAATGAAGCTGCGGTGAATATTACTAGACCGACTGCCAGCGTGTTGCGGTGACCATACTTGTCACTTGCGAGACCCCAAAGAAGCTGACCTAGTGCCATACCACCAAGGAATACAGTTAGAGACAGAGCAATTTGCTCTGGGCCAGTTGCGAAATCAACTTCCATTGCCTTAAATGCAGGAAGGTACATATCAGTCGCAATAAAGCCAAGCATTGAAAGAACTGCAAGGTAGACTAATTGAAATTTAGAAATATTCATAAGATGCCATTAAACTAAAGGTAATGATGTTTTTATCATCAAAAAAATTGTTTGATATACAGAAGTGAAAGCCCCTGTTTATTTATGCTGACATTCTATTTTTCAGACCTGATAAAATAAAACGCTAAAATATGTGGTTATCAATCAAAAAATTTGAAGGCTTATGTTCTCTAAATCCTCGTTAGAAATGCTCGACACTGTGGCGCGCTTGGGTAGTTTTACCGCAGCTGCTGAACAGTTGCACAAAGTGCCCTCAGCGATCAGCTATGGGGTTAGGCAGGTAGAGCAAGAGCTTGATGTTCTACTTTTCAGACGCTTACCAAGAAAAGTAGAGCTGACACCTGCAGGAGAGCTGTTTATTGAAGAGGCTCGTCAACTGCTGAGACAGATGGAAGAACTCAGTGCCCAGACTCGCCGAGCAGCGCGTGGTTGGAAGAAAACCTTGCGCCTAACGCTTGATAACGTGGTTAAGCTCGACAAGATGAAGCCTATGATTGAAGAGTTTTATCAAACCTTTGAGTTCGCTGAGCTGCAGATTAACATGGAAGTGTTTAACGGCTCTTGGGAAGCCATTGCACAGGGCAGGGCGGATGTCGTGATTGGTGCAACCTCGGCGATTCCGGTTGGTGGTGACTTTGAAGTTAAGGATATGGGGCGGTTAGATTGGGCATTTGTGATGTCACCCAGTCACCCGTGTGTGCGAGAGCAAAACCTTAATGAAGCCTTTGTCAGTCAATACCCAGCAATATGTTTGGATGATACCTCCAGCGTGCTGCCTAAGCGTCACACTGGCCATTATGCAAGTCAGAGACGTCTACTATTGCCTAATTGGTACAGCGCAATAGAATGCCTTAAAAATGGTGTAGGGGTGGGTTACATGCCAAGGCATATCGCCGCACCTATTATTGAGCAAGGTTTGCTGGTAGAAAAAATATTACCTGAGCCAAGCCCGCAGAGTCATTGCTGCTTAGTGTGGCGTAAAGACGACAACCATAAGTTGATCGAGTGGATGGTTAAGTATTTAGGATCGAGTGAACAGCTTCACCAAGATTGGTTGGATCATCGCAAAGCGATCTAATGATGTGATCCGTTGAAGATCATTCGGGTTAGGTTTTAGTCTCGCCCATAAAAAGAGCGAGTAAATACTCGCTCTTTTTGATTCGGTCGTTAACTCTTATGACAAGAAGAACTTGTAGGAAGGGTTATCGGTTTCATCTTTGCATTGGTAGCCGAGTTCTTCTAAGTGCGTAGAGAACTGAGCCAAATCGTCATCACCAAGCTCAAAACCACACAGCACGCGACCGTAATCAGCACCATGGTTACGATAGTTGAACAAGCTGATATTCCAGTGAGTCCCTAAGGTATCAAGGAATTTAATCAATGCCCCAGGGTATTCAGGGAACTCAAAGCTGTACAGACGTTCTTTCAATGGCTTCGATGGTTTACCGCCAATCATGTAACGAATGTGCAGCTTTGCCATCTCGTCATCAGACAAGTCGACAACTGGGTAGCCGCCCTCACGTAGGTCATTGATGATGTGTTCGAGTTCTTCTTGTCCACCTTGTAGACGTACACCAACGAAGATATTCGCCAGGCTTTCGTCGTTGTGGCGGTAGTTAAACTCAGTCACCGCTCGACCACCAATAATGTTACAGAACTCTAGGAACGCACCTTGTCGCTCTGGAATAGTCACCGCAAGTAGACCTTCTCGCTTCTCACCCAATTCACAACGTTCAGAGACATAACGCAGACCGTGGAAGTTGGTGTTCGCACCAGACAATACCGTTGCTAGTTGCTTATTTTGCAGTTGGTTTTGTTCTGAAAACTTCTTAAGGCCTGCCAGAGCAAGCGCTCCTGAAGGCTCAGCAATTGCACGGGTGTCTTCAAAGATGTCCTTTACCGCAGAGCAGATTTCATCGCTAGAGACTGTAATATGACCATCAATGTACTGTTGGCAAAGACGGAAGGTTTCTTCACCAATGCGTTTAACCGCAACACCATCAGCAAACATGCTGACCTGATCCAGTACCACTGGTTCACCCGCATCCAGTGCTGCTTTCAAGCAAGCTGAGTCTTCAGGCTCTACCGCAATCACTTTAATCTCTGGCATCAGTTGTTTGATAAGCACTGCAACACCAGCGGCTAAGCCACCACCACCAACTGGCACAAAGATATAATCCATGTGACCGTTTTGCTGCAGCATCTCCATGCCCATAGTACCTTGCCCTGCAATCACCAGTGGGTGATCGAAAGGAGGAACAAAGGTGAAGCCATGTTCAGCCGATAGGCGTTCCGCTTCCGCTTTTGCTTCATCGAAATTACTGCCGTGCAGAACCACATTACCACCAAATCCGCGTACCGCATCAACCTTGATATCCGGCGTCGTTTTTGGCATCACGATCGTGGTTTGAATACCCAACTTAGAGCCAGACAGTGCCATACCTTGAGCATGATTACCCGCCGATGCCGCAATCACACCTGCGGTTTTTTGCTGCTCAGAAAGGCTTGATACCATGTTGTAGGCACCACGTAGCTTGAACGAGTGCACCGGCTGACGGTCTTCTCGTTTAAGCTGAACCTGATTACCAATGCGCGCGCTTAAACGTGGCATATCCTGCAGAGGTGTCACGATAGCTGCTTCGTAAACCGGTGCTCTCAGGATCTGACGCAGATAATCTGCGCCACTTTGTTTTTGGGGGCTGGAGGTGTCATCACTCATAGTTAGCCCTCAAGTTTAGACTTATCACGTACAGCGCCTTTGTCGGCACTGGTCGCCATGCTTGCATAAGCTTTCAGTGCGAAAGACACTTCACGCTGACGGTTTTCTGGTTTCCAGCCTAGTGCATCTTGTTTAACGCGACGTGCTTCAAGCTCTGCTTCTGGCACATCAAGTGTGATTGAGCGGCTAGGGATGTCGATAGTGATAATATCGCCAGTGTTCACTAGACCAATCACACCGCCACTTGCTGCTTCTGGAGAAGCGTGACCGATAGATAGACCTGATGTACCACCAGAGAAACGTCCGTCAGTTAGAAGCGCACACGACTTTCCTAGCCCCATCGATTTTAGGTAAGTCGTTGGGTAAAGCATCTCTTGCATGCCCGGACCACCTTTAGGACCTTCGTAACGAATAACAACCACTTCGCCGGCTTTTACTTTACCCGCTAAGATGCCGTCTACTGCCGTATCTTGGCTTTCAAATACGATTGCAGGGCCTTGGAATTTAAGGTTTTCTTCATCAACACCCGCGGTCTTAACGATACAACCATCAACGGCGATGTTACCTGAAAGTACCGCTAGGCCACCTTCTTGGCTGAATGCGTTTTCTTTGGTACGAATACAACCTTCTTTACGGTCGTCATCAAGACGATCCCAACGGCAATCTTGTGAGAATGCTTTGGTTGTTCGGATGCCCGCAGGGCCAGCACGGAAGAACTTAAGCACCGCTTCGTCTTCTGTCTGCATGATGTCGTACTGAGCAAGTTGCTCTTGCATGCTTAGACCAAGCACGGTGCGAGTTTGGTTATTGAGTAGACCTGCACGATCAAGCTCACCTAGGATAGCCATTACGCCACCAGCACGGTGAACGTCTTCCATATGGTATTTAGGTGTTGAAGGCGCAACCTTACATAGGTGTGGAACGCGGCGAGACATCTCGTCGATATCACCCATATCAAAATCAATCTCACCTTCTTGAGCTGCCGCTAAAAGGTGAAGAACGGTGTTACTTGAACCACCCATCGCGATATCTAGTGCCATTGCATTATCAAAGGCTGCGCGGTTAGCGATGTTGCGTGGCAGTGCTGATTCGTCGTCTTGCTCGTAGTAACGCTTAGTGAGATCAACGATACGTTTACCTGCATTGATGAACAGCTCTTCACGATCAGCGTGTGTCGCCAGCATAGAACCGTTACCAGGCTGAGATAGACCCAGTGCTTCTGTTAGACAGTTCATTGAGTTTGCTGTGAACATACCTGAACATGAACCACAGGTTGGACATGCAGAACGTTCTACTTGCTCACTTTGCTCATCTGAAATCGTTGGATCGGCACCCTGAATCATCGCGTCAACAAGGTCGAGCTTGATGATTTGATCTGAAAGCTTGGTTTTACCCGCTTCCATTGGGCCGCCTGATACAAAGATCACTGGGATGTTAAGGCGCATTGCGGCCATCATCATTCCCGGAGTGATTTTGTCACAGTTAGAGATACACACCATCGCATCTGCACAGTGTGCATTGACCATGTACTCTACCGAGTCTGCGATAAGCTCACGTGATGGTAGTGAGTACAGCATACCGCCGTGACCCATTGCGATACCATCATCCACAGCGATGGTGTTGAATTCTTTAGCGATACCGCCCGCTTTCTCGATTTCACCCGCAACCAGCTGACCCATGTCTTTAAGATGAACATGGCCTGGTACAAATTGAGTGAAAGAGTTTACAACCGCGATGATTGGCTTACCGAAATCATCATCTTTAACGCCAGTTGCACGCCATAAAGCGCGCGCACCAGCCATGTTGCGTCCGTGGGTAGTCGTTGCTGAACGATAGATTGGCATTGCTTAAATCCTTATAAAATATTTGGCTGTTGCTTACTTAGTTGTTTGCGTTTGGTTTGCTGAAGTTTGGTGTTCTGGGTAAACATAATCTAACCAGCCCCATTTATCTTCAGTGGTTCCATTGAATAAACCAAAGTAAGCTGCTTGAACTTTTTCAGTGATAGGACCGCGTTTGCCTTCACCTACTGTAATTTTGTCTACGCTGCGAACTGGAACGATTTCTGCTGCTGTGCCTGTCATGAATACTTCATCGGCAAGGTATAGCGCTTCACGAGCAATGTTCTCTTCACGGATTTCGTAACCCATGTCTTTTGCTAGCGTCATGATCGAATCACGAGTAATACCCGGCAGAATTGCGCTGGTTGCTGGTGGTGTTGATAGCACGCCATTACGAATCACGAAGATGTTCTCGCCCGCACCTTCTGAAAGGTAACCATCGACACTCAGTGCGATACCTTCATCGTAACCATGACGACGAGCTTCACCACCAACCAGTAGTGAAGATAGGTAGTTACCACCGGCTTTTGCTGCGGTTGGGATGGTATTTGGCGCTGCACGATTCCAGCTTGATATCATCGCATCTACGCCATTTTCTAGCGCTTCTTCGCCTAGGTAAGAACCCCAAGGGAAAGCAGCGATGATCAGATCCATCTCAGTGTTTTCTGGCGGGCAGACACCCAAACCAACGTTACCAACGAAACCTAGAGGGCGGATGTACGCAGACTGTAGCTTATTTTGGCGTAGCGTTTCGCGAGTCGCTTCCATAATTTCTTCCTCTGTGTAAGGAATTGGGAAGCGGTAGATTTTCGCTGAGTCTTTTAGGCGTCTTGCATGCTCTGGGTGACGGAAGATAACCGGACCCTTTGGCGTGTTGTAACAACGAACACCTTCAAACACCGAAGTACCGTAGTGCATTGCGTGAGTCAGGACGTGAACGTTCGCCTCTGCCCAAGGAACCATTTCACCGTTAAACCAAATATAGTCTGCTGTTTTAGCTGTCATGTTAGCGGTTCCTTATGCGTTTATCTTTTGTTGTAAGTTGTTGTTTGGCAATTCATTACGGCTTATCGAGATAACGTCAACGGTACGCACATCCCACAGCTTTTCGATTTGGTTTACCAAGAAAGAGATCGGACGCTCACTGTCGACAATGATCTCAACACTCGCCACTTTGCTTTCGTGGTTTTGAGTGCCAGCTACTTGCTTAACAATAAAGCCACGGTGGCGGATAACACGAAGAACACGCTCTAGTAGTACAGGCTTATCATCGGCTTTGATGTCTAATAGGTATCTTTTCATGTTATGTGTTCTCCAACATCTCACTGTTTGAAGCACCTGGCGGTACTAGTGGCCATACGTTCTCTTCTTCATCGATAAGAACATGAAGTAGGTAAGCGGTTTTGCTCTCTAGCATCTCTTTCAGTGCTGGTTCTACTTCTTCTTTACGCGTGATGGTTTTGCCCGGGATATCAAATGCTTTCGCTAGCATGACGAAATCCGGGTTGTCATCCAAGATGGTTTCACTGTGTCGGCCATCAAAGAACAGCGATTGCCATTGGCGAACCATGCCTAAGCGCGAGTTGTTAAGCAGCACCATTTTTACTGGGATTTGGCGACGCTTCAGCGTACCAAGCTCTTGAATGTTCATCATGAACGAGCCGTCACCAGAGATAAGTATAGATTGGTCATTAGGACGACCAACCGATGCACCCATGGCTGCAGGTAGGCCAAAGCCCATAGTGCCTAAGCCCGCTGAAGTGATGAAGTTTTGTGGATCGCGTGGCTGAATGTGTTGAGCTGCCCACATCTGATGTTGGCCAACATCGGTCGAAACCATAGAACTCGCAGGCATCATGTCTGACAGTTGTTTCAACAACAGAGGTGCGAAGATAAGGTCGCCAGGGTGGTCGTAACGCCATTTGAATGAGCTACGAAGGCCTTCGGAGTGATGAACCCAAGAAGAGATGTCTTGGCTTAGCTCCAGTTGAGGCATGATCTTGTTGATGTCACCACGAATTGGTGCATCGGCAAGACGTAGTTTACTGAACTCTGCCGCATCGATATCAATATGGATAACTTTAGCGTGCGGTGCAAAGGTGTCGAGCTTGCCGGTTACTCGGTCATCAAAACGAGCGCCAACAACAATCAACAGGTCACTTTCTTGAACCACTAGGTTAGCGGCTTTGGTGCCGTGCATACCCAGCATACCCAAGTAGTGTGGGTCGTCACGTTCAATGGTGCCTAAGCCTTTTAGTGTGCTTACTGCAGGCATTGGGTTTAGACGTAAAAACTCACGAACAGCATCGGTTGCTTTCGCCAGTTGAACGCCACCACCTACGTATAAAACAGGACGAGTCGCTTGAGACAAGAAGTACTGAGCTTGCTCAATAGCATCCGTTGTCACTACAGGAATTGCGGGTGGTGTAAATTCAGGAAGAGTTTTTACAGGGGACTCTGCTAGTTGAACATCTTTAGCGATATCGACAATAACCGGACCGGGACGCCCTGCTTTTGCAACGATAAATGCTTCAGCCAATGTCGGCGCAAGATCTTCAATATCGGTAACAAGGTAGCTGTGTTTAGTACATGACAGAGACATACCAATCACATCCATTTCTTGGAATGCATCGGTACCAATGTGGGAACTAGCAACTTGACCTGTGATCGCTACGAGTGGGATGGAATCCATAAAAGCATCAGCAAGACCTGTGACTAGGTTAGTTGCACCCGGGCCTGAGGTTGCCATACAAACAGCGACGTCTTGCGTTGCTCGAGCCATACCGATAGCGGCCATTGCAGCGCCTTGCTCATGGCGACATAGGATATGTTCAACCCCGCCGTCATAGAGTGCATCGTAGATTGGCATGATGGCACCGCCAGGGTAACCAAATACGGTCTCAATGCCTTGTTGCTTGAGTGCGGATACGACCAGTTCTGCGCCTTTCATCGTAATTCCTCCGTATTACCTTTGTTTTGGTAATTGTTTCCATTGTCTCTGCACATCTTGTGCTCCCATTCTTCCTGTAAATCGGCAAAGCCGAAAATGTTTCAAAATATAAAATCGAATGTCTAAATTAGAAAAAACCCCCGGACTTTTCAGTGCGGGGGTTTTTTCTAATTCGTGGTTACTTTTTTCCCACTCGCCCCCGCGCAGTCTCAATAATGACTACGATAATCAGGTTAATCAGTGCGTAAATGCGAGCGTTAAATGTCATAAAGTTCGAGTTTTCTCGTTTATTGTCTTAAGTAAATGTCTACATCTCTAGTGTTATCACACAAATCTGCTGCATGACAAGGAAAATGTCATTCTTTTTTCACATTAAAACACCATTCCACCACGCTATATAACAACCTTATGGCTTTGGTGAGCAATGAATATCCAGAGTGAATACTTTTAAATCAAAGACAAAGGAAAGTTATGGGACTCGCAATAATTCATAGCCGAGCTAGTGTGGGTGTAGAGGCACCAGAAGTGACTGTGGAAGTGCATATTAGCAACGGAATGCCCGGTTTTACGCTGGTGGGTCTACCTGAAACGACGGTTAAGGAATCTAAAGATCGAGTAAGGAGTGCCATCATCAATTCTCGCTTTGAATTTCCATCGAAAAGAATCACGGTCAACCTTGCACCTGCAGATTTACCCAAAGAGGGAGGACGTTTCGATCTGCCAATTGCGCTTGGGATTTTGGTGGCGTCCGATCAGCTTCCGACATCAAAAATAGTTCAACATGAATTTATCGGTGAGTTGGCGTTGTCCGGAGAGTTGCGTTCAGTAAAGGGCGTGTTGCCAGCGACGTTAGCCGCCGATAGCGTTGAACGATGCTTAGTGGTTCCGCACCATAACGGTGATCAGGCGGCCTTAGTTGGCAAGGGAGCGCATAAATCTGCACAAACCTTGTTGGAGGTTTGCGCTGATATGTGTGGCCAGGCTCAGCTTGGTTTATATCGAACCGAGCATCATCATGTAGATGTGTCTGATAATCGTGACTTACAAGATATTATTGGCCAGCAACAAGGTAAGCGAGCACTGGAGATCGCCGCAGCGGGCAACCATAACCTGCTTTTTCTCGGCCCGCCCGGAACTGGAAAAACCATGTTGGCGTCTCGATTGCGCGATTTGTTGCCCGAAATGAGTGACGGCGAGGCGATGGAAACCGCGTCGGTAGCCTCTTTAACGCAGCAAGAGATCAATCAATACAACTGGAAGCAACGACCTTTCCGTTCCCCACACCATTCGAGTTCGATGGCAGCATTGGTCGGTGGTGGCTCGATACCTCGCCCCGGAGAGATCTCTTTGGCGCATAACGGATTATTGTTTCTCGATGAGATGCCTGAGTTTGAGCGCAAGGTGCTCGATTCATTACGAGAGCCTCTAGAGTCAGGTGAGATCATTATTTCACGCGTGGCAGGCAAGACTCGTTTTCCTGCACGCTTTCAGTTGGTCGGAGCCTTGAACCCAAGCCCGACTGGTTATTACGAAGGCAATCAAGCACGCGCTAATCCTCAGATCATATTGCGCTATCTCAATCGATTATCGGGGCCACTGCTTGATCGGTTCGATATGTCATTGGAGATCCCTCTATTGCCCAAAGGGATGTTAGCCGAAGGAGGTGACCGTGGTGAAACCACTCAAGTCGTGAAGCAACGAGTTAAACAAGCGCGTCAGTTGATGTTATCTCGAAACCATAAGTCGAACGCACTGTTAGGTAGCCGAGAAATTGAAAAGTATTGCCCATTGCGACGCGAGGATGCGGAGTTTTTAGAAACGGCACTGCATCGACTGGGCTTATCGATTCGTGCTTATCATCGAATCATCAAGGTAGCGCGAACTATTGCGGACCTAGAGGGTAATGCGCAGATTGAAAAGAAGCATTTATCAGAGGCACTTGGTTATCGAGCAATGGATCGATTGTTGAAGCAACTTACGGCTCAAGCGGTGTAGTCATACCAATCGTAGTAAACAACGGGTCATTTATTTACTGTGATTGGTATAGAAACAAGAAAGCCTGCTTTTTACGTAGGCTTTCGTTGTTATGAACCAATTGTTATGAACTAATGGTTATTAGCGAGCAGTGATGCCTAACTAGAACTTGTAGTTCAGGCCAACTGAGACGATGTATTGTGATTCATCGTAGAAGGTAATGTTTGAGTCGCTGGTGCCATAGCCCGCAAGCGAAACAAACGACCAGTTTTCCCAGTCCATGAATTGATCATATTCATACGCGGCAAACAGGTTGATGTTGTCGTCGCTGCGCTTCTTGTCGTAGATAGGGTTGCTTGCATCGTAAGAGCGTTGGTTATAGCCCGCTGTTAGTGCGTATTGGTGACGACCCATACCGCCGAATAAGCTGACTTCACCACCGAACTGCTCATAAGAAGCAGCTTTGCCATCCGCAGAACTTGATTGGTAAATCAATGATGGCACTAACATCATGGTACGATTGATTGGCTGACGGTACTGACCTTTCAGGTAGAAAGTATTGGCATCACGCTGTAGTTCTTCTCTAACTCGATCATCTTCTACATCTTTGGTGGCGTAGGCCATGTCTAACGAGAAAGCTGAGCCCGCAATGCTACTTAGTTTCAAACGAAAGGCATTGCCTGTTTCATCCGTTTTGGTGCGACCTGAAGTGGTGTTGTACGGATCGGCCCAAGTCTCACCAGACATGATAGTCGGCAGAAGTGAAGCGTCGATGGTCATGCCTGACTCTAGTTGGTATTTATAGCCAACCTCCAGTACAACAGTACCGGTTGCCACATCATCACGAGCGGTACCTGTGTACACCTGGTGATTTAGCTTCTCACCAAAGGTGTAAGCGACACTGCCTAAAGGTGCGACAAGAAATGAGCTCTCAGATGAGGCTTTCTGTGTCTTTGACGAAATGGTGCTATCAGCATCGGTATTAAAGTTTGAGGTGGAAGAGGTAACCCCTGTATTAATAGAAATTTCACCACTGAAACCTTGTTCGTCTGCAAGCTTGGCAAAAGCAGGAGAGGTTGCAATGCTCAGTGCCAAAAGCGTTATTTTTATTTTCATTCAAAGGCTCCTTGCCTACCAGTTCTTAGGACTGGATATTAATATCAGTAAAGCACAACGTTTTCAGGATGATTGTTTATCTATGAATATTTTTGAACTAGTGCAAAAAAGGAAGCCGAAGCTTCCTTTAATCAATACGTTACTTCTTAAGTAGGAAGTTAACGAGCTCGAAGTACTCATCGAGAGAGCTGATACCTTGAGCGTCGACTAGATAGCGGTTGTTAACGACGACCGCAGGAACACCAGAAAGACCGCTGTCTTTGAATGCTTTGTCGAAGCGGCGAACCATAGAGTCGACTGCAAAGCCGTTGTATGCCGCATCGAATTTCTTAGCATCAACGCCTTCGTCTAGGAAGATTTGACGCAATTCTGCTTCATCGCGTGGTGGCTTGTTCATGGTGTGGATGCGGTTAAACATCACTGGCACCATTTTATCTTCAACTTTCAGGGCAATCATGGTTGCGTAAGCTTTGCTCATTGGCAGCCCCATGTTGCCACCCATGAATGAAACATGGTTCTTCTGTAGCTTAGCGTCTTTTGGTAGCTGTTGTTTTAGCTGCTGGATGATTGGTTCAAAGCTATTACAGTGTGGGCAGTAGAAAGAGAAGAACTCTGTCACCATTGGTTTTTTTGATGCTTCTAGATCGAGAACTTTGTAGTGTTCACCTTCGTTAAATTTCGCAGCGTGAGCTGAAAGGCTCAACATGATCAATGAGAAAAATGCGAATAGCTTTTTCATTTATCCAATCTCCATTATGTTTGAATTTTTATCTAGTTGTGTTGCGATTGCTGTTACCACTGAGGCATTAACGAAAGTGGTGGCTCTTGCAGGGTAGCAATTTGCTCTTTACAAGCAAGTACTTGTTGCTCCCAATATTTTGGATCATTAAACCATGGGAAGGCTAGAGGAAATGCAGGATCGTTCCATCGTTTCGCCAACCATGCCATGTAATGCACCATACGTAGACCGCGTAGTGGTTCGATTAGTTTCAGTTGCGCGGTATTAAAATCGCAAAATTCTTGATAGCTCTCTAGCAGAATATCCAGTTGCATTAGCTTATCTTGACGCTCGCCGTTAAGCAGCATCCACAAATCTTGTATCGCAGGGCCGTTACGTGCGTCATCAAGATCGACGAACATTGGCCCGTCACGCCATAAGATATTGCCAGGGTGGCAGTCACCATGCAGGCGGATATTTTCAATATTGCTTGGCCACTGGCTCTCTAGCTCTTTGATCAGAAGGTCGACATCATTGAAGAACGCGTTCTCTAGGTGTGTCGGGATAAACTGAGAGTTCTCTAGAATTTTACGTGGTTGATAAAGGTATTCGTCTAAGCTGATGGTCGGGCGATGCTGGAATGTTCTTCCTGCGCTGGCTTTATGAATACGCCCAAGAAAACGCCCAACGCCTTCCAATTGGTCTAGATTGTCGACTTCGTACTGTCTGCCACCAACACTTTCAAATAAGGCAAATAGGTAGCCTTGATATTCATGTAAGGTTGCGCCATTGATTCGCATTGGAGGTGCAACTGGCATCTCTTGTTCGATAAGCTCGAGTGCGAAGTCATGCTCTTCTTGGATCTGTGCTTTGTTCCAGCGCTGCGGACGATAAAATTTAACGACGTAGCGTTTACGGTCTTCATCGGTGAATTGATACACTCGATTTTCGTAACTGTTGAGAGCGAGAAGCCCGGATTCAGCACGGACTCCAATACTCTCCAGTGCGTACCACATGAAGTCAGGAGTCAGGTTATCAAAGTTAAAGGCTTGCATCGTCATAGAATAAAAAAGGCTCATTACTGAGCCTTTTTCCATTTATTGGGTTGTTGTACCTAGCACTAAGGTGACTGGTATCAGAGCTTTTTGATAAAGCGGCTTTCGACTTTCATCGTAAACTCTTCATTATCCGAGAGTATAAACTGAATTGTCGAAACTGGTGAGCTCAGTTTTTCTGGATCGACGCCTAAACTGATAGGAAGGTTTAAAACCTCACCTGGGTCTACGGTAATCGTTTGTTTGCCGTACCAGATAGAATCCGGCAGCCCGCTGACATCAAGTTTGTACTCTTGCTCTTGCTGAGTCTTGTTGATGACTTTCAAGTTGTAAGTATTTTCGACAAGCCCTTGGCTATTGATTCTAAATAGTTGGTTTCTATCGCGCAGAACGCTTAAGCCTGCAGGATCAACACTCGCGATTTGTGCGAAAAACAGTCCCAACATAACGATTAGTATTACGCCATAGCCCAAGAGCTTAGGACGCATCACCTTGGTTGAGTGCCCCTCAAGCCTATGTTCGGTGGTGTAGTTGATCAGACCTTTCTCATAACCCATACGTTCCATGGTGTTGTCACAAGCATCAATACACGCGCCACAGTTAATACACTCGTATTGCAGACCGTCACGAATATCGATACCCGTTGGGCACACTTGAACGCATAAATTACAGTCAATACAGTCGCCTAGACCAAGTTCTTTTGGATCGGCTTTACGAGAGCGAGGGCCGCGGCTTTCACCTCGTTCAGTGTCGTAACCCACGATGAAGGTATCTTTATCGAACATTGCTGATTGGAAACGCGCGTAAGGACACATGTGCAGACAAACAATAGAACGCATCCATCCGGCATTCGCATAAGTACACCCAGCAAAGAACAATACCCAAAACACTGGCCAGAAAGTCGAGTTAAAGGTAAAGAAGCCAACCACCAGCTCTTTGATTGGGATGAAATAACCGACAAAGGTTAAGCCCGTCGCAATCGCAATCGCCCACCACGCGATGTGCTTGATAGTTTTTCTGAGAATTAAATTGCTCGTCAGTTTGCCTGAGTCTTGTTTTCTTCGCTTATTGGCAGCACCTTCCAGTTTCTCTTCGAACCAGATGTACATGAAGGTCCAGACGGTTTGCGGGCATAAATAACCACACCAGACTCGCCCTAAGAAGGTGGTTATGAAGAACAAGCCAAACGCCGCAATCATGAAGAGGATAGCGAGTAGCGTTAGATCTTGTGGGTATAGGGTTGTACCAAAGAAGTTGAACTGTTGACTGCCGATATCGAGCAAGATCGCTTGTCGTTCACCGAATGGAATCCATGGGATAAGCGCAAAAAGTAAAAGTAAGAACCAACCGCCGTAACGACGAAGTTGTTGGAATTTACCTTTGCTTTCTCGAACATAGATTCGGTTACTTGGGTTAAATCGATCTCCATTACCTTTATGTGTTTTTGGGTTAAAGGTTTTAGGAGTCACATCTTTGATATCGATTTTATCCTGACTCATGGACTATCCTTTTTGTGGCTTGTTTGCCCGGTTAACTCGAGCATGACGACATTACTTGAAAGTATGGTTTAGAGAACCTGTAGAAATTGAGCTTGGTGCATTTGTTGGTATCGCACTCACTCTTATTATTTTAGAAGATTCTTATGGATGGCGATTATAGCGACAATCTTGTTCTCATTTCTTTAACGCTATCAACCTTTAACAACAAAAGTCATAACAGTTGTGACGAAAAAATAGCGAACAGAAACAAAAAAGCGACCGAGTGGTCGCTTTTAAACATTGAGTGTTTTATCTATACGGCAATTGAGCCCTAAATAAATAGGCGACTAAAGAAGGCCACGCGCTTTTAGAATTGCGGTTTTGAAATCATCTTCTTGGTCTTTTTTAAGACCTGGGATCATTTCATCTTTTTCGCTATTACGCATTTTTAGATGGTAGATAAGAACATCGTCAGTTAGATCTTCAAGCTTACCTTGGTAGCCCGCTTCTTTTGATAGCTTAATGATGAATTCTAACAGGTTAAGCTCTTGATCTTTCTGCCACTCAGGTTCCATCAGCTCAAGCAGTTCTTCAATGCGGTGACACTTCATACTTTATTTCTCCACAAATTTTATAATGATTTGTGGCTAAGGTATCAAATCGGGTAGGGAATACCAATGTGTAAACACATTTCAAGATGGGAGCGGGCAAGAAAAAAGCGCAGTAAAAACTGCGCTTTTTGTTAAGCGGCTTTAATTACTTTTGTTGCAGTCGGTGCTAATAAAGCAGCCTTCTCAACGAGAGTCATTGTAGGAGCCAATTTCTTAGCCGTTGGAGCAGCAACAAAGCCACTACGACGACGCATCGCACTACGGTTGGTGTGCGAGAACCTGACAGCTGTTGGGCGCATTAATTTACCTAACGGTCAGGCATATCCATTGCCAATCTAATGGCCTGATTTATCATGAGCTCCGCCTCAATTGCTTGAAGCGTCACTCGTCTGGCTTTCGCCAATCCGAAAAATAAATCAGGATAATGATATGCATGCATATCAAGGGTTAGATTATCACTATCTAAGTTATCGATCGACGCCTGAGTGATAATTAAACGATATTAGAGCTAAAATAGTGTGAGCAGTATATTTGAGTTTGAACCTCTTTCAGGCTTAAGATGATGTTTTAAAGGAGGTGCATATGTCGTTCTTAAAGAAAACGTTAGCAAGTTTTGGAATTGGATCTGCCAAGGTGGATTCTGTATTGCAACAGGAAGTGCTTTATCCAGGTAAGAAGGCGAGCATTATTGTACATGTCTACGGAGGTGCTCAGCCGCAGGAGATCGATAACATTGATCTCAACTTATGCTGTCGCTACGTCAAAGAAGTTACCGCGAACTCGCAAGGGCAAGAGGGCGGTCATAAACGCCGAATGCACCAGACATACTCGCTGGCAAAATGGAGCTTGCCGTATGCCTTTGTGATTCAACCGGGTGAAACCCGTGACTTTGAATGTGAGTTTGATGTGCCACTGAACACACCGGTTACGATTGGTGATTCAAAGGTATGGCTGGAAACCGGGTTGGATATTGCGATGGCGATTGACCCATCGGATAAAGACACCTTAACGGTTCGTCCCGACCCACTGCTCGATGGTATTTTTAACGAGCTTGAAGCTCAAGGCCTGCGTATTCGTCAAGTGGAATGTGAAGCGGTCAAAGGCTTTGAACTGCCGTTTGTACAAGAGTTTGAGTTTGTGCCGACGACGGGTCCTTATCATGGCCGTTGGCGTGAATTGGAAGTGGTGGCTCATCGTGATGAAACAGAGCTGAAGTTGTGGTTCGAGATTGATAGAAATCGCGATGGTGCAAAAGGCATGTTAGCTAGCTTGCTAGGCGTTGGTAAGCTACAGCGTCAATTGAGTGTGCCACTGGATACCTCACCACAAGATGCTGGCAAGATGGTACTTGAATATCTAGATAACGCCTCTTAGTTCCTATAACCCTTTAATTAACTCTTTGGTTATTTAGTTTTGGATCTTTTAGCCTCATTACATATTTCAGGCGCCATTAATGTCATAAAAGGTGTCATAAAAATTTAAGCTTACACGTGTAAGCTTAATGTGCAATACTGGGTCAATCGAACATTTACTCTAGTAGGATATTCATGTCTGCATCATCAGCCAGCGAATACAGTGACATCGAAGAACGCGCTAATGCAATAACCCATGGCTTGGGCGTTGTGCTCGGCGTGGTTGGTCTGATCTTGCTGCTTATTCGTGCGTTTGATTACCAAGCCGACATGCTAACTGTTGCTAGTATGGCGGTGTATGGCAGCAGTATTATTCTGCTCTTTCTCGCCTCCACGTTGTACCACTCTATCACCACTGAGAAAACCAAGCGCTTACTCAAAACCCTTGACCACTGTGCTATTTATTTGTTGATTGCGGGCAGTTACACGCCGTTTCTCTTAGTGGGCTTAAGAACTCCATTAGCGATGGGCTTGATGGTGGTGATCTGGGGGATTGCGCTAGTGGGCATCATCATGAAGATAGCCTTCGTTTATCGATTCAAGCGTTTATCGCTGTTCATTTACCTAGCGATGGGTTGGCTATCTTTGATAGTTGTTTATCAATTAGCGATGAATATCGATATAGGTGGTTTGGTGTTACTGGCAGTTGGCGGAGTGATTTACTCGCTGGGTGTGATTTTCTATGTGGCAAAACGCATCCCTTATAACCATGCCATCTGGCACTTGTTTGTATTGGCGGGCTGCGCTTGCCATTTCTTCGCTATCTATCTGTTTGTGACACCGGTTTAGTTTTGATTGAACCGGTATGCCCCTAACGGGTAGAAACGTCAGTGATCTCCACGTCTATTTTATATTCAGGATACTTATCAACATCGATCGCTAAGTATTTACCTTCTGCCGAAGTTTGTGGTCGAAGGTAGGTATCAGCAAGGCGCTTAATGGATTGCCAAGTGTTGATACTGCCTTGATGCAGCAGCTCACCCGTTGGTGAGTAGACAGTGATATTTAGCGTCACTAGCACGACGGCTTCTGTGCTTTGGTTAGTGACTGAAATTGGTAAGATTAGCTGTTCATTCTCGTAGAGTCCTGCCCCAATCAAAACGTCCACACCTGATTTGGAAAGCTGCAAGCTTGGCTTGGTGTCTCCAATCTTGATTGTGGTACCGCGTGTGTTTTTGGCTACAGGAATACTCGTCAATGCTGACTCTGCATTCGATGATGCGTTACTCACATACTGCCAAGTAAAATCGTCTTTTAGTAACACTTGCTTACCATCAGACAATGTGACCATTTGATCAGCAAAGGCAGAACTTACGAATACTGAGTTTGCGAGCAATGCGCTAGCGAGAAGTACGTATGATTTCATCTGTGTTTCCTTAAATATTCGCGGAATTAGCGTCGCCAAAAGGCTGGGAAAAATAGAACAATGAGCGTCAGTATCTCGAGTCGTCCCATTAGCATGCCTAAACTTAGCAACCATTTAGCGGCGTCTGGCAGTGGAGCAAAGTTCCCGGTTGGACCGATCACGCTCCCCATTCCCGGGCCCACGTTGGCAACGGCTGTGATAGCGCCTGAGATGCTTGTTATTGGGTCTAACCCCATCGCACTCAAACCACCAGCAATTAAGATAATCGTGATAAAGAACATCAAACCAAATGCCACGAGTGAACGCACAATGTCGTCATTCACAGGTCGCTGATTGTAGCGTTGAACAAAGACGCCCGATGGGTGAATTAGCTTCATCATTTGTTTGTGGAGCATGGTCATCGCGATCTGGAAGCGGAAGATTTTGATACCGCCAGAGGTTGAACCCGAGCAAGCGCCTGCCATCATTAGGAATGCAAACAAGGTGGTTGGCAGTGCACCCCACGCGGTGAAGTCTTCTAAGCCAAAACCGGTTGTGGTGACGACTGATACGATGTTGAACATCGAAACACGCATCGCATCCATAACAGTGTAGCCATCTCTAACCACCAGCCATGTCGATATTACGGCGCTGGTGACCAAGAATAGGTATGTAAAACCTCTTACTTGCGCATCTTTGTAGAGTATTGAGAGCTTTCGGCCTCGTAGTGCGCTAACAAACAGTAAGAACGGCAGGCCGCCAAGGAACATGAACAGTGTTCCTACCCAGTGAGCACTGTTGGAGAAGTGGTTCATTGATCCATCTGATGTTGAGTACCCCCCCGTCGACAGTGTTGTGAACGCGTGATTGATCGCATCAAAGATGCCCATGCCTGCAAACAGATAGCTAATGATGCATAAGCCAGTCAGAACCAAATAAACCGCCACGATGTTTTTCGCGACTGTTTTCGCTCGTGGGCTACTTTTATCTGACCAATCGGATGATTCAGTTTGGAACAGGCGCATACCACCAACGTTGAGCATTGGTAGAACCGCTACCGCCATCACGATAAAGCCGATACCGCCTAACCATTGCAGTATAGAACGCCACAACAGAATACTTGGTGCCATGCTGTCTAAGCCGCTTAATACGGTTGAGCCTGTCGTGGTGATACCTGACATGGTTTCGAAGTAGGCATCTGTAAAGCTGATGTGGTTAATGAAGACAAATGGCAGGGCGGCAAAGGCGCTGGCAATTGTCCAAACCAAAGAGGTGATAAGGAACATGTCCCGCACCCCAAGTCGGAACTTAGCGGAGCGGCCCAAGCTCAAGCAGATGAACGCCACAATGTGCGTGATCACTACCGATTGACCAAACTCGAGGAAGCCACCGGTGCCTGTGAAAAAGGCAACCAATGTAGGGATGTACATGAAAAGGGCGAGTTTTGATAACACTAACCCTATCACTAATAATATCGGACGAAAGTTGACCATAGCTTAATTGACCATCGCTTTGAGCCGGAGCGTCGTTCTCACAAGAAGAAAGCTGCGAGAAGAAGCTTACGAGAACAAGGCTATAAGAAGAACGGGCTCGGTTGGAATAGAGACTCAACATCCGGTACGTATTTCTTGTCCACTAGGAACATCACTACGTGGTCATCCTGTTCGATTACGGTTCTATCGTGCGCGATAAGCACCTCTTCTCCGCGAACAATCGCACCAATAGTGGTGCCCGGTGGCAGTTTGATGTCGCCAATCGCTCGGCCAACGACTTTAGAGGTGGTCTCGTCACCGTGAGCAATGGCTTCAATCGCCTCTGCAGCGCCGCGACGTAGAGAGGATACGTTAACAATATCAGCACGACGAACGTGAGTAAGTAGCGCAGAAATCGTCGCTTGCTGTGGAGATATCGCAATATCAATCACGCCACCCTGAACAAGGTCGACATAAGCGCCACGTTGAATCAGCACCATTACTTTCTTGGCACCCATTCGCTTCGCCAGCATGGCTGACATGATGTTGGTTTCATCTTCATTGGTTAGGGCAATGAATACGTCTACTTGATCGATGTTCTCTTCGGTCAGCAGCTCTTGGTCGGCTGCATCACCACAGAATACGATGGTGTTTTCTAATTCTTCAGATAGCTTCTCGGCGCGAGTGTAGCTGCGCTCGATAAGTTTAATGCTGTAGCTCTGTTCAAGGCGTTTTGCCAAGCTTGCACCAATGTTACCACCACCAACAATCATGATGCGACGATACGGTTTCTCTAAGCGCTGAAGCTCACTCATCACTGAGCGGATATGGTTACTCGCAGCCACAAAGAAAACCTCATCATCGGCTTCAATGATGGTCGTGCCTTGTGGGCGAATAGGGCGACCTTGACGAAAGATAGCGGCTACACGAGTATCAATGTGCGGCATGTGCTCACGCAAAGCAGACAGTGCGTTACCGACCAGTGGGCCACCGTAGTAAGCTTTTACTGCTACTAGGCTAACCTTCTGTTCAGCAAAGCTCACAACCTGCAATGCACCTGGATATTGAATCAGACGCTCGATGTAACTGGTTACGAGTTCTTCGGGTGCAATCAGGTGATCGACAGGAATAGCGCCTGATTTGAAGAGCGCTTCTTTCTCTTCCAGATATTCTGGAGAACGAATACGTGCAATTCGGTTTGGCGTATTAAACAGAGAGAAGGCAACCTGACATGCGGCCATGTTGGTTTCATCCATGTTGGTTACGGCAACCAACATGTCGGCATCTTGCGCGCCCGCTTCACGTAGTGTGTTCGGGTGGCTGGCATAACCGTTTACAACCCTAAGGTCGTATTTGTCTTGAAGTTCACGCAGTCGGTCGGCATTACGGTCGACGATCGTGATGTCATTGTTTTCACCCACTAGGTTTTCAGCAAGGGTACCGCCAACTTGTCCAGCACCTAGAATAATGATCTTCATAGCCTTTCTCTTATTTTTTGCCGTTGTAATTCTAGTGCTCTCATTTCGCTTTGATAATGCACTAGAAAGAAACAGCGGCTAAGAAATAAATTCTTAGCCGCTGTTAGTTGTTATGCCTGTTTTACTAGAACTGCGTAGTAGAAGCCATCCATATCTTCTTCACCAGGTAGTATTTGACGACCCGGTTTTTCGATATCAGACCCAACTAGCGTTGCGTTCTCGGTGCGCTCTAAGAATGCTTTCACTTGCAGCACGTTTTCTTGCGGCGTGATAGAACATGTCGCATAAACCATGGTGCCGCCTTCTTTTAGCTGGCGCCACATTGCATCCAAAATCTCACTTTGCAGCTCTGCTAGTGCATCGATATCAGAGGCACGGCGTAGCCACTTAATGTCAGGGTGACGGCGGATTACACCCGTCGCTGAACACGGAGCATCAAGTAGGATGCGGTCAAACTGACTGCCTGTCCACCACTCTTCAGGGTAGCGAGCATCACCACAGATTACGTCGGCACGCAGTTGTAGGCGTTCAAGGTTATCGTAAACGCGGTCTAGGCGTTTAATATCACTGTCGATTGCAACCACTTCAGTGTCTTGAGTATGTTCAAGAATGTGTGCAGTTTTGCCACCAGGTGCTGCGCAGCAATCTAGGATTAGCTCACCATCTTTTGGTGTTAGGAAATCAACGGAAAGCTGAGCTGCAGCATCTTGCACCGATACCCAGCCTCTGTCGAAGCCAGGAAGCAAAGTAACGTCACAAGGTGAGGCTAATTTTATGGCATCAGCTGCTTCAGGGTGCAGTGTGTATTCAATGTTTTCGTTTTTAAGCAGTTCAATATACTCGTCACGAGTGTGGTGTTGGCGGTTTACGCGCAGCCACATTGGTGCCTTGCTGTTGTTTGCTTCAACCAATTGCTCCCACTGATCTGGGTAGCTTTCTTGAAGCATTTTTAGGATCCAGCTTGGATGGCTGTATTTGCCCGCATTGTGGCTAACGGCTTTCTCATCTAGCTCTTCTTGATCGCGCAGGTAGCTGCGAAGCACTGCGTTGATCAAACCACTCAGGCTTGGGCCGCGCAGTGTTTTGGTTGCTTCAACTGTTTCAGCAACGGCAGCATGCGAAGGAATGCGCATAAAGCTCAACTGGTAAATGCCTACTAAGATCAGGTGGTGGAATACGCGCTTTTTACCTTTAAGCGAGTTTTCCATCAGTTCGTTAGCGATTGACTCCAAGCGAGGCAGGTAACGAAGTGCGCCGTAGCAAATCTCTTGCAGTAGAGCATGGTCTCGCGGACGGATCGTTTTTTGAGCCGCAGGGAGAGCGTGTGAAAGAGAGTGGCCTTTATCGACAACTTGGAATAGGACATTTGCAGCAGCAGCGCGAACATTCATGAGGGGTACCGAATATTTATTTGAATACATGAGGGCATCTCTGCCCTCGTAAAGGTTTTCTAAACTGTGTTTTTACAAGCTACACGTTTTTAAGTGCCTATTGAGTAGCTTTAAAGCGGTTAAGAGAGTTGAGTACCAACTTCAAACCAGCTTGCACGTGAGTTCAAGATGTCTTGAACTGACATAGCTTTTTTGCCTGGAACTTGTAGCTGTTCCAATACTAGTACTTTGTCGCCAGTCGCAACATAAATACCAGTCTTATCTGCTTTGATGATTGAGCCAGCTGGCGCAGATGTCGATTCTTCATCAACACGCGTCTGCCAAACTTTAATGCTTTTTTCATCATTAGAGCTGCTATCAACAATCGCAAAGTGACTCATTGGCCACGGGTTGAAAGCGCGCACACAACGTTCGATGTGTTCTGCACTGTCATTCCAATCAATTTTAGCTTCTTCTTTGCTCAGCTTCTTCGCGTAGTTAGCAAGTTCGTCGTCTTGCTTCTCAGCAACAGCCTTACCAGAAGCGATGTCAGCTAAACACTCAACAAGCGCATCAGGACCAAGACCAGCTAACTTTTCGTACATTGACGCACTGGTATCTGTAGATTCGATTGGTAGCGTTGCGATGCTTAGCATATCCCCGGTATCTAGGCCGATATCCATCTGCATGATCGTTACGCCAGTCTCTTTATCGCCCGCCCAGATAGAGCGTTGGATCGGAGCAGCACCACGCCAGCGCGGTAGGATAGAACCATGCACGTTGATACAACCCAAGCGAGGCGTATCTAATACAGCTTGTGGAAGAAGCAAGCCGTAAGCGACAACAACCATGATGTCAGCATTCAAATCTGCTAGCTCTTGCTTAGCTTCATCTGACTTGAAGTTTTCTGGTTGGTAAACCGGAATATTGTTTTCAAGTGCGATGTTTTTTACTGGGCTCGCAGTCAGTTTTTTACCGCGGCCTGCTGGACGATCTGGCTGTGTGTAAACAGCAATAACTTCATGCTCCGAAGACAACAACGCCGCCAAGTGACGGGCGGCGAAATCCGGAGTACCTGCGAAGACAATTCTTAAAGATTGACCCAAGGTAGACTTCCTTCTTAATTTAGTAATAGCAGCGGTTATTAACCTTGTTTCTCGTTGAAACGTTTAATCTTCGCTAGCTTATCTTGAATACGTTTGCGCTTTAGTGGCGATAGGTAATCAACAAACAACTTGCCTTCTAGGTGGTCAAGTTCGTGCTGAACACAGATAGCCAGAAGGTCGTCAGCGTCGAATGTGAATTCGTTGCCTTCACGGTCTAATGCTTTAACCGTTACTTCTGCAGCGCGAGGGACTAGAGCTCGAGCGCCTGGTACAGATAGACAGCCTTCTTCGATACCATCTTCGCCACGTTTGTCGGTAATTTCAGGGTTGATCAGAACCATAGGCTCGTCACGTGTTTCTGAAATATCGATAACAACGATGCGCTGGTGGAAATCTACTTGCGTTGCAGCAAGGCCGATACCTTCTTCGTCGTACATGGTTTCAATCATGTCATCAACGAACTTTTGAATCTCTGGGGTAACTTCTTTTACCGGTTTCGCCACGGTACGTAGACGATCATCTGGTAATGTTAATACTTGTAATACAGACATATACACTCGAAATATTGAACTGTGCCGAAACAGCTTAAACCTTGTTGGCTCAATTCTAGACATTTTAGAGGTCAAATGACAGCATCCTGAAGTTAATTCTCTAATCAGATGTCATATATTCAGACCAAGGAACCTAGGTCATGCGTCATTTTTCTCCCACTTTTTCTCTTATTTGTGCCTCGCTTTCGTTCGCCGTTATGGCTAAAAATAGTGAGCAACCTTTAACCATTAAACAAGGCGCACCCGAGGCATATGTGGTGGTTAAGGGGGATACCTTATGGGATATTTCCGCGATGTATCTCGATAGCCCTTGGTTGTGGCCAAGGCTATGGCAGGTAAACCCTGAAATAGAAAACCCTCACCTTATTTACCCTGGAGATAAATTGTCTCTAGTTTGGATTAATGGCGAGCCTGTGTTGAGCCTCAAACCCGTCATAAAGCTAAGCCCTAAGATTCGTGTATCAGAGAAGAAAGCAGTACCTACCGTGAATGAGGGGCTTGTTCTACCGTATCTACAATCTGACCGCTTGGTTGAGCAGCAAGATATCCAGTCAGCGCAACGAGTGTTAGGGACCAGTGATGGCAAACGCTTCTTATCGGGTGAAGACCGATTGTTTATTTCGGGAAACCAGCAGCATCAAAAATGGGGTATCTACCGTGCCGTCGAGACTTATCAAAGGCAACAACATCAAGCGAGTATTACCTCTTTGCGTTTGGTCGCCACGGCGCGCTTGAAAGAGGTGGATGCTGAGTTCAGTAGTTTACAGATAGAGACTCAACTGCAAGAGGTGTTACTTAATGACCTCGTGTTACCAGAACTTGGCGTTGCTCAGGTGAAGCTCTCAACCACATTTTATCCAGCGCCTAGTGCTGCGGGGCAGTTTGCTAATATCTTGGGTTCATTAGATGGCAGCCAATACAGTGCAAAGAATCAAGTGGTCGTTATTAATAGAGGCTCACAGGACAATCTTCGCCAAGGCTCTATGTTTACGCTCAGTGAAAGCGGCGCTGTGGTGTTTGGTAAGCAAGGCGAATACAGCTACAAAGAGTCTGCTGCGAGCGATAAGGTGCAGTTGCCAAGTACCTCACTTGGTAGTTTGATGGTCATTCGTCCTTATGAGTATTTTAGCTTGGCCTTGATCACTCAGAGCTCAAAACCGGTTAGTAATGATATTCTGGCGGTATCGCCTTTGGATCTGGCTTTGAAGGAAGAAGCTAAGGGCACCGAGTGAATGAGCAACAACTGAGTGCTTGGTTAACTCTAAGTTTTGTTCCGCAATTGGGTGGCAAGCGCCTTTCTCGACTGCTGAGTATTGATTCCCCTTCGAATATTGTTGGTTACTCAAGTCAGCAACTGCAAGCGCTTGGTTTGTCTGCCAAGCAAATTGCCTATCTAAGAGAGCAAGCCCCAAGAGAAGTGGAGGCTTGCCTAGAGTGGCAAGCAAGACAACCCAACCATCACATCATTACCCCGAATTGCTCGCATTATCCCAAACTGCTGAATGAGACCGCCTCCGCGCCAAGCGTGCTTTTCGTTAAAGGTCACGTTGAAAAACTGATTGAGCCTCAAATCGCTATGGTCGGCAGTCGCAATGCCAGTCTCGAAGGGTTGCAAACCGCGAAGTCGTTCGCCAAAGAGTTCGTCCAAAACGGTTTGATTGTCACCAGTGGCTTAGCGCTCGGTATCGATGGCTATGCTCATGATGGTGCTCTAGATAAAGGAGGGGAAACTTTTGCTGTATTGGGTTCTGGATTGGATTCCATTTATCCTGCGCGACACAGAAATTTAGCCGATAGGATCTGTGAAAATGGCGCATTGATTTCAGAGTTTCGCCCAAGTGCCAAACCACGACCTGAACATTTCCCTCGCCGTAACCGTATTATAAGTGGGTTATCGCTCGGAACCTTGGTGGTTGAAGCGGCTGAGAAGAGTGGTTCTTTGATTACAGCTCGCTATGCCATGGAGCAAGGCCGAGAGGTGTTTGCGCTTCCTGGCTCTATTCATAACCCAACCAGCCGTGGAGGTAATAGCTTAATCAAAGCTGGAGCATGCTTGGTACAGAGTGCACAAGATGTTCTGATTGAAATAAAGAGTCTGTTAGACTGGTCTATCGATCAGCAACCCAGCTTGTTCGAACCTACGCCCAGTATGGGGGAAAATGAACAATTGCCATTTCCACAGCTGTTAGCTAACGTAGGGTTAGAGGCGACACCCGTTGATATTTTGGCACAGAGAACCCATATACCTGTGCATGAGGTCATGATGCAGCTTTTAGAGCTTGAGCTCTCAGGGCATGTTGTTGCAGTTTCCGGTGGCTATATTCGAAAGGGGAGAGGCTAAGCTATGATGATGGACATACTGATGTACTTGTTTGAAACCTACATCCATAGCGATTCTGAATTGCAGGTGGATCAAGATGAGCTGGAAGATGAGCTTCTTCGAGCAGGGTTTCACCAAGATGATATTTATAAGGCCCTCCATTGGTTAGAAGATCTTGCGGCATTGCAAGATACCGAGAACCAAGCGGCAATTACTATGTGTTCCAATACCTCGATGCGTATTTATACCAGTCGAGAGATTTCACGTATTAATATGGAATGCCGAGGTTTCTTATTGTTCCTTGAACAGATCAACGTACTCACGACAGAGATTCGTGAAATGGTGATTGATCGTGTGATGGGGCTTGAGACAAACGAATTTGAATTGGATGATCTGAAATGGATTATCTTAATGGTGCTATTTAATGTGCCGGGTAATGAAAGTGCTTACACGCAAATGGAAGAGCTGTTGTACACCAAAGAGCAAGGTATCTTGCATTAATACAGGCTTGTCATGAGTAGTAAGATTGATAATCAGCTTTTTTCAGCACATGGACATGCATTAGAGCATGAACCATGTCCACAGTGCGGTGGAGAGCTTCAGCTTCGCCATGGTAAGCACGGCCCATTTTTAGGCTGTAAGCAGTATCCTAGCTGTGATTACATCAAGCCTCTGCATCAGAACGATGGCCACGTAGTGAAAGAGCTGGGTGTGCCGTGTCCTAAATGCCAAAACGAACTGGTATTAAGGCAAGGTCGCTTTGGGATGTTCATTGGTTGTAGTAGCTACCCAAAGTGTAATCACATCGAATCTTTGGACCAACCAAAAGAACAACCTGAAGAGCAGCCACTTGTTGCTTGCCCTGAGTGTGGCAGAGGCCATTTGGTTGAGCGTAAATCTCGCTATGGCAAAACCTTTTATGCGTGCGATAACTATCCTAAGTGTAAGTTCGCCGTTAATCAGCCACCTGTTATTGGTCGTTGTGAACAGTGTCAGTTCCCGCTGTTGCTGGAGAAGAAAACGGCCAGTGGCACTAAGAAGCAATGTGCTGATCGCAAGTGTCATCACATTCAATCTCAATAACCTGATGTTATAGACAAAAAAAACGGCGCTCACTGAGCGC
This sequence comes from Vibrio sp. 1F263, assembly GCF_041439035.1. Lineage (NCBI taxonomy): Bacteria > Pseudomonadati > Pseudomonadota > Gammaproteobacteria > Vibrionales > Vibrionaceae > Vibrio > Vibrio sp. 1F263. Next base: position 5,204 of record NZ_JBGONI010000017.1, on the reverse strand, counting down.
CATTTTTATATCCAATGAACTTTTTATATCAATAAGCCAATGTAGGCTTACTGCATTTGCTCAGCAAACTCATGCACAGCAGGGTAGGCTTGCTTATCGAGAATGTCTGCCAGTGAGCATAACGCTCTTTGCAGCTCTGCGTTGTAGTCAGCGCTCACGTTAATGTGGCCCATCTTACGACCTGCACGCTTCTCTTTGCCATACCAATGAACATGACAGCCACCTTGAGCCAGAATAGCCTCAGGTAGGGTATCTTCACCAAGAATGTTGATCATTGCGGTTGGGCGAATCAGTTTAGTACTGCCTAGTGGCATACCGCACACAGCACGTAGGTGGTTCTCAAACTGACAAGTTTCAGCGCCTTGCTGTGTCCAGTGGCCAGAGTTATGAACACGTGGTGCAATTTCGTTAACCAGCAGTGAACCTTTAACATCAAAGAACTCTAACGCTAGCACGCCAACGTAATCCAAACGTTCTGCAACAGCGGTGAACATGGTTTTCGCTTGCTCTTGCAGTTCAATGTCATCAATGGCTGTTGATAAGCTCAACACGCCGTCGGTGTGAACATTCTCAGCCAGTGGATACACTTGAATCTCGCCATTGGTACCACGAGCACCAACCAGTGATACTTCGCGGTCAAACGGAACGAATTCTTCAGCCACAATGGCTTGGTTGTCTGTTGCGGCAATGCACTCGGCCATTTCTGTCCAAGTCGCATCAACATTGTCTAATGTCTTTAAGCGCCATTGACCTTTGCCATCGTAGCCGCCAAGTGTGCTCTTCAAGACCATTGGCAAGCCTACGTGAGCAATCGCAGCGTCAAAGTCTTCGTGAGAGTTAATCACGTAGTACTTAGCATTTTTCACGCTTGCTTCGCCTAATAGGGCTTTTTCGAGGCGACGGTCACCGCCAGCTTTGATTGCTTCTGTTGTCGGTAAGAACTTACCGCTGCGCTCACACACCTCAAGTACATCATGAGGGATATGCTCGAATTCAGCAGTAATGACGTCCGCACGCTCAATCGCATTGTCTAAGCCGCTGCCTAGAATCGCTTGCGTTAATGGGTGAACAATATTTTTGCTGCCAACATCAAAAGCAGAAATTTCAATATTCAGCGGTGCCCCAGCTAGGGACATCATGCGAGCAAGTTGGCCTGCGCCTAACACAAGAACATGCATGGGAATTAGTCCTCTGCAGGGTTTGGATTAGCAAGAACCGTTTCTGTTTGCTCAGAGCGGAACGCTTCTACTTTCGCCATCACTTCTTCATTGTGTGTACCAATGATTTGAGCGGCTAGGATGCCAGCGTTAGCAGCACCAGCTTCACCGATAGCCAGAGTACCTACCGCGATACCTTTTGGCATTTGTACGATAGAAAGCAGTGAGTCCATGCCTTTCAGTGCTTTAGACTGAACAGGAACACCTAAAACAGGTACGCTTGTGAAAGCTGCAGCCATGCCCGGAAGATGCGCAGCACCGCCAGCACCAGCAATAATCACTTTAATACCGCGCTCTTTCGCACTGGTTGCGTAGTCAGCAAGCAACTGAGGTGTGCGGTGAGCAGAAACCACTTTTGTTTCGTACGCCACGCCAAACTGATCCAACATTTCTGCAGCTAGCTTCATTGTTGGCCAATCAGATTTAGAACCCATGATAATACCGACAGTCATCTCAAACTCCTTCAGGTACGATTTAATTAGTGATTAGATATTTTGCGCGCATTATACGGGTAAAACTGCCCAAGGAAAACGTTTGCGTCAGTCTAAGTTGTTAATTGATACATTTTATAAACAAATAGCTTTAGTCACAGTGAATGATAATTTGTACACTTAGTGAGTTCGATAACAGAATTAATGAGGCAACCCTTGGATAACTTTCAACATACTTTGCAGGCATTACAACAAGGTGAAGTCATTGCTTACCCGACAGAAGGCGTTTTTGGGGTCGGTTGTGATCCCGATAATCCACAAGCCATCAAGAAATTGCTCGATTTAAAACAGCGACCGATGGAGAAAGGGTTGATCCTAATTGCTGCGAGTTACGAGCAGTTGCTGCCCTATATTGACGAAAGCCAGTTGACGGAAGCGCAGTTAGCGACTGTAAAAGCAACATGGCCAGGTCCAGTCACTTGGATCATGCCAACCAGCAGCAAAGTGACTGACTGGGTCAGCGGCCAGTTCGATTCTATCGCGGTACGAGTGACGGATCACCCTTTGGTTCAAAGAATGTGTAATGAATTCGGTAAGCCGTTAACCTCGACCAGTGCTAACCTGACAGGTGAACCACCTTGTATGACGACTGAAGAAGTTCAACAGCAACTGGGTCAACATTTGGTGGCCATTCTCGAAGGTCAAACGGGTGGTCGTGAGAAGCCAAGCGAAATTAGAGATGCAAAAACGTCGAAAATATTAAGACAGGGTTAAACCCTGCAAAGGAAGAAAGATGTCAGCAATTGATAAAGAAGCAGTAAAACAGTTTTTACTGAGCCTACAAGATTCGATTTGCCAACAGCTTGAGCAAGCTGATGGCACAGCACTGTTTGAAGAAGATGCATGGGAGCGTGAATCTGGCGAACGCCTTGGTGGCGGTGGTCGAACTCGCGTGATGACCAACGGTGCGGTCTTTGAGCAAGGTGGGGTTAACTTCTCTCACGTAGCGGGTAAGGCTATGCCTGCCTCAGCTACAGCTCATCGCCCTGAATTAGCCGGACGTAAGTTTGAGGCGATGGGGGTTTCATTAGTTATCCACCCTAAAAACCCATATATCCCTACCTCACACGCGAATGTTCGATTCTTCATAGCAGAAAAAGAAGGGGAAGATCCGATTTGGTGGTTTGGTGGTGGTTTTGACTTAACGCCATTTTATCCTGTCGACGAAGACTGCCAATCTTGGCATCAAACAGCCAAAGATCTTTGTGCGCCATTTGGTGACGATGTTTATCAAGAGCACAAAGAATGGTGTGATAAGTACTTCTATCTTCCACATAGAGATGAAACACGTGGTGTGGGTGGTCTGTTCTTTGATGATCTGAATGAGTGGGGTTTCGATAAGAGCTTTGCTTATATGCAGGCGGTCGGTGAAGGTTTTGCAGCCGCTTATTTACCCATTGTAGAACGACGCAAAGAGACGTCTTATGGTGAGCGTGAGCGTGACTTCCAACTTTATCGTCGTGGTCGCTATGTTGAATTTAACTTAGTGTACGACCGTGGCACCCTATTTGGTCTACAAAGCGGTGGGCGTACAGAGTCTATATTGATGTCTATGCCGCCGTTGGCTCGTTGGGAATATCGCTACGAGCCACAAGCAGGCTCACCAGAAGCTCTGCTTTATAGTGACTACCTAAAACCTCGAGTTTGGTAGTTCTTCCTTCCTTATAGGGATAGTGATAGGGTCATCTATATAGATGACCCTTTTTATTATTTCTGTTAGGTAAGGATATGACACAGCAAGTAGATCGTTATGCCGTTTTCGGTAACCCTATTGGGCAGAGCAAATCGCCATTCATTCACACATTATTTGCTCGCCAAACCAGCCAACAACTTACCTATACAGCACTCCAGCCAGAACAAGGTGAATTCATCACTGCTGCTCAAGCTTTTTTTAATGAAGGTGGTAGAGGGTGTAATATCACAGCGCCATTTAAAGAAGATGCTTATCAGTTCGCTAATCGCCTGACTGAAAGAGCTGAACTAGCCGGTGCTGTAAACACACTTAAGAAGCTCGATGATGGAGACATCATTGGTGATAACACCGATGGTGAGGGTTTAGTTCAAGACCTTCTTCAACATCAAGTTATGCTCGAAGGGGTTCGCGTTCTTCTGCTTGGCGCTGGTGGTGCTGCTCGAGGAGTAATTCAACCTCTTCTCGACCAAAAGCCACAACAGTTGGTAGTCGCTAATCGAACCAGTTCAAAGGCTGAACTTCTGGCCGAGATGTTTTCTTCACATGGAAACATCAAAGGAATGGGGTTAAGCGATGTTAATGAAGGGTTTGATGTCATCATTAACTCGACCTCGTCTGGTCTAAGTGGTCAACTTCCTGAAGTTTCTGAGATTATCTTCAATTCGAATAGCGCCGTTTATGACATGGTTTACGGATCGGGCACCACGGTATTCAATCAGTGGGCATTAGATAATGGTGTTCATGCTGCTTATGATGGCTTGGGTATGTTAGTGGGGCAGGCAGCAGAGAGCTTTATGCTTTGGCGTGGCCTTCGTCCGGGAACAAAGCAGATTTTAAGAGAACTACGTAAAAACCTAGAGATGTAATGAGGTATTTATAAAAAATGAATCAATCAATTCTATTTCCTGATATCCAAGATTGGGATGAAGAAAGTCAATCAATCATCTTCCCAGCACAGCAGTCTGGCGCACTGATTGAGTGTGTTATGTCTATTGAAGAGCTGTCTCGATTGGCAGGTAGAGATATAGAAGAAGGCGATCAAGCTTTAGTTATCTTTTCAGAGTTACGTTTTGATATTGAAGATCTAGCTGAAGAGTTAATAGAAGAAGAGGAGTATGACTCCTCTAATCGGATTCAGATCAAAGTGCTTTAGACTGGCAACACAGAGTCTAGGTAGTCGTTTTTATTCTGAACATAGTTGTCAGCTGACTTCTGTAAAAAGGCACGCTCTTTATCATTTAATGGGCGTGCTTGTTTTACTGGGCTTCCTACATAGAGATAACCGCTTTCAAGTACCTTATTAGGCGGAACCAAGCTACCAGCACCAATCATCACATCTTCTTTAATAACCACGCCATCGAGCACGATAGCTCCCATACCAACAAGTACACGATCTTCAATGGTGCAGCCATGCAGCATTACTTTATGCCCGATAGTGACATCATTACCTATTAGTAGAGGATAACCCTCTGGGTTTTCTGCATTCTTATGGGTGACGTGCAAAACGCTGCCGTCTTGGATATTTGTTCTATCTCCAATATGAATGTGGTTCACATCTCCTCGAGCAGCAACTAAAGGCCACACACTAGAGTCGTCACCGATTTTGATATCACCAACCAGCACAGAACTTGTATCTATATAAACACCTTGTCCAATCTGAGGGGATATTCCTTTATAACTGCGTATTGAACTCATAAATCCTCCTTTATATAGGCACCTTAAGCCTTTAATTAAGGGGAATACTAGTGAAAATGGGGTGTTTTGAACAAAAAACGCTCGAACAATCAAAAAAGTAAGAAAAAT
>NZ_JBGONI010000016.1:0-90023 GCF_041439035.1 Vibrio sp. 1F263 | reverse complement strand
TTGATCTTATTCTTCGTGCTGAAGGATTAGAATGCGGTGTTCATGGCACGCTTACTGACAACTTTGGGTTGTGGAGTGCTCCTAAATACGGAGCTCTCATTGTATCTGACTAGTGAGCGTGGCATTGGCTAGAGCAGTTCTGTAAGTAACTGGTCGAGAGTCGTCATCAGTTTCTGATTTTTCCCCGTATTTAATGCATCAGCATGAGGGGCTTTAAATAGCCCCGAATCATTATCAAAATACTTCCCTGAAGCGTTAGAAAACTCTTCCGATAGTGCGGCTCGGCATAAGATATCAGCGCCAATCCCTAAGTCATTACCTTCCAAACCATACGCATCTTTAACCAATTTACTGCCAAGAAATGAGGCCGGATTAACGGGAATGATTAGAGGCCCTTGATCTCTTAACTGGTGCGCAAGATGGATTGACCACATCGTTAACGCCAACTTACTTTGTGCGTAGATGGGGCCATCTAAAGCGTCAGGATTTGGGCTGACAAGTGCCTCGAGATCGACCGATGACTGAGCGGCTGAAGATAGATTGACGATGCGACCGTTGGCATCAAAAAGTGGTAGCAGCTTTTGAGTCAGTAAATAAGGGGCAATGGTGTTCACAACAAAACGTACATCAAGGTTGTCTGAGGTGGTGACTTCCGAAACCTTGTATACGCCAGCATTGTTAATGAGTACATCGAGCTGTTCATGCTTCGACTTTATTTGGTTGGCGAGGGCTTTAACTTCAGAAAGAGAAGAGAGATCAGCAACATAATTTTCGATAATCGCATCCTTGGATAATCGAGAAAGGCCGGTTTCTACTTTGCTGAGTTTTGTTGGGTTACGTCCATGTATAAGGATGTGATGCCCTTGTTGGGCTAACATTTTCGCGGTCTCTAAACCGATACCATCTGTCGCACCTGTAATCATGATCTTTTTTCGCATCTTCCTTCCTTGAATAAAGAGTCCGGACAACTTTTATAACAAAGTTTGATTGCACAAAGTCTCTACTACTTCACATGCTGAGATATAGAAAGTACGGATGTGTATTACGATTGAGAAACCGTGAAACAAGGGTGTGGTTTTTCATTTTATTTTCTTGATATCGAATAAAGCTCAAATCAAAAAAGCCTCAACCAGTTTAATGGTTGAGGCTTGGTCGTATTAGCCTTGTTTCAGCCTATTTAGGCCAGTTTGACGTTGTGATTATTTTACCTTAGAGCTGCTTAGTGAGCGTGCTCGTGTGAATCTTGGTACAACTCTGCATCCACTTCTTCGCCTTTGTTTGGACGAGGAACAATCTCAAAAGAGGTATCAGCTTCAGTCAATGAAGACAGCAGTTTGTTCAACGATGTTTTGTCTCCTTTCACGCCCGCTTGGCCATCTTCCAATAATTGGTTGAGTGTCGTTTTCTTCAGTACGATGTCTGATACATCTGATTTGTTGATGACCAGTGTGGTATCGGCATCTTGCAGTTCGCTCACTTGAATGTTGTTCAGGTTGCCATTCGACATCTCTACGTAGTAGAACTCTTTCACATCAGGTAATTGGATATTCATGGTAAACGGCGTGTCTTGCGCCTTCAAAGAGTCCACTTTTACCGCTAAGTAATCCAGCAAGTTTTCGATGGTCATGTTCGCCAATACATCCGGAGAAGCCGTTTTTGGTGCGCCCGGTTGTGTGCCGATACGCAGTTCTTGAGCACCTGTTAGATAGATGTTTCTCCACCCAGCACCTTCTGATTGGTAGCCTAGCTGTTCATAAGTATCGGCCAATAAGCCGCGTGCAACTTTGTTCTCTGGTTCTGCTTGGACAACCTTGTTCAGTGCCGTTGCAACGAAGCGATATTCGCCTTCTTGGAAATCTTGCTGCGCTTTCTCAATCACTGCGTCACTGCCACCCATGTATTCAACAAACTTAACTGACTCTGGGTGAATTTGTAGTGGGTTCAGATTGGCTGGGTTCATGTCGAAGTAACCAAGGTACATGTTGTACACCGCACGAGCATTGTGAGAGTAAGTACCGTGGTAACCATTGGTGTGCCAAGACTGTTGAATGCTGTCTGGCATGACTTTGTATATCTCGTCGCCAATGTCTTGCAAAACGACACCATTGTTCGCTAGGCGAAGTGTTTGGTTATGAGTAAAACCGTAAGCGTCACGTTGTATTTTTAGGTAGTCAGATATTTCTTGTTCGCCCCAAATTGGCGATGAGTGAGAGGCAAACAATACCTCGGTATCTTCACCCCAAGTGACCAACATCTCGTTGATCTTCTTAGACCACTTCAAGCCATCACGTACTTTTGCACCACGCAATGTGTAGAGGTTGTGCATGCCTTGATACGTTAGCTCACCAGTCCAAAGTGCCTTCATGCTCGGAATGTAGGTCACCATTTCTGATGCCGCTTCAGTGCCTGATGCATCCATGAATTGCATCTCTAGGCCATCGATAACCAGCGTTTCAATTTCTTCGCTATGGTTAAGTTCGTAATCCGGCAATACGTAAGTGATGGTGCCTGTCGACAAGCCTTTCGCGAGTGCCGCATCCACGATACCGTGCTCATGACGATTCAGTGTTGCGCCATATTGATAAGCGGTACGTCGAGACATCGCATTACCCGCCAATACGTTTTCGTCGACGATTTCTTTAGTAATGTTTTTAGAACCGTACACTTTTACGTCTGGGTAAGCTTCTTTGATTGCTCGTGCACCGCCAAAGTGATCGGCATGTGAGTGTGAGTAAATCATCGCTACGACAGGTAAGTCACCACCATCAGGCACGTTGTTCTTGAAGAACTTTAATGACTTAGCCGCGGATTCTTTTGTGAGAAGAACGTCGTAAGCAATCCAACCATTGTCACTGCGGATGAAAGAAATAGACGCCAGATCAGCACCACGAACTTGATACACTTTACCTGGGACAACTTCGTACAAACCTTCAGCAGCTTGGTTTAGCACGGCTTGACGCCAAAGCGAAGGGTTTACTGAATCGGGTGCTTGATCGGCATTGTTCACGCTAGGGTCGATGAAGTTGAAGCTGTTGCGAATAATATCGCCAGTTTCTTGATCGAAGCTCGCGATCAACCCTTTGTTGTTATTGTCGAACGCGCGAGTGTCTTCGAAGTTCAGCGTTTTCGCGAATTCTTGGTTTGCTTTCGTCGTCATCTCAGTCGCGTCTTTGCCACCTTGATCGCCTATATCGCTAAAGTGTGCGTGGTCATGGTTAGCTGCAATAGCAGGAAACGCAAGAGAGATTGCTAGGAACAGTGATGCATTTTTGAAAGTGCGTGATGGAGTCATAGGTGCCTCTTCAATTCGGGATTTCGTTTCGTTGAGGAAATTATATGCCTAAGACATATAGCAAAAAATAAAGTAAGCTTTAGTTAACACATCACGATTGGCTATGTATTGAGTCGTACAATGGTTAGGGAACGAAGATAAAACCTGACCCATGATTGATTAAGAGCACATTGACAGGGAGAGTAACGGTGAGCGACATGGAAAAGTTGGATTTAAATCTACTGAGCGTGTTCTTAGAAGTGTACCGATTAAAGTCGATCACGCTTGCATCAGAATCGCTTGGTATGACTCAACCTGGAGTCAGCGGCGCTTTGAAACGGCTTCAAGCACAATTGGGTACAGACCTTTTTATTCGAGAGGGTAGAGGTATAACGCCGACCAATGCAGCGATGCAGTTGGCGTTACGTGTAGAGCCCGCATTGGACGGGATAACCAGCGCGGTCAGCACGCTAAAGCAGTTCGATAATCAGCAGCATCATGTGTTTCGAATTTTGGTCAACGAGATCGGTTTAACCAAGCTTCAGCCCCTTGTGGAAAAGGACGAGACGCTTGGTAACATCTCAATTGAATTCAATATGGTGCCAAGTAATGAAGAAGATCTGCTGCAGAGTTTGAGCATGCAGCAAGCCGATTTAGCGATCGATATTCACTATCCACAAGTGAATGGTTATATGAACCAGCAAGTGATTGAAGATGAGCTCGTGCTGATCGCCAAGAAAGGGCATCCAAGGATTGATGGATCGGTAACGGAAGCGCAGTATTATCATGAGAAACACATCACCTTCAGAATGCGTCGCTCTCACCTTTACACCGCGGATTACTTTACAAAAAATCCGATACAGCAGCGAAAAGTCAGTTCCGAATGTGATTCATTGATGACGATGTGTGTGTTGGTCTCTGGCTCCGACTGTGTTGGTAGTACATCTAGAGGTTTTGCTAATCAATTTGCGGAGCGATTCCAACTGCAAGTGCTCGAGCAGCCTTTTGAGGTCTTGCCGATGAAACAGTATATGATTTGGCATAAACGAACAGACTTAAACCCCGCACATCAATGGTTAAGAACCAAGATTCAACAATACATGACGAGCTCTCAAAGCTGTTAACGATTCAATGAAAAACGGCTTCCATTTGGAGGCCGTTTTTGTCTCTGTTACTTGAGGGTTTTAATTAGGTTTTTTGGATTCAATCAACTTATTGTGCGCGTTTCTGACGAGCGGCTTTGAGCATTTTCATTGGCGACATTCCTGTCACCAACATGGTACCGGTGATAACCAGAATTGAACCAACAATCGTATTGATGCCAATTGCTTCATCTAAGAACAAGTTACCCCAGAGAATACCAAATACCGGAATGATGAAGGTCACGGACAGGGCTGAAGGTGCGCCGAGTTCAGAGACTAGATTGAAGTAAAGTAGATACGCTAACCCAGTACATACCGCGCCTAATAAGATAACTGACGTAGTGATCGTAACGTCGGGTGTTTCTCTCATCGGAATAAAAAATACAAATGGCAAAACCAGCAACACCGCAGCCCACATGCTGCCATGAGCATTGTTGAATGCCTCAACTTTAGGGGCTTGTTTGGTATAGTTTGACGCTATTCCGTAGCTAAAGGCCGCCATCACTGCTGCAAATATAGGAAGCATAGCCTCACGGCCAATGTTCATCGCATCCCAACCGACTAACACGCCAACTCCCGTTACCCCAATCCCAAGTCCCAATAGAACTTTCGCCTCGAGTGCTGTTTTAGTCCATATCGCACCAATGATTGCCGCCCATATTGGCGCGGTAGAGTTCAAGATGGCGAGTGTCGAGGCGTTAAGTGTCTGCGCGGCATAAGCGAAAAGCAAAAAAGGAAGTGTGGTGTTAAACAGCCCGAGAATGAAGAAGTGTTTAGCGTGATCATGAAAAGAGAGCTTCTTTTTTAAATAAAAAGAAACTAAAAGCAGAGTAAGTGCTGCAAACAGAACTCGCGCTTCAATCAAGACTGCGGGCCCTAATGGATTGGCCGCCATTCTCATGAAAAGAAACGAGCCTCCCCATATAGCCGCAAGTAGTATCAGTTTTAAAAAGCTCACAGTTTGAATCTCAGATTGTGTAAAACACCGACTATGGATCAAAGCTATGTATTGCACAAATTTAGATGTTAATACTGTGCAGCTAATTGTTGGCATTTTGATAACGGAACTGACTATTAAATAGGAACACTTTTGATGAATTATGTTCTGTTTATCCTTCCTTGTCTGACGAGTAATCTAGTGTCATATGTAAACATTAGGTGATAAAAATGAAGATCGAACACATCGCAATTTGGACCAAACAACTCGAAGTGCTTAAACGTTTTTATGAGGATTACTTTGGTGCAACGTCCAACCAGAAATATCACAATCCAAGCAAAGGCTTCTCTTCATATTTCTTGTCCTTTGAAAGCGGTAGTCGCTTAGAGATCATGGAAATGTTCTCTGTCCCTGAATCGAAAGACGATATCTATGACCAGTTCACAGGCTTCATTCATATGGCGATATCACTAGGTTCGGAACAAGCGGTCGATCAACTGACTCAACGCTTGGTCGAAGACGGCTATGAGCGCTTAGATGGCCCAAGAAGAACAGGTGATGGCTATTATGAGAGCTGTGTGCTCGATCCGGATGGTAATCGCTTGGAACTTACCGTTTAATGTAGAGACTTAATTGAGTTACTCATCTACTAACGGAACTGAGGTATGACAATGATGAAGCTTGCTGTGACTTTCCTTTTTAGTCTTGGGCTGATGGGATGTGCTACCTCAGAACCGGTGTATGAGCAGGAGGCAGACGCGAAGCCTGAACTCTCAGAACCCATTGGTTACCTTGGTTTTAAAGCTCACCAAGAATGGGCTGTTCAATTCAATGATTGTACGGTCTACGATTTAATCGGTGCACAACCTTACCAGTGGTTTGATCGCACCTCAGCCTCGGTGAGCTGTTATACGTTCAAGCCAAATGATGCCATCGAGCCATTATCAGTCTATGCAGACGCAAACTTCGACAGTAATAAGCTAACTCCGATTAACCGCTTTCAAGAGCTGCAGGTATCAGAGTCAGGCTGGGGCAGCTTTCCTGCTGTCTATGAGACCAACGGTACCAATTGGCTGAAAGTTAAAGAGGGTTGGATTCACCTCACTTTAGCCGATCAAACGCTGGTACAGTTCTATCCTGGCACTCAAGACCAATCGGAAAAATCACAACACGACCAGTATTTTGAGCAGCATTGATCGTAACGCTGACTTTTGATTAGTCTGTAGTTCGATCAAAAAAGATCTTCCACCTATTGCTGAAACCGGTTTCAATGTGTATCTTTGCTTTTATTGAAATCGGTTTCAGAGTTGCGATTACTTCTCTAATCCTGATCTTTTCACGAACAACTTGTAGCGAGTAATGGTATGAATAACGAATTTCCAAACGATTTTTTATGGGGCGGTGCGGTTGCGGCGCATCAACTAGAAGGCGGCTGGGATGCGAATGGTAAAGGTGTCAGTGTTGTTGATGTATTAACAGCGGGCGCTCATGGTGTACAACGTCGAATCACCGATGGCGTGATTGATGGCGAAAACTACCCAAACCAAGTCGCAGTGGATTTCTACCATCGCTACAAAGAAGACATTAAGTTATTCGCTGAGATGGGCTTTAAGTGTTTCCGTACCAGTATCGCGTGGACGCGTATCTTCCCAAATGGCGATGAAGCTGAGCCGTGTGAAGCGGGTTTAGCGTTTTACGATGATCTGTTTGATGAGCTGTTGAAATACGACATTCAGCCAGTGGTAACACTGAGCCACTTTGAAATGCCTTACCACCTAGCTAACGAATATGGCGGCTGGATGAACCGTAAAGTGATCGACTTCTTCGTTAAGTACTCGACTACGGTAATGGAACGCTACCAGCACAAGGTGAAGTACTGGATGACGTTTAACGAGATAAATAACCAGATGAACACTTCGGCAGACATCTTCGGTTGGTTGTGCTCTGGTGTTAAGTTCCCGCAATGTGAAAAGCCGCAAGAAGCCATGTATCAAGCGGTTCACCATCAGTTTGTTGCAAGTGCTTTGGTGGTTAAGAAAGGTCACGAGATCAACCCAGATCTTCAGATCGGTGCGATGTGTGCGATGGTGCCTTTCTACCCTCGTTCTTCAAAGCCAGAAGACATTATGGTGGCGCAGAAAGCGATGCGTGATCGTTACTTCTTCTCGGATGTGATGGTTCGTGGTCATTACCCAAATTACGCTAAGCGTGACTGGGCAATCAAAGGCTTCAATATTGAAATGCAGCCAGAAGATGAGCAAATCTTGAAAGAAGGTAAAGCGGATTACTTAGGCTTTAGCTACTACATGTCGAATACCTTGGATTCTTCTTCGCATCAGTCAACCGAAGAAGCGATGGACGGCGGTCATGAGAACTCGGTCGATAACCCATTTATCCAGTCTAGCGATTGGGGCTGGCCAATTGATCCAACAGGTTTACGTTTCTGTTTAGCGTCTCTGTATGAACGTTATGAAGTGCCATTGTTTATTGTTGAGAACGGTTTTGGCGCTGTTGATACCATTGAAGAAGATGGCAGCATTAATGATGACTACCGCATTGCTTACCTTGGTGACCACATCAAAGAGATGAAAAAAGCCGTAGCGATTGATGGCGTTGACTTGATGGGCTACACCCCTTGGGGCTGTATCGACTTAGTTTCATTCACCACGGGCGAGATGAAAAAACGCTACGGATTCATTTACGTAGATAAGCACAACGATCAATCGGGCTCACTAGAACGCAAACGCAAGAAGTCGTTCGAGTGGTATAAAGGCGTGATTGCATCTAACGGTACCACTATTTAGAATGCATTTCCCAGCGCAGTTATGTGAACTGTGAGCTGTCATTTTGCAATGAATTAGTCGGCCTATGTCGGCTAATTTTTTATAAAGGAAAAGAAGCGAATGGTAACCATGCTTGATGTCGCGAACCGCGCAGGCGTATCTAAATCGACCGTTTCTCGTGTCTTAAATGGCAAGAACATCGTGCGCCCAGATGTGGTGAAAAAGGTATTCGATGCGATTCAAGAAACAGGTTATCGACCGAACTTGTTGGCTCAGCAATTGGCGACCAAGAAGACCAATTTCATCGGCTTTGTAATCACCAATGAGTTGTTCAATGGCCCTTACTTTTCTTCCTTGATGTATCACGCGGCTTCTTATAGCGAAAAGTCGAATCACCAATTGGTGATCACCGATGGCAAACACAGCGCTGAAGACGAAAGAAAGGCGATCAACTTCCTGCTGGATATGAAGTGCGCGGGCATCATCATCTATCCGCAATGCTTAACCGAAAGCGAGATTGCAAAGATCATCGAAAGTACTGACACACCGATTCTGGTACTCAACCGAGAAATGCCGTCGAAGCCTAATCATGCCATTACCACCGACCATTATCAGAGCGCTTGTTTGATGGTTGAGCACATCATCGAGCAAGGCCATACAGACATTGCAGTGATTCGTGGTAAAGCCGGTTCTTCGACCGATGAGTTGCGTTACCAAGCCTATCAAGATGTGCTAACTAAACAGGGTATTGCATTGGATGAGTCCAAGGTTGTTCAAGGTGATTGGACGATGGAGAGCGGTTATCATGCGGCTCAGGCTCTGGTAAAAAGCAAAGCAACATTCACCGCTATCTTGTCGGAAAACGATGACATGGCGATTGGTGCGATTAAGGCGTTAACCGAACTTGGGTACTCATTGCCTCAAGATGTTTCTATCGTTGGTTTTGATAACAGCAAAGTGGGGGCGTTTTTAACGCCAAGCTTAACGTCTGTGAGTGTGCCATTAGAGCAAATGACGCAAAAGGCGATCCTGCAAATTGTCGGTGAAACAGAGCAAGCGACCACCATCAATACCACTGGCAGTTTGGTGTTACGTGATTCGATAGCGAAGCTAAATTAGCACCGTTCGAATTTCATATTTCACCTACAAAAAGTGACGAGCTGCGCATCTCTTCAACCAAGCGCAAACACTCCTTATTCACTGTTATTTAGATGTGCGATATTGCGTTTTTGGTCGATGAATTGACCACCATTAGTTAAGTACTGTGAAAACGGTAAGTAATGTGAAACTAGCTAAGTGATGTGAGAACAGGTAAGTAACGTGAAAACAGAAAAACAAAAAATGCTAGCAGGCGAACCTTATCAGGCTTGGGATAAAGAGCTTTATTCAGCTCGTATCGAATGTCGTAAGGTGCTTCAAAAACTCAATAACAGTATTCCAGACACACCCGAATGGGAAGCGGCAACGCAAGAGCTCATTCCGGGCTGTGAAAATGCACACTTAGAACCTCCATTTCGTTGTGACTACGGCTCGAACATCAAGCTGGGCAAGAACTTCTACGCTAACTTTAACTGCGTGATTTTGGATGTGGCTGAAGTGACCATTGGCGACAATGTGCTGCTTGGTCCGAACGTTCAAATCCTGACCGCAGGTCACCCACTCGATGTGAAAGGCCGAGTTGAAGAGGGTGTTGAATTTGGCACACCGATTAACGTCGGCGACAATGTTTGGCTTGGCGGTGGTGTAATCATCTGCCCGGGTGTAACCATTGGCGAAAACAGCGTTATTGGCGCAGGCAGTGTGGTAACTAAAGACATCCCAGCCAATGTGGTTGCAGTCGGTAACCCATGTAAAGTGCTGAAAGCGATCGATAACGGACAATAATCAGATGTAAATGACGAAGCCCGAACCTAGGTTCGGGCTTTGTTTTTTCTATCCTTGCTAGATGCTAGATGCTAGATGCTAGATGGAACAGCTTGTTGTGCTTGCTTCTTATCTAACGCACCACTGAATCGAGTCAGAATAAGAGCGATCAAAACAATCACCGCACCTACCCAAGGGGTGTTCATTAATCCAGATTTCGCGACAATCAAACCACCACCCCACGAGCCCAATGCAATACCGACGTTGAAGGCTGCAATGTTCAACCCAGAAGCGACATCGACGGCGTCTGGTGTGTATTTCTCAGCCAGTTTAACAACATACACTTGTAGCCCTGGAACGTTACCGAATGCGAATGCACCCCAAACCAAAATGGTCGCAACAGCTGCATAAGGGTTTACTGCGGTAAAGTTGAATACCACCAGTACTGCGGCTAAACCAGAGAAGATAACGGTCAGTGCTTTAATTGGGCCCATCTTGTCGGCCATTTTACCGCCCCAGATGTTACCGACCGCTACTGACACACCGTAGACCAACATGATTAAGCTGATTGAGCTCGAATCAAACCCTGATACGTTTTCCAGTATTGGAGCAAGGAACGTAAACGCTGTGAATGTGCCGCCATAACCTAGTGCTGTGATAGCGTAAACCAACAGTAAGCGTGGTTGAGTTAGAACCTTTAGCTGTGCCGAAATCTTCGCCGCTGGTGGTTGCTTAAGGTTGCTTGGAACCAAGATAGCGCTACCGATAAGAGCAATAAGACCAAGCAGAGCAACGATCAAGAAGGTCGCTTGCCAGCCAAAGGTTTGACCGATGTAAGTGCCCAGTGGTACGCCGGTCACCAATGCAACCGTTAAACCCGTAAACATGATCGCGATGGCACTGGCTGCTTTATCTTTTGAAACCAAACCTGTCGCGATGGTCGATCCAATCGAGAAGAACACACCATGGGCGAGGCCGGTCAAAATTCGTGCGGTGATCAGCGTGTTATAGCCTGGAGCTTGCCACGCCAATAAGTTACCAATGACAAACAATGCCATCACGGTTAGCAATACCGCTTTACGATTCCACTTTCCGGTTAATGCCGTTAATACTGGTGCGCCAATAGCAACGCCAAGCGCGTATAAACTGACTAATAGGCCTGCCGATGGCAGAGATACATTCAAGTCGCTCGCCATGGTAGGAATCAAGCCTACGATGACAAATTCTGTGGTTCCGATGGCAAAGGCGCTGAGCGTCAATGCGAGTAATGCTAGTGGCATAATCATCTCTCTTACTGTTCTTTGTTAAATACCGAGCGCGATAAAATGGGGCAGCTTGTGACTGCAATAGGAGCGCTTCGTTTGATGGCGAGGATTATCGAGCAAAATATATTTGTGAAAAATACCGTTATTAACAAATAACCTTTGTTAAATTTGCAATAATTAAAGAGTTAACCGATCATTGGATTAAGCTGATGAGATCGAAAAGACATAGATGATTTGAGCTGTGATGAGCACAAGCGAGATGACATTAAACAAAATGAAGATAGCGAAGGAGCCTCATGTTAACCCGTTCAGATGATTTAGAAATGGTACTCACCGTTGTCGCTGCTGGTGGTTTTTCTGCGGCGGCAGAGGCGTTGGATGTGCAAGTCGCCAAGGTATCTCGTTCGGTGAGTAAGGTTGAGTCGCAACTCGGCGTCTCAATATTCAACCGAACAACGAGACGCGTGGAATTGACGGAGGAAGGGCGGCAGTTTGTCGATTCAGTCAGGGTGGGATTACAAATGATCCAGAGCGCGGAAGAAGAAATCGTGTCGCGCGG
The DNA here is from genome assembly GCF_041439035.1 of Vibrio sp. 1F263. Lineage (NCBI taxonomy): Bacteria > Pseudomonadati > Pseudomonadota > Gammaproteobacteria > Vibrionales > Vibrionaceae > Vibrio > Vibrio sp. 1F263. The sequence continues at coordinate 78,203 of NZ_JBGONI010000016.1, read as the reverse complement.
TGAGTTGCCTAAAGGTCGTTTAAGAGTCGATGCCGCCAGCCCATTCGTATTCCATCAGCTAGTGCCGTTGGTGCAGTCATTCAAAGAGGCTTACCCAGACATTGAGTTGGAACTCACTTCCAACGAAGGCTTTGTTGATCTTCTCGAAAAGAGAACCGATGTTGCGATTCGAATTGGTAAGTTGTCCGATTCAACACTGCACGCTCGTCCGTTAGGAAAAAGCTTACTCCATATTGTGGCGTCACCTGATTATCTCGCTAAGCGTGGGTTGCCCACCAAACCTGAAGATTTGAGTTCGCATCAAATTGTGGGGTTTGCGGGTAACAAAGTGCTTAACCATTGGCCTTTACCAAATCAAAGTGATGTCGCGCCTACTGTGACAGCCAGTAATGGTGAAACCGTGCGTCAACTAGTCTTAGCTGGAAATGGGATTGCTTGTCTGTCGGGGTTTATGGTGCAGGAAGATATGGCTGCGGGTCGTCTAATCCCTATTCTGGAACAAGACAAACTTGCTAACACAGATCGAGAGCGAGTGAATGCGGTTTACTACAAGTCGTCCTCTGTCTCTAAACGTATCTCGGCGTTTATCGATTTTATACAGCCCCGTTTGAGCTTGTAGGGAAGAATGAAACACTCTTTAGCAGCACACAGCCAAACCGTTATTTGCATCGTTTGAGAACGGGTATTCGTATCAATGTTTAGAGAGCACATATTGTTGTATTGAGATTCGATAGGTGGATGTGATCTCAATAGCGCTTACTGACTTTCAGTGTTTAAAAACCGCCCGCCCACGCATCAAAATCGTCAATATTGTCGAGTTCTTGCTGGCTTCTTGGCGCAGGGTAATAAGGCAAGGCTAACCTTTGAGCGGAAGGTTGCAGTTCCCAATCGGGCGTAATCTTAAGTCGGGTTAACTCATCGTTGAGGCGCACAAACATATAGTAGCCATCGGCATGGGTATTGGCGTAACTCGCGATTGTTGCGATATCACCAGAAGGTAATTTTACGTATCGACCCAGTGGATAGAGCTGGTGCAATGCGAAACTCACTTTGGGATCTTCAAGTTTGCCTTGCTTAAAGCGTTCTAATCCGATGGCGGTTGAAGTAGTGCGCGGCTTCCACCCCGTGAGGAACAATCCACTCAAGTTATCTTGGAACGGTTTACCCTTTCGATTGCCTTCATTGGTAATGAATTGAACCGTCAGCGTGTCTCCAGATTCTTGCAGAATTTCTAAAAACTGTTCACCAGTGCGATCGACCAAAAGCTTCATAATATCCAGCTACCATCAAGAATGAGAGACGATAAAGGGTACTACTTTAGGGGAGGCTTGTGTAGAGACGGTAAAGCTTACGTCGCGTGAACAATGTTTTCGGTGTTGATCCTTTCATGCCCTTAGAGCAACAACAGCTTTAACGCTTACGCAAGTAATGAGTTTGCACTATCTCATCAAGGTACGTCGTGACGCCTTTCAACGTAAAGTCGACGGGAGATACTAAGTAACCAAATAACGGGGACCCACCACCAAGCACGACAGGAATGGTCGAGATGATCAGCTCATCAATCAGGTCTTCTTTCATGAAGTTTTGAATGGTAATGCCGCCATCAATGTACAAGTTCTTTAGGCCTTTGTTATTCAAATCCGCGACAATCTGTTTAAGCTCGCCCTTCATCAAAAATACTTTACCTTCAAGCTCTTGAGGTACTTCATTTAAAGTGTTGCTCAGTACATAGACTGGCTTGCTGTAAGGCCAATCAATGCCAAAGCTCAACACCATGTCCATTGTATTACGTCCCATGACCAGTGCATCGATATGATCAGTATGAGCGTTGTAACCCATGTCGTCACCGTCTGGATTTGGAATCGCTTGCAGCCAATCTAAGCCACCTTGCTTGTCTGCAATGTAACCGTCAAGGCTGGTTGCGATGAATACAATATTTGACATTTTTAACTCCGATATCAATGAGAAACTTGGCATCTACACGGTAATAAATTAAAATATTCTACAGTGTAGAAATAAAGTTTAAGAGGTGACGGTATGACTGTCAAGGATCAGAAACGAGGTCGACCAAAGAGTGGATCAAGCCAACTCAGCGCAGAGAGAATTCTCACTATTGCTAAAAGCATGATGCGAGAGAGTGGCAAAGTGCCAAGTGTTCGAGGGTTGGCGACGGAACTCGGGGTCGATGCGATGGCTATATACTATTACTTCAAAAACAAAAACGATCTGCTTGAGGCAATCACAGTTTCTTTGATTGAAGAAGTGGCACAGCCAGAGCTGAATCAAGACTGGCAAGATAACCTATATCGGCTCAGTGTGAGTTACTTGTCGATGCTCAACGAATATAGAGGCTTGTTAGAGACCTTATTGACCATGAAATCCCTCGGGCCAATGGAAGTATTTAGTGAACGCTTTGAAGCGGTGTTGAGCCCGTTAGCGTTAACCGATGAGCAAACCAAAAACGCGCTGGATTTGCTGGTGGATTATTTACACGGCTACGCTTTGGCGTTGAACTGCAACCCAGACCGAACTGAACTCACCATTGAAATGGTCGAAAAGCCGCTGAGTTTATACTGTTTAGCACTCACTCAACTTAAGTGATCTGTAGGCAATTTACTGACCTTTAAATTTATACTGGATAATTACCTATAAATTTCAGGCTTTAGCAGTAATAATCAATGAATAGATCGGAATAGCTTGTTCATTGAAAAGCTGTCCGGAAAGTTTCTAAAGACGCCATCGTGAAAAGGAAGTCAGATACATGCCTGTGCTCCAACGCATCAGTTTAACGTTAATCTTAATCGCCGTTTTAGGTGGGTGTTCTTCACTTCCTGAAGGCATCGATCATCCAACAGAACCGCCAACCTCTCCTGCACCTAGTTCTTTATCGGTTCTAACCAATGAATTTCAGCCTGAAGCTTTAGATCAAGGCACTACTGCGGTTCGTCTGCAAGAGTCTGGTTGGGATGCTTTGGCACAGCGATTGGCGTTGGTTGAAAGTGCAGAGCACACCATTGATATTCAATATTACATCTGGAACTCTGACGAATCGGGCAGGTACCTAGCGAGTCGTTTGTTAGCAGCTGCTGATCGTGGTGTTAAGGTGCGAGTCATGCTCGACGACATTAACCTCAATGAGCGTGAAGGCTTATTATCAGCACTGGATGCACACCCGAACGTCGAGATCCGAATCTTCAACCCAACACCAACACGCCGTGGCTTTAGTAAGTGGTTGAGCTTCCTTGGTGATTTCTCTCGCTTAAACCGCCGTATGCACAACAAGTCGTTTACTGTCGATGGCACCTTGTCTGTGGTTGGTGGGCGTAATATTGGTGATGAATACTTCGACCTTTCTGATGAAATCAATTTCCGAGATCGCGATGTATTGGTGATGGGCTCAGTCGTTACCACTATCCAAACCAGCTTTGTCGAGTACTGGAATAGCCGTTGGTCTTACCCTGTCGATATGCTGGGTGATGACGAACAACCTGATCTCTCAAAGATAGATAATATTGTCGTTCCGCATTATCAAAATTACCCTGAGTTACCATTAGATCGTAAGGCTGCGGATAGCTTACTGAAAGAGGTGATTGGTGAGATGACATGGGTGAATGCGCGTTTTGTTTACGATCAGCCCGTCCCTGACGATTCAGACAATACCGATGAACCGAAAGCGACCGCGATTCTTCTAGGGAAACTGGCGAGCGAATCGAAACAAGAGATCTTGTTGGAATCGGCTTACCTTGTATTCGATGATGGTCAGCTTGAAGAGTGGCAGGTATTGAACAACAAGGGCGTTGAGATAAAAGCGCTAACGAACTCTATGGCCTCTAATGATCTGGTGACTAATCACTCCGCTTATGCGGGCAGACGTTACGACATGTTGGATCATGGCATCGACCTGTTTGAGCTAAAACCAGAATCTAAGCTGTGTGAAGCATCGACTCAAGACGTGTCTAAATGTGCACCTGAGACGGCCTATGGCTTGCACGCTAAATCAGTCGTATTCGACCGCAGCATCGCGAGCATCGGCTCATTTAACTTCAACTTGCGCTCTACCTATCTCAATACTGAATCGGTTTTGATCATCGAGAACAAAGAGATTGCTGAAACGTTAGCTGACACCATTGAGCAAGCGATGAGTGAAGATAATAGCTGGCGCTTGGAACTGGAAGACGGTGATGTGTATTGGTATTCAGGTGAGCAAAGTTGGGACAGCGAACCTGAAACGGGTAAGTGGGAACGAATGCAGTCAGGCTTCCTACAGTTGTTACCGATTGAGAAATATCTGTAATCTAGCCGCCTCCGGATAAACAAAAATGTCAGCGTATATTACGCTGACATTTTTGTTTGTACTGCTGTTTGCTGTGGTTTGTTGCAAGCTCTTAACGGCTTAACGGCTTAACGGCTTAACGCTTGGTCAGTTGCTTACTGTTCAAGTAAGGCAGGATATGCGGGCGAGATTCACCAGACAGCTTCTGTGTGAGCTGCTGTGACCAACTGCTCTGCTTCTGATTGCTTGAACGGTTCGCGTAGTAGCTTTGCATTGAATCGTCGTAGCTGGCAATTTCATCTAGGCTCAGTGGTTGATATTGGTTTTCGTGCATCACCACATGAGCAGGAAGGCGAGGCTTCACCTCTGGTTGTTGTGCCGGGTGACCTAAGCACATTCCGAACAATACGGCGGTGTGTTGTGGTAGTTCTAACAGTTCATCGACTTGTTGTGCGCTGTTACGCAGCCCACCAATGTATACGCCACCCAAACCTAGAGACTCGGCAGCCAGCATGCAGTTTTGCGCCATGATGCCAGAATCTACCGCGCCAATCAGGGTCAGTTCAGTAAAGTCGGTTTTCACTTCAGAGTTGATTTGAGCGTGGCGTTGATAGTCGATACAGAACACTAAAAACTCAGCCGCATTCTCAACGTAAGCTTGGTTACCTGCGTATTCAGCTAACAGTTTGCGCTTCTCTGTGTCTGTCACTCTCACGATAGAAACAGCCTGCAGTAAGCTCGATGATGAAGCCGCGAGGCCAGCCTGAATAATCACATCAAGTTGTGCTTTTTCAATCGGTTGATTTGTATATTGACGAATGGAGCGGTGCCCCAGAATAGTTTCAATCGTGCTGTTCATAACTCTCAGACAGTCCTTGTGATGATGACGTAGAGAATCACAATAACGACAATTACCATGAGCGTAAAGGGCGTTAGAGCCTTTCTGGTTGGCGGAATGATATTCATGAATTTAAAAGGATTGCTGTCACAGCCAATCCTTTTTTCGTACCGTTTCCTGCTAGATGCTAGATGCTAGATGCTAGATGCTAGATGCTAGAAGCTAGAAGCTAGAAGCTAGAAGCTAGAAGCTAGAAGTGAATAACGCTCAAGAGTTCGCTTTAATGGCGAAGAGATAAAGTGATGAAGTGAACTCTGTTGGTCGAATAGCTGTCAGAAGGCTGAAATAGTCCTGAGTCAGCATTAATTTCACCATGGCCTAAATCTTGGTATTGGTAGCTCAATCCTAGATGTAAGTCGTTGGATATCTTCTTCTCAGCGCCGAATCCGATACGCCACTGTTTATCGAGCGGGAGTAACACATCTCTGTTTTGACTGCTTACAGGGCTCGTGTCACCGCTCACTCCGCTGTACAGCAACCAATCCTCGTATGCGTATTCCACACCAACCCCAAGAGAATAGGTGGTTGAGTATTTGTCATCATAATCTTGCCATGTCTCCATGTTGGAGCTGAGTAGAAGGTTTAAGTCTTCATTTAATGAATGCTTCAACCCTAAGTTTAAGCTTCGAACCCATGTTAGTTCAGAGCTAATGCCAAAAGCGTTGGCGTTATCAAGGGAAAGGTCGTGATCAAATTGGCCCTGATAACTGACACCCAATTGTGTGTTGTCACTGATGTGGTGATTGAGACTCAGGCCGAATCCTAGGTCGAGGCTATCTCCTTGAAGCTCTCGACCATTCAATGCTTGAGTTTCAAGCGCTGCGTGCTGCAATATCAAAGAACCACCAAGAGACAGTTGTTCATTGACCTGATATGACAATGACGACGTAAAGTTGAGTGCCGAAATGCTATTTTCTTTGAACAATAAAGCAGGGTGTGCGCCAACGCCGTGTGAGTATTTAACGCCAGTGCCGCCAGCTGCGTGCAATGCTGCGCCGACGACCCATTGGTCATTGAGCCTTGATGCGTAAGACAAATGAGGGAGAACATCGGCGCTGCTTCCTGTGGTCGAAGCCGAGTTATCGTCACGGACAAAAGTGGTTTCAACATCGAGGTATTGAACGCCGAGAATCCAAGCGCTTTCTTCAATAGCCGATAACCCCGCAGCATTGGTGATCACGGCGGATGCATCGTTCACGGTTACGTTTCCTGCGCCGGCTGTGCCAACGCTTTTGGTTGTCGCAATCTGAGATAGATTTAACCCTCCCGCGTGAGCGAGAGAGTTGACTATCCCTGTTACTAACAGAGACAGTGTGATGAAAGGTGTTTTCAAGAATAGAACCTCATTTTCAGTGTATGAGTTATGTTGCTAGCAGCTTGAGCCATGTATTTGGGGAGAGAACGAATTGCCACGAGCGAACATTAAGAACGCCGTGGCAATCGACTTGACCTACTTAATTGACCAAGTTGGGGCTAGAGCTTTTCAACTTGTGGCAGGGGATATTCATTGTCGAGAACGGCTTGAGTTGGCTCATACAGGCGCATGTGAAGATAGAAGTCATCTTGAGGCGCGGGTAGCCAGTTACACGTCGGATCGGACGGTTTTACGTATTGAATGCATATTGGCAAGGTGCCGTCTTCTGCGTATTTCAGCTCATCTTTACGATTGGTTGAAATGGAGTAGCGTTGAATGAAGTTCTCAACCATGAACAGGTTTTTAGCGTCGTACATGGTCAAAGACCAAAAGGCGTCAGCGGGTGCATCGGCAGGCATGGTCATTCGATATTGATTGGATCCCGACAGTTGCTCGCCATTCGAGTCTGTGTATCGATTTGGGTAGAGTGCTCGCTCTGGTACATTCAAACCAGCCGCACGCATATTGATGCTCGCTCGGCTCAGGTAATCATTTCCGTAGCGGCCACCCTCGTACATCATCGACCAGCCATTATTGACATCGCCGATGCTTCGACCAGCGTATTGAATGATCTGTTGTGAAGACTCAATCGCGCGCATTAGCCCTTTTTTCTGTGCTGAGGTTAGCGCTTCAGGGTTAAAGGGGGTCGATCCTCCAATACCAATTTGTTGGAATTGATCAACGATGGCAGCATCTTCTGGAATCGGGTTTTTTCGTAGTTCACGGTCAATTAGCGAATACCACTCTAGCCCTTCAGGCCTCGCCATGGGTGGGATACGACCTGTCGAAGCTTTGAGCTCTACGATGTCATGCTCTGCGCCGAGTTGATCGAGTGGGTAGCTGAGGAATTTATCGTGAATAACCAGTGCGTCATTGAGGTCTTGTTCGCCAAACACGCCCGTTCGTTGAATCAACCAAACCATAGGAGTGCGAGATTCTACGACACGATCAATTCCCTCTGGTACTTCACCAGCCCATCCTTTGTTGACCAAAAGCACTTTTGAACCTTGGTCGCCTACATTCTTCACGTGCAGATCTTCAATCGAATCTGAGTAAGCATCCAATAGCTGAACAATGTAGTAACGGTTATCGGTGCGAGGAATATCAATCACCATTGGACCTGATAAATCCAGATCGTAGTGAGCTTGTGAGTAGAGCGTATCGTTGTTGACGGTCGGTACAATCCTATCCTGAGGTCCGGATAGAACGCGTGTTTTACCCATCTCATTCAATGGTGCCATAGCGTTGTCCATCGGCGCATTAACAGATGTGGTCGTTTGCCTAACCGCAGCCACGGTTAATGGACCCGTACCATAGATAAATGCTTGAACACCTAGATTGTAAGCGAGCTCTTCTTCAGGATTAATAGATTGTTGGGCAAGGGATGGCATCGCGATAATACTGGATAAAGAACACACTAAGCTGGTCAGTACACTTTTCTTATAGAGGAGCTTTCTCATGGAACACCTTAGATCGTAGGAACAGAATTAGGCATTTATCATATGAGCAAGTGAGATTAAGGAGTGTAATAGCCGATATTAAGGATGTTAATAGTCTAATTTTACCACTCAAGTATTTGTTTTAGTTAACATTATTTTAGGGTGGTGAAGCGACTCTACGACGTGTGCAGGTAGGGGGCGTGAGGCGCTATTGTTTGATTGATTTTCGGTTGATATGTTGGCAAAAAAGTACGGGAATCGATATGAACACATCTACTTATCCTTTTAGCTTATTCATTAAAGCAGAAGGGGCTCAGTGCAATCTGGATTGTAGCTACTGCTATTATCTCAATAGACAAGATGGCGATAAAAGATCGTCAATGTCTCTGGACATGATGGAGCAAATTGTCGTTGCTCATATCGACGCGCAGCCAATGAAAGATCAACAAGTGGATTTTATCTGGCACGGTGGCGAGCCTATGTTAAGAGGGCTCGATTTCTATGAAACGGCGATGAAAGCACAGGCAAGCAAAGCGACGAAAAAGCGCATCGTGAATACGATGCAGACCAACGGAACCATGATTAACGATCGCTGGGCGAGTTTCTTTGCTAAACATAATTTCATGATGGGCATCAGTATCGATGGCCCCAATATTCTGAATGACATCGCTCGGATCGACAAAAATGGCGAGTCGTCTTTTGAACGCACAATGCGTGGCATGTCTTATCTAAAGAAGCACAATGTTGATTTTAATACGTTAACGGTCGTGAACAATAAAACCTACAAACACGGTAAAACGATCTATCAGTTTTTGGTTGAAAATGGCAGTGGTTACATGCAGTTTCAGCCTTGTATCGATCATGAGTTAGACAGACGAACAGGGCACGACTGGTCGTTAACGGGCGAGCAATGGGGGCAATTTCTTTGTGACTTGTTTGATGTATGGAGCGTCAATGATGTCGGTAAAGTGTATATCCAGTTTTTTGAAAACTGTTTAATGGTGTTGATGGGTTACCAAAGCCAAATGTGCCATCACAGCGCGACTTGTGGACAGCAATTAATGGTTGAGCATGACGGCAATGTTTACAGTTGTGACCATTATGGGTATCAAGATCATCAATTGGGTACCATGAACAGTGATAAGCTTGCAACTATGGCGAGCTCACCAGAACAAATCGCGTTTGGCACCAACAAATATGAAGAGTTAAACAGCACTTGTCGACGTTGCGATTTTGTTGAACTCTGCCAAGGTGGTTGCCCTAAAAACAGAATAGAAACAACCGAAGATGGCAGTCCGATGAATCATTTGTGCCAAGGGTATGAGATGTTTTTTCGTCACGCATTACCCAAATTACTGCCTATGGTAGAAGCGATGAAAAAAGGGTATTCGCCAGCGTACTTTCCACTTTTCTAAATCATTTGGAGTAGGGCATGACCAAAGACCTAAACTTACTACGGCTCATTTTGGTGCTTAATGAAACTCGCCAAACGGTGAGTGCGGCCAAAGCCTTGAACGTAAGTCAGCCGACGATCAGTGTCATGCTTCGTAAGCTCAGAGAACAATTTGATGATGAGTTGTTTGTTCGAGATAAAGCAAGGCTTGAACCCACCCCGAAATGCTTGAAGCTTATCGAAACCTTGCCTCTGCTATTAGAGCAGCTAGATAACCTTTACATACCCAATGATGAGTGGGGCTTGGAAGATTTAAGAGGGGAGGTTCAAATCATGTTGCCTTCCCCGTTGTTGATCCCAGTGGGTGTGCCATTAATCAAAAAGCTGACCAAAGAAGCGCCGCAAGTGACGTTCCAATGCTCACCTTGGTTAGATAACGGCGTCCAGTCCCTAGAGACCAACCGAATGTGTTGGGGAGTAAGCTATCTTCCTATGGACGTCAATAAAACCCTGACTGAACGCCCAGTTGGTTTTGATAAGTTCATGTTGGTGCTAAGAGCTGACCACCCAATTCAAGGCAATTCCCTTGAGGACATTCTGAAATACCCACTCTGTATCAATATGATCCCTGGTTACATTCAGCCGTCCAAGACGGAAATGTTGATCAAAAAATACGACTTAGATAAACACATCGGGCTCAGAAGCAACAATATGAATTTGATGCTAGAAGTTGTTAAGGACAGCGACTTCATCTATGTGACATCGTCGAAATGCCGCTATTTGCTTGATCACTCTTATCGTTGTATCGATTTACCGCCGGAACTGTTGAAAGACACCTATCGTCGAGAATTGGCACTGTTTACTCATCAAGCAAACCGCAATAATCCGTTCACGGATTGGCTTCAAAAAGAAATCACGTCGATTATTCAATCCTAGCATCACGCTACTATTCCCTTTAAATAACTCCCCTTTCTAACGGCCACTATTAAGAATCGTAATAGTGGCTATCAAGCCATTTTTGGCGTCTTTCTTATACCATTTACCTCAACAATGGTTCGCTGAGACATGCACAATTTTCGTTGTGACTTCAGCGATTTACTCATAGTGAATGAGGGTTATAAATGTATAAGTCTTTTGTTAAATCCGCTCTGGCGCTTTCAGTACTGGCGAGCGTCAACGTACATGCAGCGAGCCAACCCAATGTGGTTGCCATCATGCTCGATGATGTGAGCCCAACGGATCTGTCAGCCTACCACCGTGGTTTAGGCGCGGTGGATACGCCGAACATTGATCGAATTGCCGAACGCGGCATGATGGTCAGCGATTACTACGCACAAGGCAGCTCTACTGCAGGTCGATCTGCCTTTATCACGGGGCAATATCCATTCCGAACAGGCTTAACGTCTGTCGGTCAGCCGGGCTCTTCACTTGGCCTTCAAAAAGAAGATCCAACCCTAGCCGAAATGTTGAAAGACAAAGGCTATGCGACCGTGCATGTCGGTAAAAGTCACTTAGGCGATAACAATAGTCACCTGCCAACGGTGCACGGCTTTGATGAATTCTTCGGTTTCCTTTACCACCTTAATGTTATGGAGATGCCTGAACAGCCGGAATTCCCAACAGACCCTAACTTCAGAGGTCGCCCTCGCAATGTTCTTCACACTGTTGCTACCGAGAGTGTGGACATGCAAGAAGACCCAAGATTTGGTGTGGTTGGAAAGCAAACGATTGAAGATAAAGGTCCTTTAGGTGCTAAACGCATGCAAACCGTTGATGGCGAATTTTTGGAGTTTGCTACAAATTGGCTTGATAGACATGAAGCGGAGAAAGACGAACAACCTTACTTCATGTGGTACAACCCGACTCGTATGCACCAAAAAACGCACGTACGTCCGGAATATCAAGGTGCGAGCCAAATCAACACCTACTACGATGGCTTGATCGAACTGGATGACCAGATCGGTGTGCTACTCGACAAGCTTGAAGATTTGGGCGAAATCGACAACACCATCATTCTCTTCACATCTGACAATGGCGTAAACCTAGATCACTGGCCTGATTCAGGCTCTGCCTCATTCAGAGGACAAAAAGGCACGACATGGGATGGCGGTTTCCGTGTGCCAATGTTGGTCAGCTGGCCAGATAAAATCCCTCAAGGTGAATACACCGATGGCTTCATGACATCTGAAGACTGGGTGCCAACCATTATGGCTGCAGTGGGTGAAGGCGACATTAAGCAAGAGTTGCTAGATGGAAAAGAGTTAAACGGCGAGCGTTACCAAGTCCACTTGGATGGTTATAACCAGCTGGATATGTTGACCAAAGGCGAGCCGAGTCAACGTCATGAGTTCTTCTTCTACAACGAGCAAGATTTGAATGCGTTCCGAGTTGATGATTGGAAAGTGCACCTAAAAACCAAAACGGAGTGGATTGCGCCTCCTGAAGAGTGGCCACTAGGGATGCTCATCAACATCAAGGCTGATCCTTACGAGCGTAGCCCTGATACTCGTGGTTGGTTCTTATGGATGAAAGAGAAGTCTTGGGTATTACCAAAGCTGCAAAAATCAGCGGCGGAATATCAGAAGTCACTCAAAGCGTTTCCACCAAGACAGAAAGCCGGTGGTATTGGTATGGCAGACAAATCAGTGGTTGCTGACTAACGCCAAATACGACTAATGCAAGGTGTGCTGTAACAAGCGCACCTTACTACCGGACAACAATATGAAGAAACCGTTACGTCTGCTCACGGGCACCTTTTCCAGTTTTACACTCTCTATCTTTACGTTTATCCCCTTTGCATTTTGTGTTTCCGCTCAAGAAGAACCTGCAAGTGACATGGCTGATCCAATGGCTGTTTATACGGGAGGTGAAATTATTGCGGGCAATAAAGGGCTTGGCGCTACCTTCCAGTTTGGCGTGAATCGTGGCGATTGGGGTGTGTTGGGTAAGCTGGAAGGCAAAAACAACTTTGAAAACTATCGAGCACGATTCTTCACACCCAATAAGAAAACGGGCACCGGCTTATTTGTTGATGCTGGACACGACTTCTCCAACGACGATCTAACATCGAACTACGCCTCTATTGGTGTGATGCAAGCATTCAAATTAAGCGACAAATTTAAACTCTATAGCGCCATAACGTACGGACAAATGTGGGAGGAGAATAATAAGTTTGAGGACACGTAAATCATCAGCAGTATCAACTATCTAAAGTACGATTTTGCTGACCAATTTTATCTTCTACTCGCCCCCCAATACACCTACGGATTAGATGGTGAGAACACTCGAGATTTCTCTGCTGAAATGCAACTGGGCTACAAGGTCGATATTGACAACATCATCATCTTTAGTGGTGATACTGACAACAACACTTGGATCACCTTCCGTACTCGTTTTTAGTTAGGACATTAAATGATGAAAAAAAACATACTTGCGACAGCACTGGCTTGTGCTTTCATGGTTGCACTTCCGTCTCCGGTACTCGCGAGCCAATCCGTGGACGCGACGAGCGTAGCTGTGGCAACAAAAACAGCAATGGAGATAAAGACGGAAACTCTCCCCGTTGAGATGGCGAGTTTAGCGTCGCTCAAAAAGGATAATCAGCTATTGGCCCAACTTGCCTACGAGTACGCGTACTCGATAGATGAAGCCTACAAATACTTTTACAAAACCGTCGTTGAGCTAGACTACCCTTTGAATCGATTCCAAAATATTCGAATACTTGCTGACGACACTTACACTGCGCATCCGACGATTAACAATGACACGTTACATTTGATGGGTTGGATGGACCTAGCGGCAGAGCCGGTCATCATTACGATTCCAGATCATGATGAAAATCGATACTGGTTGTTCCATACTATGAATATGCAGCACTTTACTGACTCGGCTTTTGGCTCTCCACAGCGAGGTACAAAAGGCGGCAGCTTCATGTATGCGGTTGAAGGATGGAAAGGTGAAGTCCCTGCGAGTGTCGACCAAGTCATCTATGTCGAGCATCCGCTGGTCAAGATGATGGGGCGAATCATGGACCTTGGCGGTGACGATTCTGCAACTGCTCAAAAGTTAATGGATCAATGGAATATTAGGACGTTGTCGGAATACTTAGGTCAGAAAGGGCCAGTTCCTATTGAGCGCGAGTATCCAGATCCTGAAGACTCTAATTGGGTCGAGCGAACCAATTTCATTCTGTCTGAAGGAACTATGAAGGCACATGACCAAAAGCTGCTTGAACTGTTTGAGTACATTGGCTTAGGAGATGTTGAATTAGGCAAAGCCAATCATCCATTTACGGCAGAGCAGCTTAGTATGATCGAATCTGGTCAAAAAGACGGACTGGAACGAATCATTAATGCGGGCTTTGATGATTCACGTGACGTATTAGGCACTCGCGATGAAATGACCAAGGTTCCAAGCTTTCAGCACGCCTACGGCACCTTAATGGGCCAATGGGGGCTGCCTGCAAAACACACTATGTACAGCGGTGACTTCTTCGATAGTGAAGGTGGTGCGCTCGACGGTAGTAAGTATGATTACACGGTGACCTTCGATGCGCCACCGATAGAAGAGGGTGGTTTTTGGTCATACACGGCCTACAGTGGTGAAACTCGATTGATGGAGAAAAACGACTTAAACCGTCATTCCCGTGGAGACAGAACGCTAACGCCTAATGCTGATGGCAGCTACACCATTTACATGAGTAGCGATGTAAAAGGGCATGAAGATGATCCTAACTTCTTACCTATCCCCGATCATCAATGGTATTCAGTGTTACGTATGTACACGCCCGGTGAAGAGGTAAGAACCGATAAATGGAAATCGACACCATTTACTAAGGTCAAAAAATCCACGATAAAGTGATGACTTAAATCGCCTGTTTAAGATTTTGTTTATAATCGATTAATACCAGCTGCTATGCCGCTGGCATTTTTTATTGAGCGAAACTTGCTTCGAAATAGGCACTAAATGCTCAGAACTGTAGAATAAAATAGGGCATACTGGACTGAATATATAAACCAAAGAAAGTAACCACGCGCATGAATCCAATCTGCCTCAACGACCCTTTTTCTCTTCCTAATGGTCAAGTGATTAAAAATCGCCTGTTCAAATCGGCAATGAGTGAACAGCTAGGTGATAAACACCATAACCCTAAGCAAGGTTTAGTCACGCTCTATCAGCGTTGGGCTCAAGGAGGAATTGGTCTATCCATGACGGGTAATGTGATGGTCGATAGGGGGGCGCTTGGTGAACCTAAAAACGTTGTGTTAGATGAGCACAGTGACTTAACCGTATTTCGTGAGTGGGCGAGTGCCGGAACACAGAATGGTTCGCAGATATGGATGCAACTGAATCACCCAGGTAAACAAATTCCTAAATTCTTATGCGATAGCCCGGTTGCCCCTTCCGCTATCTCTTTAGAGCGCGGATTAGAAAAAGGCTTCAATACGCCACGAGCTCTGACTGAGGCGGAAATAATCGCAATCATTGATAAATTCGCGCTGAGTGCAAAGCTTTCAAAACAAGAGGGTTTTACTGGTGTCCAGATTCACGGTGCCCATGGTTACCTTGTCAGTCAGTTTTTGTCTTCGAGACACAATCAACGCCAAGACAAATGGGGTGGCTCACTCGAAAACAGACTTCGTTTTGTGCTTGAGGTTTATCGTGCGATTCGAAAAGAGGTCGGTGACGATTTCCCTGTCGGGATTAAGCTCAACAGCGCCGACTTCATGAAAGGTGGCTTCACTGAAGAAGAGTCGATGCAGGTTGTGCAAACACTGAGTGATAACGGTATCGACCTGATTGAGATCTCTGGCGGCACCTATGAAAGTCCATCAATGATGGGTTCAAAGAGCAAAGCTGAATCAATCAAGTCCAGCACGGTAAAGCGTGAAGCGTATTTTATGGATTACATGGTGAAGGCGAGAAAGCTTGTGAGCACTCCGCTGGTGGTCACGGGTGGTTTTCGAACCGCGCAAGCAATGAATGAAGCATTAAACACCTCGGCGACCGATTTTATTGGTATTGCGCGCACAATGGCGGTTGATCCAGATTTCCCTAACAAGTTAATTGAAAACCCTAGCCACGGCATGCCGCTAGCGGTGCCAACTACAGGTAAACCCGCTTTAGACAAGATGGCGATGGTAGGGCTGGTTTGGTATGAACATCAGATGTGGCGCATCGCCTCTGGCAAGAATACCGACCCTAAACTTAGCGCATTAAGTGTGGTGGTAAAAACAATTCTCAGCGCCGGCTGGCACGCTTTCAAGAAGCGCAGAGCGTAAGCAGTCATGGATTGTTAAATCAGAACTTTAAGGAATTGAAGTTCTGCTTTTTTCTATGATGATTTATTGTTTAGTTTGTCTAGAGAGTAAGAAAGAGTTAAAGATCGTTAAGCGAATCAATCGTCAAATGAGCCATAATGAGAGAGATATTCGCTAAGTTAGCTTTTATCGCCAGACGGCTAAATATCTCCCTGACCAAACTTTAATGACAGGTAACTATGAAACAATTGGATCTCAATTTAATCCGCGTTTTTCTGGTTTTGCTAGAAACCAAAAATACTCGCATTGCTGGCAATAAATTGGCGCTGAGTCAGCCCGCAGTGAGTAAAGCACTAGGGCGATTGAGAGAATACTTTGATGACGAATTGTTTACTCGTGTCCATTCCGGTTTGAAGCCAACTCCACGTGCGTTAGAGCTTGGTGAACGGCTGCCAATGATCATGGAAAGCTTGGACGACGTGATTCTTGAAACCCCAAGCTTTGACCCTGCCGAGTATCAAGGCAACATCACGATTGCAATTAACGGTTTTATCTCGAACTGGCTTGGTGCGCGTTTATGCCTTGGTCTCATTCAAGAAGCGCCCAATGCTCAAGTCAATATTGTTAATTGGGGCTCTCAAACGCTGAAAAAATTGTTGGATGGCGAGATACAAGCAGCTATCAACTTTTCTCCAATCGACACGAATAAGCAGTTTACCCATCAGATTATCGGTGAGGATGACTTTGTCGGGTTGGTTAAAACCGGCCATCCATTAGCTGGCAAAGTGATTTCACAGCAAGAGATAGATGAAGCGGAATACGCGAGTTTGGTGATACCGGGGTGGAATGATATTCAGCCTTATATCGCCAAGCATTTGTCGACAGAGCAGCTTAAAGTGAAAGCAAGAAGCTCGTATTTGCACACGCTATTAGAGGTCATTAAACAAAGTGACATGATTCTACCGTGTTCCAAGCAGCTTGCTCTTTATCTTAATGAAGAGTTCGATTATCTCTCTTTTCCTGATTATGCACCGGAAGAGCTCAAAAAAATCGTGCTGGTGGAATCTCATAACAAGAGAATGCACCCGATGAATCAATGGCTTAAGCGAAAAATTATCACTACCTCCCAAACCATCATAAAAGAAAAGCAATAAGCCTCTCAAATGAGAGGCTAGGTTATTGTTAGTAGCTGTTATTGTTAGCAGCTGTTATTGCCAGTTAATTAACACTAATCACTCGCAACTCAGTCGTTATTCCCCGCTATTGAGCAGTGACCTGTGGGAAGTTGTGCATCTCACCTGATGCTACCGCTTCATCACTAGGACGGTATGCACGAACCGCAAAGTTCCAGCCATCATCGTTTACTTCAATTACGTTATTTGCAGCGTCACAAGTTTGCCCCTTTGGCGCAAAGTGGATCGTGTAAGAACCGTCTTTATTGGGTGTTGATGTCGTTGAATCAGCACTGTTGTTGTTCGTCATCAACCAGCCTTGGCTTGAATAGGCCGTAATTGACCAATAACCGCCTTCGTCATAACGTAATGAGGGTGCTTCAAACGTGATGTTTGCACATTCTGTTTTACCTGTGCCCGCTCGTGATGTATACACAGCATGCTCTGCCGGCATACCAGCCCAACCCACCGCAGTACCAATCATAAACTGCTTGTTATCTGATGTTGCTGTGATGTTTGGTGTGAAGGCTTCTTCTGTCTTGATGTCATTAACTAGCTTCTCCCATTTTGCTCGGACGTTATCTCGAGATGCATCATCCCAATCTGAAGCAGGTTCAAAAGGCTTAGCTGATTTCGCATTAATGACCGCCGCATCTTGCAGTCGATGCGCTTCATCTGCGCCAGCACTTGTTGCAGTTCGCATTAGTATGTAGATGTAGTCTGAACCTGCGATTTCTGAGTCGATGTAAATTTCTTCGCCACCATAAATGGCCATGTGGTTATCATGATTGTTATTGAAGATATGCATGATCTGGTACGCATCGCCTTTCGCCAGTTTGAATGTTGCGCCTTCTGAGACATCGACAACCGCGGTTGAATAGAGCAGGTCGGTGTTAGAGCGGATAATCATTTGGTTCTCTACCGTTACGTTTTCGCGATTATGCTCAAAAACATTAACCGGTTGATGCTCTAACTGTTGAGTGAAGTAAAGGTCGCTTTCTGCACGAGCGAAGTTTTCGTCGGTTACTTCAACTGCTGCCATTGTTTGCATTGATGTGATGGTAATCAGTGTTGCTAAAATGGTCTTTTTCATATCGTTTACCTTGAGGTCGTCATTAGGAGATGACACTAATGTATCGGTTTGGTGGTGATTCTAAAAATGAATTGATGTTATTTGTGTAATAACCAAAAGGAATCGGAAGGCTGGTTTTTGTGAAGCTTAGAGAGAGTTGTGACTGTTTTTTGTTCGTTTGGTGAAAGTTTTTTGCACAGAGACTGGTCGTTAGTTAATGAAGCGATGCTTTGTTCATTAACTAAGGCTTTATCGGCAGGTAAGGCTTTAGTTAATGACTGAGGTATCCGCGCTTTTAAGCACTATGCTTTAGTCATGACTAAAAGAGGATTAATTATGAAATGGCTTATCTTGTCTGTAACGCTATTGTTCGTGGCAGGATGCCAATCGACAGGCTCTGACACGTCTTCACATGATCAAATGAATCGAGTTCATTCTGGTGGTTGTAGCAGCTAATCCTTTTTTGAAAATACTTTTTAGCTGCTGTTATTATCATTTCTGTCACTGTTCTTATAAAGAACTCACTTCTACAAAGCCTTGCGATTACGTGAGGCTTTCTTCTATGTAAAACAACGCATCCCTGCCGATTTATGTTGTAAATTTGTGAATCTGAACTGTCTATATTCTAGGCTGTGTACTGGATCTCATTTGTGATTTGAGTCCCTTGCTAAGGTAAATAATGAATGTGTACTACCAATCACTTTACTTAACTTAAGAGGTTTCTATGCTAGGTGAAAATCACTCTCTTGTTCACGAATTTCCTGAAATGAAAGACAAAATTGCTGAGCTTGCTAAAACTGACGATGGCTTTGCAGCAGATATGAAGACATACGACAACCTTGATAAAGAGATTCGTAAACTAGAGCTGAAAGATTCACCCATTGATGACGGCTCGATGCACCAATTGAAACATGATCGTTCTGAGCTTAAAGATTTACTGCATGCTCGTTTAACGGGCTAGTGAGTTGGTAATTTTGCTGACTAGCTAAATGGCGAATTACAGACTTAGACAAAAACTCCTTCGGGAGTTTTTTTCGTTTTGGTTCAATCACTTCTTCACAATTCAACTGAGTTAATACGTTGTATTTAACCGAAGAGGGGGAATCATTCTTACCTCATGCTGAAGAAGTGTTATTGATCGTGGATGCTGTCAAATCGGGCGGTCGGTGTGGGTTGTGATTCTCCAATCGGAACGCAGCGAGTTAACGAACCTGCGTCTTTCTCGAACCAGTGACCCCCGCGCATTATTTCCACCTAGAAACCAAAGGCAATAGGTTCGGCACCCTCTCAAAACCAATCTACAACTGAGAAGGGGTGTTTCGTCATGACTTATATCTATTTTTTATTAATTGCCGCTATTAACCCTTTTGATGGGTGTTTATAGTGATACGCTAAAGGCAAGGTGATTCATATACTCCAAGTCATCCGGAGCTGTAAAGTGAGCCTGTTGACGGGCTCACCAAGGTGAAGGCATAAGAAAACAGGTTAACCGCCCAAGGACGCCATAGCATGAAAAATCACACCAGAAGAGTCATATCCACTGAAGAGCACGACAACACTTTCACCACCAATAACAGCCACAACAGGCACCTAAATAGCGGCCCCTCCGCAGCGTGGGCAGCGTTCAATAATGCACTACAAAGATGGTCCCTTATTATCATGGTGGTATCAGTCGTTGTCGCATGGCTTGGTACAGCCGTATTCACCAACGGCTCAGTCGGAAATATATTCCAAGGGTTTGGTGACGCACTAGCAACGAAGTATATGGAAAACCTGATCTACCTGCCCATCGGGTTATTCCTAGGCCTATTCGGCGGCGACACTATGTCGCTCACCGTTGTCACCATCATTATCGTGCTGATGAGCTTATACGCCCTTTGCCATGCAGTTCAAGGATGGGACATGGGAATACAATTCATCGAAACCATCGCCATTATATTCAGCTATGGATACGTAGCCGTCATATCAATCATTGGAAGCGCAACCTACATAAATGACCCCGCATACATGCTCAACGTATTTAGAGGAATGTTTTTTGTTGCAGTCCTCGTCGTATGCGCCCCGATTATTTTCAAAATGCTCACCGTGCTATGGGTCGTAGACAAAAGCAAAAACTAAGGAGAATCGCCAACATGAGCAATAAAATAGAACAAGCCATCAAGATTAATGGCAAGAAATACGGGTACTACTTAACCTTCGATAACGGTTTTTGTCTGGATTCCGGCTTTGACAAGGAAGTACTAGTAACGGAGCAAGACGGGAAAGTGACAGATGCAGAAACCACCGTTACCGACACTTACGTTGCCTGCCAACTCTCAAAGACCAAGAGAGGGGTCAACATCCCTCACAAGGTAAATGTCGACAAATACGCCCCACTAACCATTGTCACCATGACCGATAGCAATGACAAAAACAGCACAATCCTCGGTATTCACGATCATAAATCTCAAAAGTTCCACGCAGCCACTAATAACGACGCATTTAGAATGATATATAAGCAGGGCGCAGGCCGCACGCTCTGGAACTACTTATGGAAAGCCATTATGTATGGGTTCTGTCTATACCTAGGCTCTGCAATTGCCTTGATGTCACCCATCGGAAACTCATTCCTCCCAAGCGCACTACTCTACTGTGCCATCGCTTGTCTTATCGGCAATTTCATCGCAAATCTTATACCGGGGAAAGCAACCAACGAATATGCCAACGAGGCAATATTCAATCAAATCTTAGAAGCCGTGAAGAAAGAAAAATCTGCCGCGGTCGCCATTTTCAAACAAACGACCGAAACCAACATCAACAACATTGCTGCAATGATGAGCGGCCAATCCTCGAATGGCGAGGCCAACACGCCAAGCCAAGCAACCCAAACCCCACCAGCTCCCAAACCAAAAAGCGTTGCAGATATGATGCGCGAAGAACTCAACATTAAAGGGTAGATACAATGGAAAAATTCACATTCACCTTCGAAAAGAAAACCATCGAATTGTTCTATGAATCAGGGATCGTTAAATCAGACTCAATTCAAACATCAGAGAGCACGAGTATCGTCAATAACGAATTGGTCACCAACACCTCGACGAGTGGCGAACTGTTCATTATGAATTTCAACAATGAAGTCGTTAGCATCCCCGTAAATACCGACAATAACATTGGCATTGGAAGCATCGCTTCAATCATTTACGTATCACCAGATAGCGGTAAAACATTACGACCATTCTGCATATACGATCATGAACGCGACGTGGTAAGAGTGTTCGATAAAGACGGACACATGAAGCACTACCGCACGATGATTGGACAAACAGGCTTCTCAAGCTTAATTTGGTCAAAACTTACAACAGTACTAAACTACGCTCTTACCATCATAATCGGCGGACTCTTAACAACAGTGTTAGGTTTAGCCGTAGGAGGAGGACCAGGCGCCATCTTGGGTGTACTGGCCGCATTCCCTATCCTCTACCTAGTAGGAAAATTCGTGGTGGCACCAATATTTAAACGAATCCCAGGCTCATCACTCAAACTGCTCATGTTTTCGGATGGCTTAGAAAAGGAAATCCGCAAAGGCCTGTTCGAGATAAACCAGAAAGCCAAAAAGGTTAGAGCTGCGCTAGCTTAAACCATTTACGATATAGCCTATGAGCTCTCCGAATTGGAGAGTTTTTTGATCTAATACCCTACCGATTTATATCGGAAACACCATCAAACCCAACCCGATAGGTAAATCACCCATATGGGCGTTTGCACCTTACCTGCATTTTTAGGCGTTACCCTGGGTTAAAAGTCGATCTCAGGCTATCAGATTCGATGGTGGATGTTGTTGAGGGTGGCTTTGATATCGCGATTCGTATCTCGGAGCTGAAAGACTCGACACTGATTGCCCGAAAACTTGCGACAGACAAACGTATTGTGTGTGCATCGCCTGATTCCTTAATCAAATATGGTAAGCCAGCTACACCTCGAGATCTTAATGATCATCAGTGTATTAGCTTAATTGGTTTAGAAAACTGGACCTTCAATACTGAAAGCGGGCCTAAGACGATTAAGGCATCTGGGTCGTTCAGGGCAGATAACGGAGAAGCACTGCGTGACGCAGCTTCAGGTGGTATGGGTATCACGGTGACGTCGAATTGGTGCGCCTATGAGCAACTGAAAAGCGGTCAGCTGGTTCAAATATTAGAAGATTACCCATTAACCTCAGAACCTGCGATTTGGGCTGTGTACCCAAGCACAAGGTTACTTGCGCCAAAGGTGAGAGTCTTCATTGACTACTTCTCTGAGTATTATGGCAACCCGCCGTATTGGGAACAAACGTAGAGACAAACGTTGTACGAAAAAGCCCTACGTGACTAAGTTATGCGTTCGTCACGTAGGGCTTTTTCTTGGAATCAGAAAATCACTTGAGCATAGCTGTCATTAAGAAAGCGTTGCTTTGATGATCTCTTCAATTTTAGCGACAACTTGCTGTGATTTATCACCGTATATCGCATCTGGGTGTGGGTTCGCAAACGTGTTGTTGTCGTTATCAAAGTATTGACCACCTGCTTGTGCGAACTCATCAGACAATGATGCGCGAACTAGAATATCAGAACCGATGCTTAGGTCGCCGCCTGCAATGCCGTAAGCGTCTTTCACCATTTTACTGCCTAGTAACGAAGCTGGGTTGACCGCAACCACCATTGGCCCTGTAGAACCTAACTCTTTTGCCATTTCACGAGTCCACATAGTGATCGCAAGCTTGCTTTGTGCGTAAGCGTCACCATCAGACATTGGCTTCTTGCCTTCTAGCGCTTCGATGTTCACTGCTGCTTGCGCCGCTGAAGATAGGTTAACCACTCGGCTAGATGCACCGAGTACAGGTAGCAGACGTTTAGTCAGACGGTATGGTGAAATGGTATTCACAACAAAACGAACATCTAAACCGTCTTTAGTGATTGGGTTCGGGGTGTTGAACACACCTGCGTTGTTAATCAGTACATCAATCTTATCGTGCTCAGCAATTATTTCGTCCGCCAACGCATCCACATCAGCCAGAACAGACAAGTCTGCCACGTAACTTTGAATTTTCGCTTCAGCAGAGATAGCCACAAGTTGCTGCTCTACGTTTTTGAGTTTGCTTGGGTTACGTCCATGCAATAAAACGTGGTGACCTTGTTGAACAAGTACTTTTGCCGTTTCGAAGCCGATACCATCGGTAGAGCCTGTGATCAGAATAACTTTTTGCATGGAATAGATTCCTTATTAAAGCGCTGACATAGTGAGCGTTTTTAAATGTGTCGTTTCGTTGAGATAAAGAATAGCAACCTTTTATGAAGTTGATAATCGACCGGATTAATAAAACACTATTTAGTTTTTGTTGAAAATGGGGGAGTGAACAAAGCCTCAGTCCGTGCGAAGGAGACGATCAATCGAGAGATTTATCTGATCGAGTTCTTAGGCCGGAATAGCAGGCAATAAAAAAGCTTAGCGCGGGGGACGCTAAGCTTCATTGTTAAGTATGTTCTTGAACCATGTTTAGGCTGGTGAGGTTAGCCTACCTGAGAAAAGCTCACTACCTTGCTTTGTAGCTTCTCTTTCAGGTAATCCGTCACCGCTTGCTGCTCGGATTCGCTCATGTACAGGCCAAGTTTGGTTCTGCGCCACAAGATGTCTTCGTCAGTCATCGCCATCTCTTCATTGATCAAGTAATCGATTTCAACTTGATAAACGCCATACGCCTTGCTTGAGAACTGGATGCCAAGGTCAGCTTCGCTATTTGCGCCTTCCAGTAGCTTCCAAGTGTAAGTACCGAATTGAGTCACGTAGCGAAGCAATAGCGCGTCAGATGCCCAAGGGTATTTAGTGTGGATCATCTTCGCAAGCTGCTCTCTGCTGCAACTAAAGTTACCGCCTGGAAGCGTGTCGTTCGCTGTCCATGGTGCGCCCATGTTGGTTAGGTGTGGCTCAAGCTTCTTAAGTGCCGCTTCGCCGAGCTTACGATAAGTGGTCAACTTGCCACCGAAGATCGAAAGCAGTGGTGCTTGATCGAGCTCTGCGTCCAATTCCAATGTGTAGTCTCGAGTGATCGCTTGTGGTGAATCTGATTCGTCGTCACAAAGCGGTCTTACGCCACTGTATGTCCAAACCACGTCTTCACGGCCAAGCTGTTTAACAAAGTGCTGGTTAACGATATCAATCAAGTAATCCACTTCGACATCATCAATTGCGACGTTACGCGGGTCGCCTTTGTATTCAAGGTCGGTGGTACCGATGATCGAGAACTTATCTAGGTAAGGGATCATGAACACAATACGATTGTCTTTGTTTTGCAGAATGTACGCTTGTGGTTCGTCATGAATGCGTGGCACAACAATGTGCGAGCCTTTGATCAGACGAATATTACGAGGCGAAGCCTGCTCTAATCCATCATCAAAGAATTGCTTAACCCAAGGACCGGCTGCGTTAACCAGCGCTTTCGCTTTACGTTCAAAACGTTGGTTTGTCATCACATCAAGGATCGTCACATGCCAAATACCACCTTCACGGTGCGCTTTTTCAACACGGCAGTAGTTACGTACTTCTGCGTTGTTCTCTTTTGCTGCCAACACGTTAAGCAATACCATACGCGCATCATCAACCCAGCAATCTGAGTATTCGAAGCCCGTCTTCATTTCTGGTTTCAGTAGGCCTGATTTCGCTAGGTTGACTGTCTTACTTCCCGGAAGAGTGGTGCGCTTACCCAAGTTATCGTAAAGGAATAGGCCACAGCGGATCATCCAAGCCGGGCGTAAAAATGGTCGATGAGGTAAACGGAAACGCATTGGTTGAGCAACATGAGGCGCTTTTCTTAACAAGACTTCACGTTCCGCGAGTGCTTCCGAAACCAAACGAAATTCGTAATGTTCAAGATAGCGTAGGCCACCGTGGATAAGCTTTGAGCTGGCAGAAGACGTTGCGGATGCGAAATCATTTGCTTCGTATAAGCCAACGTTTAGACCACGACCTGATGCGTCTGCCGCGATGCCTGCACCGTTGATGCCGCCGCCAATCACGATCAAGTCTAAAGTGGAAGATGTACTGTTGTTTGAATTATTTTGTTGAGCACTCATGGTTTTGACCTCTTTCTGAGCGAACGAGCATTTTAGAACATAATTGAATCCTATATGAACTTTCGTTTGCGGTCATTTATTATTTTCGTTTATGCGCGTTTTATGTGATTTGGGCATAAAAAAACCTCTGCTTATGAAAGCAGAGGTTCAAATAAGACTAATTCGAGCATAGAAGCGACAGTGACAGCGAGCAAGTTTTACTTTATTAACTTTTCTATAAAGAATCGTGAATCATTTAAGAAAGTGGCGTCACTGAGCTCTTATGTTTAGTTATTCGCTCATAGGACGAGCGGTATCGATCACTTCTAATGGTATTGCGGAATCTTTAAGGATGTTGAGAATCTCTTCTGGTGGCTGCTTATTAGTAAACACCATGTGGGCTTGAGAGATATTACCGAGCTTAACCATCGCGTTACGGCCAAACTTAGTGTGGTCGACGGCTAAGAAGATGCTGCGACTGTTTTCGATGATGGCTTGTTTTACACGAACTTCGTGGTAATCAAAGTCGAGCAGTGAGCCATCAAAGTCGATGCCGCTGATACCTAAGATGCCGAAATCGAGGCGGAACTGCTTTACAAAATCGAGTGTCGCTTCGCCAACAATACCGCCATCACGGTTTCGTACTTCGCCACCGGCCAAGATAACCTTGATCTCTGGGTTAGGCAGAAGGATGCTGGCAACATTGATGTTGTTGGTGACGACTCTTAGTTGTTTGTGGTTTTTGTTGAGGGCGCGTGCTACCGATTCTGGCGTGGTACCGATATCAACGAATAGGGTTGCACCATCTGGGATGTGCTTAACTAGTTCGTCGGCGATCACGTCTTTTTCGTTGAAGTTAAGCGCTTTACGCGTGTTATACGAGGTATTTTCCGAGCTTAAAGGAATGGTTGCACCACCATGATAGCGACGAATTTTGTTGCTATCGGCAAGTTCATTGAGGTCTCGTCTGATGGTTTGTGGGCTGACATCGAACTTTTCAACGAGCTCTTCGGTACTCACATATCCTTGTGTTTTTACCAGATCTACAATCTGCTGGTGTCTTGGTATCTGCTTCACTTAACTTACCACTCCCTGCGCGCAAAGGGCTCTAGCGCGTCAAAATCGAAAATATAAACTCACGCTATTGTGCTCGAATTGATGAAAAGAGAGAAGTAATGATGGTAAGGAATCATGTCTAAACCGCAAAAACGCTGCGCAAAACGCGGAATTTGAGCCTGAAACGCAAAAAAGAGCACAAAATAGTGCTCTTTTTAGTTTCGTTTGCTGAGGTTCGAACAATCTAGTCGATTAGATTACTCGAGTTCCTAGAGCAGCGGCTAATGATTAACGATTAGCTGAGTACTTCAGTATCACTCGTTGTCATCGTCATCGTGTAGCTCAGACCAAACCTGTGCACACTTGATAGCACGTTTCCAACCTTTGTAACGGCGGTTACGCTTCTCTTCGTCGTGGTGCGGCATGAAGGTGCGGTCAAGAACGGCTTTGTCTTGAAGCTCATCAATACTGTCCCAGAAACCAACCGCTAGGCCAGCAAGGTAAGCGGCACCCAGAGCGGTTACTTCCGTTACTTCAGGGCGGTGAACTTCAGTATCCAGCACGTCTGATTGGAATTGCATTAGGAAGTTATTCGCTACTGCGCCGCCATCAACACGTAGTTTCGCTAGCTTGATGCCTGAGTCAGCTTGCATCGCGTCTAGTACGTCACGCGTTTGGTAAGCAATACCTTCCAACGTTGCACGGATGATGTGGTTAGAGTTAACACCACGAGTCAGGCCAACAATCGTACCGCGAGCGTAAGCATCCCAGTATGGTGCGCCTAAACCAGTAAACGCAGGGACTACGTAAACGCCGTTTGAAGAATCCACTTTCGTTGCGAAGTACTCAGAGTCTTCTGCGCCAGCCAATAGCTTCATTTCATCACGTAGCCATTGGATTGATGCGCCACCCATGAATACTGCACCTTCAAGTGCGTATGCAGGTTCGCCTTTAGGGCCACATGCTAGCGTTGTTAGTAGACCATTCTTCGATGTTACTTTCTCTTGGCCTGTGTTCATTAGAAGGAAACAACCCGTGCCGTAAGTATTCTTAGCTTGGCCTGCTTCTACACACATTTGACCGTAAAGTGCAGCTTGTTGGTCACCTGCAATACCCGCGATTGGGATACGAGTACCGCCTTTACCACCAAGGTTCGTTTGACCGTAAACCTCAGAAGAGCGCTTCACTTCAGGCATCATGATTGCGGGAATGCCCATTTCATCAAGTAGCTTCTGATCCCAGCATAGGTCGTTGATGTTGAACAACATAGTACGTGACGCGTTGGTGTAATCCGTAACGTGTACACGTCCTTGAGTCATTTTCCAAACCAACCAAGTATCAACGGTACCGAACAGTAATTTGCCAGCTTCAGCGTCTTCGCGAGCGCCTTCAACGTTGTCTAGAATCCATTTTACTTTGGTACCTGAGAAATACGGGTCAAGGACTAAGCCTGTATTGTCACGTACGTAGTCTTCTAGTCCACGAGCTTTTAGGTCTTCACAGATGTCTGCAGTACGGCGACACTGCCATACGATTGCGTTATAAACAGGCTTGCCTGTCTCTTTGTTCCAAACAATGGTGGTTTCACGTTGGTTCGTGATACCAATGCCCGCTAGCTCATCGCTGCGGATGCCTGCTTTAGCAAGAGCTTCAACCAATGTAGAGCTTTGAGTCGCCCAGATTTCCATTGGATCATGCTCAACCCAACCCGCTTTCGGGTAAATCTGAGTGAATTCTCGTTGAGAAGAACTAACGATGTTTGCATCGTGGTCGAGGATTACAGCGCGAGAACTTGTGGTGCCTTGGTCTAGGGCAACAATGTATTTTTGCTCGGTCATGGTAAGAATCCTTTTTCTTTCGTTATTTATATTTTAGTAAATGTAAGGTCGCTTAGGGATTAAGCTTGAGCTTGTTCAGCTTCTTCTTCTGTTTCACATTGGTTTGGAATTGTGCAGCCTTGGCCTTCTACTGGTAGGTAAGCACCGATAACACGTGGGTACAACCAACCACCAAAACACGCACCAGCAATTGGAGCAAGAATTGGAACGATGAAGTAAGGAATATCACGTGCACCGCTTAGTGCGAAATCCCAACCTGCAAAGTAAGCGAACAGTTTTGGTCCGAAGTCACGAGCAGGGTTCATTGCAAAGCCCGTCAGTGGACCTAAAGAACCACCGATAACCGCGATAAGAATACCGATCAGTAGAGGGTTCATTGCACCGCGAGATGCGCCGTTGTTCTCATCACCTAACGCTAAAATGGCAAACATCAACACTGCAGTAATCACGAATTCCACAGCAAAAGCGCCGAAGAAAGAAAGTGAAGCATGTGGGTAAGTCGAGAAGATACCAGCAGTTGATAGTGCGTCTTGGCTGCTACGAACAAAGTTATGTGCGATTTCGTAGTCAGTAAATAGGTTGCTGTACAGGCTGTAAACCAATGCTGCAGAGCAGAAAGCGCCAAGCAGTTGCGAAATGATGTAAGGCACCACTTTCGCTTTATCAAAACCATGGAACATGGCCAGTGCAATCGTTACGGCTGGGTTGATGTGTGCGCCTGAAACGCCGGCAGTACAGTAAATTGCAATCGCAACACCGAAGCCCCAGATGATGCTGATTTCCCATTGTCCGAATGTCGCACCAGTTAATACCAGAGCGGCCACACAGCCAACGCCGAAGAATATGAGTAATCCTGTACCGATAAATTCAGCCAAGCATTGCCCAAATAAAGAAGGGTGTTTGTTTGTTGTCATGTTCGAGTCCTTTTTAGTTTTGCTTATCTAGCACGTGTATTGTGCATATATTTGCGAACTCGAAAATAAACGAACATCAAAATTGAGCGTTTGAGCATCAAATTGTTAATTAAAGTCACTTGAAATGTTAATCCGAACACTTTTGCTCGAAAAAGATACTCGCATGAACGTCATTGCTCGAATGGATGTGTTTCGTGGTCGCTCAAACTACCTGTATGTAAATGAATGCACAACTGGTACGAGGAGTTTGTGTTTGGATTTGTGATGCTACTTCGTGAGTGGCGGATTATTAGACGTAGCTTGATGATATTTAACACACTTTACCTTGTGTACTGAACAGAATGTTCTAAATGTGATGTGGTACTGTGCTTTGTTTTATTATTGTTACTTTTGTTATTGAAATTGCCATCATACTTGAGAACAATCGTCTTCTTTGTGCGGGGGATAAGATGCGAATATTGGTAGTTGAAGATGATCGCTTGATCAGTGAAGCAATAGAACAGCACTTTATCGACCTAGGTCATGGTGTTGATTGTGCCTACGATGGGGCTGTCGCGTTCGCCATGATCAGCCACACCGATTTTGATTTAGTGATTCTCGATCTAAACCTACCCAATAAATCGGGTGAGCAGATCATCAAACGTATTCGCCAATCGTCTGATACCCCTGTTCTCATTCTTACCGCGCGCAGTGAAGTGTTTGACCGAATTCAGCTTTTGGATCTAGGCGCTGATGATTATCTCACTAAGCCTTTTGACTTTGGTGAGTTGGAAGCCCGCTGTCGCGCGATCGTTCGACGTCGTCAAGGCAGCGATCAGAACACAGTGACGTTTGGTGACATTGAGTTCGACAGTGCCGGGTGCATTGTGAAAGTGAAGGGCGAGGTCATTGAGCTTAAGCAGCGTGAATATCGCTTATTAGAAATCTTCCTGAACCACCTCAACCGTGTGATGAGCAAAGAAGAGATCATCGATCACTTATATAACTTCGACAATCCACCCAACACGAATGCGATTGAAACCTACGTTGGTCGTTTGAGGAAGGCGCTAGCCAATAGCAATGTCGAGATCAAAACCCTGCGTGGCCTTGGTTACGTGCTCAATAAAGTCGAAGACTGAGCTTAGGAGTTTTAGGTGACGGCACTAACCCAATCTGTCCGCTTTCGTTTTCGAACAAAATCGCTGAGATTTCAATTATTGTTCTCTGCGACCTGTCTGTTGTGCCTGATTAGTTTGCTGACTTTGGTTGCGGTAAAGCGCTATGCCTATCAAACCACTCAGATGTTTTACGATCGCCAGTTGAATAACGCCGCCCTGCAGATCATAGAGCAGGTTCGTTTTAATGGTTTA
Organism: Vibrio sp. 1F263; assembly: GCF_041439035.1. Classification (NCBI taxonomy): domain Bacteria; kingdom Pseudomonadati; phylum Pseudomonadota; class Gammaproteobacteria; order Vibrionales; family Vibrionaceae; genus Vibrio; species Vibrio sp. 1F263. The sequence goes on along the minus strand of NZ_JBGONI010000016.1, from coordinate 48,061 downwards.
ACATTCAGTGTCGACATCCCCACCGCGGCCTTCAAATCGCTGGCTGATTCCCCTAGAGATAAGGTTTTCTATCTGGTTGCTAGTTCTCCGAATTCATCGGAGTCGGGTTACATCACGGGTTATAAAGAATTGCTTGATGATCAATTAGTGCGTGACCAAATCGAGCAATATCAGATAAAACTCGAACCAGAGGCAGCTTATTTTTACTTAACCTTTAAAGATGAATGGGTGCGTTTGTCTTTGGTCAGTCGCATCATGAATACCCGTGAAGGGCCTCAGAATATCTACGTGCTAGTCGGGCAAACCACACAAGCGAGGCAAGTATGGGAGAAGCAGCTCTCGGACCACGCGGTTAAGCTACTGCTCGCGGTGATGCTAAGTGCACTATTGGTCATCTTTGTGTTGATTGTAAAGGTGCTCAAGCCGGTCAATGAGATCAACAATAAGATGGAAAGGCGTTCCAATCTCGACTTGACCCCTATTAATCTCGATGCGCCGGAAGAGGTCGAGCATTTGGTCGACACCATCAATGTGTTTATGTCTCAACTCGATAAGAACTTAACCAACCTTAAGAATTTTACCGGCGAAGCAGCGCATCAATTAAAGACGCCAATCGCTGGCATTAAAGCTCAAATCGAACTGGCCAAAAGCAAAGCCAATGACAGCCACACACTCGATTACTTAGATAAAGTCACTGGCGCGTGTGAAGTGCTTGAGCGTACGGTAGAGCAGCTGTTGAACCACGCGACGATTCGCCATCGCTACCAAAGTATTGAGCCCACAGAGATTGATTTTAACGAGTTGGTGAAGCAAACCAGCCGTGGTTTAGCGATGAATGCATTGAGCAAAGACATCGAACTGAGCTACATCGAATCACTCAAGTTTCATATCCGAGGCGACAGCTTCGCCTTAACTCAGATGCTGACTAATCTCATCGAAAATGCCATCAAGTATTCACCGAAAGGCAGCACGATCGAAGTTGAGTTGGTGCAACAAGGAAGTAAAGCTGTGCTGTACGTTCGTGATTTTGGGCCGGGTATTGATGAGCAAGATAAACCCCACGTTTTCGAGATGTTTTATCGTAGCCCAAATGCACTAAGCCAAGGCACAGGTTTAGGGATGAGTATTGCTTTGGATGTTGCCCAAAAATCTAATGCGATTCTGAGCTTAGAAGACACGAACCCAAATGAAGCGGATAACGGTGGCCTTACGGTGAAAATCCAGTTCCCCCATACTTATTGGTGGGAGGTTTTATGATCAAGTTCGTTCTAACTTGGGTAACAGGACTGAGCTCGGCTGTGTTGTTAGCAAGCGCTTTGTTTGTTACGGGTGCCACCGCATTAGCCAATCAAGCTACTGGTCAACAAGACCCTGTCCATCAAAAACCTGCTCATCAAAACTCTGTCCACCAAGACAATAGCAACCAAGGTGATAGCAACGAAGATGTGCTGGTAATCTATGGGGCGGCTTACTTGTCAGAAATGAAGCCACTGCTCGATGACTTTCAACGTCGAAATCCAGATATTACGGTTCGCTATCAAGCGATGAGCAGCAATGTATTAGATGCTCATATTCGAGACCAAAAGCCGGATCAACCCGACATCACCATCAGTTCTGTGATGGATTTACAATTGCGACTTGTTAATGATGGTTACGCATTACCTTACCAAATCAATGTGCCGGGCTACGGCTCTCAATCGGGCATTGTCCCGCACTGGAGTCAATGGCGAAATGAGCTGTTTGGCTTTAGTTATGAACCTGCTGTGATTGTGTTTAATGAAGCTTTTCTTGAAGGAAAAGAAGTCCCGCTTAGTCGTGTTGAGTTGCTGAGTTTTATTCGTCAGCATAGTGATGAATTGATGGGGAAGATAGGGCTGTTTGATATTCGTGATGTGGGTATCGGTTATTTACTTTGGTCCTTTGAACGGGCACAAACCAGTAACTACGGGCAGTTTTTAGAGCTGTTTAATCTTCATCACGCGCGCACCTTTGATAGCTCCGCCTCGATGCTCAAGGCGTTGACCAATGGTGATATCTCGATTGCCTACAACATCATGGGCTCGTATGCGAACTCGTGGGAATCGAAGTACAAGGATGTGGTGATTGTGGCTGCCAACGACTACACACCTGTGGTCATTCGAACTGCATTTATTAATAAAACCACGCCTAGGCTAGAACAAGCTCAAGCCTTTATTGATTACTTATTTTCCTATTCAGGGCAGAAGCTGATGGCAAAAGAAACCAATATGCCTCCGGTGCGTATCGATATAAAAAGTGCTAAATCGGCAGCGGTTTTACGTGAGCAGTTTGCCAATCAACTCAAGCCCCTTCCGTTAGATGTCAGCCTGTTGATCTTCTCGGATCAAAGCAAAAAATCCTTAGTGATAACCGAATGGGAGAGCGCTCTTAAAAGCTACGATTAGTTTAGTTGGTAGTCAATTCGATTGCTTTGCAGTAACCCGATCTTGGCTTGGTCATTCAACCGAAATACCGCCGAGTCAGCTACATGACAGTTTCGTTTTTTACTCTTGAAGTCCAAAAATGAGCATGGAATTGCTCTTTCACTTCAAGAGTAAGAGGTTGAAAACGGTCATGAACGAGAATATTTCCTGCATGTTGATCCGCGGTGGCACATCGAAAGGTGCGTACTTTTTAGCGAGTGATTTGCCTGAAAGCGAGCAAGAGAGAGATGATCTGCTGGTGCGTATTATGGGTTCAGGCGAAGGCCAACAAATCAATGGCATCGGCGGCGGCACGTCACTGACGAGCAAGGTCGCAATTGTGTCTAAATCGGAACAAGAAGGGACAGATTTAGATTATCTCTTTGCTCAGGTCGCGGTCGATAAGAAAGAAGTCGATACCAAACCTTCGTGCGGCAATATTCTCTCAGGCATCGTGGCGTTCGCCAGTGAAAATAATTTGGTTAAGTTAAGCAGCCCTTCCACTATGTTGCGTGTCAGAAACATCAACACCAATACTATTATCGAAGTTTCCGCCGAAAGCCCAAATGGCCATTTACGTTATGATGGTGATGTGCGTGTGGACGGTGTTCCTGGAACTGGCTCCCCTGTTTTGCTCAATTTCTTAGATGTTGGAGGCTCGAAAACGGGCAAGCTATTCCCAACAGGCAACGTGCGTGATCAAGTCGAAGGCGTTGAAGTTTCTTGCTTGGATGCCGCTGTGCCTATGGTGCACATTAATGCCAAAGACTTTGGCTTAGCAGGTAACGAGACCAAGCAACAACTCGATGATAATGCCGAGTTACTTGAGCGCATCGAATCTATCCGTTTATCGGCAGGCCGATTAATGGGTATGGGCGATGTGACAGGAAGCGTGGTGCCTAAAGTGTCTTTGTTATCACCACCAACCCAAGACGGACACATTACCTCTCGCTACTTTGTTCCTCAAAACTGTCATGCTAGCCATGCTGTGACGGGCGGGATCTGTGTTGCGGCGGCTTGTATGATTCCGGGTACCGTTGCCCATGAAGTATGCCAAGGCATTAACTCTGAAACCGTGATCATTGAGCACCCAAGTGGTCAAATCCAAGTGAATATCAAAGTGGAACCGGGTGAGCTTGAGCCCGCTGTGCGTCAAGCGGCTCTGGTTCGAACCGCTCGCCCACTGTTTAAAGGTCAGGTTTACCCGACGTTTTAATCTCAAGCTGCTTTAATGCGTATTCATAATCGCTGGCCATTGGGCTGGCGATTTTTTTTTCATTCTCACATTCACACCCACACTCATATTTTTTGTTCGTTCTAATATCTTCCCCGAACCCTAGTAAAACCTCGAGGTTTACTGCACCAATTCGGCGCGCGGTGCTCTGTTTTTGTGCCTTAAAGGGCGATCTTTGTAACACTTTTGTTATTAAAGTGCAGCGTGTCAGTTGGATGACAGGTTCGGTGACTAATTTGTCAGAAACCACAAAAAACGGTCCAGCTGCAGGTAACACGCAGTAAAAAGGATATTAGGAGGCACGATGCTGAACGTACAACTACCCGAAAATACACAATCTTCTACTAAGGTTTCGTTATTCTCGAACGGCTCTTTTCTTATGACTCAAAAATTGTCTAAGTTAAAAGTTTGCCAATCACTCTTGGTCACGCTACTTGGTGTCGGGGCATTATCTCATCACGCACAAGCCGAAGAGGTTTCGTTTAAAGGTGAGCGTGTCGAGTTTGTGATGCCTTACAAAGAGGGTGGCGGTACCGATACATGGGGGCGTTTCTATGCACCTTACTTGTCTCAATCGTTACCGGGCAATCCAGTAGTGGTGGTGAAAAATATCCCGGGTGGCGGCTCAACAAAAGGCGCTAACCAATTTGCTCGCCGTGCGAAAGACAACGGCCTCAACATCTTTGCAAGCTCGGCATCAACCCAATATCCCTATCTTCTTCAAGATCGCCGAGTTCGTTACGACTACAACGATTGGAGCGTGATTCTCGCATCCCCAACTGGCGGCGTTGTGTATGTTTCGCCTAAAACGGGCATCGAGAACGTACAAGATCTTTTCGATAAGAAAGACCAAATCAAGTTTCAATACGCAAGCCAAGGTGCGACCTCAATTGACTTGGTACCACTGCTAGCCATGGATCTACTTGGTTTGGAGGTACAAGCGATTTTCGGCATGCAAGGGCGTGGTGCGGGTCGACTGGCATTCGAGCGCGGCGAAGTGAATATCGATTCTCAAACCAGCTCATCTTACATCGACAAAGTGACACCGTTAGTCAATGAAGGTAAAGCGATTCCTTTGTTTAGCTTCGGTGTATTGGGTGAAGACGGCAAGCTAAAGCGTGACCCTAACTTCCCAGAGCTTCCTCACTTCGCTGAGGTCTACCAAATGTTCCACCCGGAAGAGGCTGAAACCCAAGGATACGCAGTTTGGCGCTCATTCTTCATGGCCGGGTTTGCCGCTCAGAAGATGATTTTTGTGCCTAAGTCGACACCAGAAGAGATAGTTGCAGCATGGCGCGCATCGGCTTCTGAATTAGTCTCTCAACCTGATTTTCAACAACGCGCCGTCGAAGTATTGGGCGATTACCCTCAGCTGACTGGCGAACAAGCACAACTCGCACTTAAAGCGGCTATGTCGCTTGATGAAAGTAACCTTGAATGGGTCAGAAATTGGCTGACGACAAACTACAACACTCGTTTCTAAACAGGCTATCCAGAAGCCCAAGAAAATATGAGTCTTAACAACGCTCAGTATTAACTGGCGGTGAGACCGCGACGCAAGATCGTGGCTCACGCCTTTTCATCTCACTTTCTCCGTCGCAACGTAGCTAACGAGTTATTCGATTAAATCGTTAACTCAGTGAGTGCTTCACTCCCATTGTATCGCCGCTGTACGGGTAACACCGTAGGGCTTTGTGCATCAAGGGCTAAGGAAAGCAGTGGTCACGAAAGCGAAAGTGAGTCTCATGATAGAAAGGATTCAACGATGTTTAACGAACTCTTTGCTGCACTGGAAACCATATTAAGCGTTCAGCACATCACCTTTATGTTAGGTGGTGTATTGCTGGGTCTCGCGATTGGTATCTTTCCGGGGCTTGGCGGTATTGCAGGCTTATCATTACTGCTACCGTTCTTGTATGGCATGGACCCAATTTCAGCCTTGGCGATGCTTATCGGCTTGGTTGCGGTTATTCCCACTTCCGATACATTCACTTCCGTATTAATGGGGATCCCGGGCTCAAGTGGCTCACAAGCAACCGTGCTTGATGGCTTCCCAATGGCGAAGAAAGGCGAGGCGGCTCGTGCGCTTTCTGCCGCGTTTACTTCATCGCTTTTCGGTGGTTTGTTCGGTGCGGTGATACTGACAGGGTTTGTGTTGATCGCTCGACCAGTGATCCTCGCTTTTGGTTCTGGTGAGTTGTTCATGCTGACCTTATTAGGTTTGAGCATGGTCGGTGCGTTGGCAGGTAAGAGCTTGGTAAAAGGTTTGTCGGCGTGTGGCATGGGTGTATTGCTTGGCAGTGTCGGTAGTGCCCCAGCAACTGGCGAATATCGAATGACCTTTGACAACTTCTACCTAATGGATGGCATTCCTCTGGTAGTCGTTGGCTTAGGTATTTTTGCGCTTCCTGAGATTATCGATCTGCTTCGTCAAAATAAGCCAATCGCCAATGCTAGTAAACTTGGCAAGGGTTGGTCTGCGGGCGTTCGTGACTTCTTGGAAAACAAATGGCTCGCAGTGCGTTGTAGTGTAATCGGCTGTATTGTTGGTGCACTTCCCGGCCTTGGTGGCAGTGTAGTGGACTGGATCGCTTATGGTCATGCGGTGCAAACGACTAAGAAAGATCCTGAATTCGGCAAGGGCGATGTGCGTGGTGTTATTGCACCTGAATCATCAAATAATGCGAAAGAGGGCGGTGGCTTAGTACCGACTTTGCTATTTGGAATTCCGGGTTCGGGCAGCATGGCAGTATTCCTTGGCGGTATGGTGTTGGTGGGTTTAGAACCGGGTCCTGCGATGGTGAGTACTGACCTCGATATTACTTACACCATCGTGTGGTCTTTGGCACTTGCGAATGTGTTTGGTGCGGGCGCTTGTATGCTGATTTCACCTTGGGTAGCCAGGCTGACCACGGTTCGTTACACCTTGCTTGCCCCATTCATGGTAATGGTGATTTGTTTTGCTGCATTCCAAGCAACACGCGACCTTGGCGACTTAGTGACCCTATTAAGTATCGGTACGCTGGGTGTGCTGATGAAGCGTTTCGACTGGCCTCGACCTGCGTTCTTGATTGGTTTTGTATTGGCGAACGGTATGGAGACCTACCTATACCAAGCGGTTCAGTTTGATGGTGCTGCATTCTTACTACGCCCAGGTGTGATGATTATTGGTGCGCTGACTGTCTTCTCTCTGTTCTTCATGTGGCGTCAAAGCGCGAAGAAGAACAAGCAAAGCGAAGCACAAGACGCTTCGATTGAAACTGCTCTACCTTCAGTAAGAATCAGTAACCGCAAGCCTCAGGTTATCTTCGCTGTCTTGGTCAACATCGCGTTTATGTACGGCATTTACGATGGCTACCAACAGAGCTTCTTAGGTGGTGTGTTCACCATCATCATCGCCAGCATTATGTGGGTGTTGTCTGCGGTGGTGCTATTCCAACTGCTGACCAAGCCAGAAGGCGATGCTGTCTACTTCGATAACGAGTATGAGCAAGGTTACGCCTTTGATACCAACAGCATCAGCATGATGCATTACCTGTACTGGCTCGGTGCGCTGCTCCTTGGTTGTTACTTTGTCGGCTACGTGATTTCTATTAGCGCGTTCTTCTGCCTGTTCTTGATGAGTAAAGCAGGGTTGAGCTTGATACGTTCCGCATCGGTAACGGTTGCTGCGACAGGGTTCTTACTGGGTCTAACTCACCTAATGGTTTTGGATTTACCGATTGGCTTGTTGCAAGAGGCGGTTGATCTGCCTTGGCCGATTGGATAATGGAAGGAAAGTAATTATGACGATTCGAACTATTATTATGCCTTTTGCTTCTACGGCAAACTCCGCTGAAAGGTTAGAAGGTGCATTGAGTGTTGCTCGGTATTTTGGTGCGCACTTGGATGTATTGCACGCCCAAATTAGCCCGCAACAGTTAATGCCAGAAGAGCGCCAATTGCTACCAAGTAAATGGCTTAGCCGTATTGATCAATTGGTGAATAACTACGTTGCAGAAGATATGAACCAGTCTGAGCTTGAGTTCACCACCTTGTGCGACAAGCTCGAAGTGCCACTGTGCGACAGTGATAACTTAGTGATGAACGACGCCAATAAACACGTGAGTGCCCAATGGCATAATCTAACGGGTTATCGAGCGGATGTGGTGTCTGAACGCGGTAAGGTGTCTGATCTCATCATCATTCCTAAACCACTGAATGGCAAAAGTAGCGTCAGTTTTGATGTGGCAATTGAACATGGAAGTCGCCCAATCTTATTGATGCCCCGTGAGCAGAAAATCTTTAATCCAGAGTGCATCATGATTGCTTGGAACGGTGATGATCCGGGTGCAAGAGCCGTCAAAGCTGCGATGCCACTGCTGCGAAAAGCGAAGCATATCGTAGTGGTGACGAGTGAGCGCTCACTCAATAAAAAGCCTAACCAACAAGACTTAAAACGCTACTTAGGGCTGCACAATATCGAGGTTGAGTGTATCTCGTTCAAAGAGGGCAGAATTAAAACGCCTCAAGCGATCCTTGCTCACGCTGAACAATTTCATGCGGACTTGATTGTGGCTGGCGCATTGGCTCATAAGAAGATGCATCAACAGATGCTGGGTGGTGTAACCAGAAGGCTCCTTAGTAAAACTGACGTGCCCTTGTTCATGGTGAGCTAATAGGTCGGTGAGTGATTTGTTCCCACGCGTCACTCACTGATTCATTGAAATTTAATTGCTGTCATGTCAGGTGCATGACAGCTTAGATTGCTAGAGTAAACTCATGGGCTAGCTGATATGTGACCCGTCCGTCTATGTTTATGTGGTCATCGTATTTTTTCTCCTTTTACGATGACCTATTACCAGTTAGCCCCTTTTTATTTCAATGGATGCAGCTCTAAACCAGAGCTGCAACTTTTCCTCTCGCAACCAATTGAGCTCGGATTGAGTCATACGCCCAGTTGAATGTAATCGCGTACAGCACGAAGAAGATAACAATTCCGATATCCATTACTAGTACTGTCCAGAAATCGAGTTGAAGTACCCACATCAGTAGCGGGAACGTCACCAGCATCAAACCCAGTTCGAAACCTAAGCCGTGCAGAATACGTGTTTTCTTGGTTCGTTTGCTGCGGTCAGCACCGTAAATCTTGTCGTAACCGTAGTTGTAGACGTAGTTCCACGTCATCGCTATCAGCGACAAAGATAACGCCAAGCCTGCCATTTTTACTGCTCCGCCACCGACAATGTAAGTTGCCGCCACGGCCATCAAAATCAAAGCTGCTAATTCAAATAGCACCATGTGTAACATGCGTTCTTTATGTGACATCTTTTTACTCTCTTTCTGTTTTCTAGCCTCTATGGGCCAATGACTTGCCTAGATAATATCTATTTAAGTGATAATATAAAGATAGTTAGCATCACATATGGTGATAGTAAGTGTTGGGAGATACCAAATGTACAACATTGAACAGCTGAAAATGTTTGTGTATGCCGTTGAATTAGGGTCATTTTCTGCCAGTGCTCGTCATTTGGGTAAGGTTCAGTCGGCGGTGAGCCAAGGCATCAGTAATCTTGAAATCGATTTTAATGTTGAGCTTTTTGATCGTTCGACTCGAAAGCCTTCACTAACCAAAGCGGGCGAGCAGTTATTTAAACAGGTGAAAGCGATCGTGCTTCAGGTTGAAGATCTGAATGTGACGGTTAGTGCGATGGGCAGCGGTGAAGAGGGGCTCATCAAAATTGCATTAGATGATTCACTATTGGTCCCGAACCTATCTAAGATCCTTAGTGGATTCAGTAAACAGTTCCCTGCAACGGAAGTCGAACTGGTTGCGTGTACCACAACAGAGGTCAATCCGTTGATTATCGAAGAGAGAGCCGACATTGGATTGATGTTTACCAATTTGGCTTTTGATGTAGGCTCTGAGCCATGCTTTATCGGCCACCTACCATTTATTGCTGTGTGTCATCCAAGTCATGCGCTCGCAAAAACAGGTGTGGCGAAACTCTCTGATTTACTCCCGCATCGTCAGTTAATGTTGAGGGGAGACAAAGGCAAGGTGATGGATCAGTTTCCGCTGATTGCCGGAAAGGTATGGTGGTCAAACAGCTTTATTGTGATCAAAGAGATGGTACTTGGCAGCGATATTGGCTGGGCATACTTACCCAAGCACCTTGTCGAAGAGGAGCTGAATAAGCAGCGTTTAGTGGAGATTAATGTCTCATTCGATCACAAAACATGGTCGCCGCCCGTTGATCTTGTTCTGTCTAAAACACGTTCTAAAGGCCCTGCGTTACTTTGGCTTGAACAAGCTTTGAAAGGCTTATTAGACGAAACGTAAACTGGACGAGACTTAAATTGGATTAAACTGAATAAAGAAAAGGCTCACCGTTTAACGTGTGAGCCTTTCTGTTCAAAGTGATACTGCTTTTTGTTAGTTCTAGTTCTAGGTGTAGACGTAGATGCTATACGCTAGGTTTAACCGTCTGACCGTTGTAGTACTTGTCTTTCATCTTAAGCGCCACGTTCACAAGGTAAATCAACACAGGTACTTCAATCAGTGGACCGATAACACCTGCAAACGCTTGGTCTGAGTTGATACCGAATACTGAGATAGCAACAGCAATCGCTAGCTCGAAGTTGTTACCTGTCGCTGTGAATGCAATTGATGCGTTCTTGTCGTATTCAATACCCATCTTCTTACCAATGAAGAAGCTGATGAAGAACATTGCTGTGAAGTAGATAGTCAGTGGAACAGCAATCAACAATACGTCCATTGGCAGTTCAACAATCATCTCGCCTTTTAGGCTGAACATCAGAACGATAGTCGCCAGTAGTGCAATCAGTGTGATTGGAGAGATACGTGGAATAAACACATCGTTGTACCACTGCTCGCCTTTCATCGACACAAGGATCTTACGGCTTAGGAAGCCCGCTAAGAATGGGATACCTAGGTAAATAAGTACACTGTGTGCAATGTCGATCATCGAGATATCAACTAACATGCCTTCGTAACCAAATACTGGCGGAAGAACGCTGATGAATAGCCACGCCATAAAGCTGTAGCTCACCACTTGGAACGCACTGTTTAGAGCAACTAATGCCGCACCGTATTCTTTGTTACCGCCGCCGATGTCGTTCCAAACCAGAACCATCGCCACACAGCGAGCAAGACCAATCAGAATCACGCCGACCATGTAACCTGGGTGGTCGCCTAAGAATGTTAGCGCCAACACAAACATCAGAATTGGGCCGACAAACCAGTTCATGATCAAAGATAGTTTTATCGCTTTCTTATCTTTTACCACGGTGCCTAGCAGGTTGTAGTTAACCTTAGCCAGAGGTGGGTACATCATTAAGATAAGGCCAATTGCCAGTGGAATGTTGGTTGTGCCAACAGACATTGATTCGTTCCACTGTTCGATTTGTGGGAACAAGGTGCCAAGCAGTACACCAATGCCCATGGCGATGAAGATCCACAGCGTTAAGTAGCGATCGAGAAAACCTAATTTTGGTTTCATTATATTATCTCTTTAGTTGGTATCGTTAATCGTCGAAAAACGATATTTAAAGGCAAAAAATACGCTTAGTTTATTGTGTTCGACAAACTAAGCGTGGTTAATCTATTTTAAAATAATGTCGATAAGCGATTCAAATTGCTGAATATTATCTCGATTAATGCGGTAGCACATCTTCGGTGGTATCGATTCAGCAGTGATGAAACCAGAGGTTTTCAAGATTCTTAGGTGCTCTGATACTGTCGATTGCGCCAAACCTAATTCACTAACCAAGTCACTGTTCAAACAGCCGCCCGATTTTTCTAGCGTTGAAAGGATACTCAATATACGAACTCTTGCCGGGTGAGCGAGCGCTTTGGCCAGAGCTGCCATTTGCGTTTCAGCTTCGGTATCACCATGTCCGATTGGTAGAGCACAGCCACCAGTTGTAGGGCAAGTTTCGTTCATATTGATGTTTCGCTTTCCATAATCGTTAAAAGACGATTAATGGTAGGCCTATTTCTTTTATTGGTCAATGCGAAATTTATAAGTCGGCTTAAATTGGCATCTCAGAACAATGGTTTTAGTTAAGCTTGATATTCGATTTTTATCTGTTTTTACCTTCTTATTGCGCATAAACAAGATCTTAGATTTAAACAGAGAAATCGACCGAAAAGCATTGCATTCACTGGCTACTCTAGCGATATAATCGAAGGCAGAACCGTTACACAAGATAACGAAAAATCATAATTTACACTTTAATCTTTACTTATAGGTAAGCCCTGAAATGCCACAACAGAACATCAAATTTATCGCTGCTGATATGGACGGCACTCTTCTTAATGAACACGGAAAGTTAGACCCAGAATTCTTCAATCTTTATGAGCGACTAGAAGCTCAAGACATCATTTTTGCTGCGGCATCGGGTCGTCAGTATTACAGCCTGATGGAAACATTTTCTCCGCTAAAAGATCGCATGATGTTCGTTGCTGAAAACGGCACATTGGTAATGCACAAAGGCCAAGAGCTTTACAGCTGCTTGCTTGATACCGATGCCATCAAAGAGATCATCAAAGAAGCTCGTGCTATTGAAGGCGCGCATGTGGTGCTATGTGGTAAGAAATCGGCATACATTGAAACCAAAGATGAGCGTGCTTTAGCGGAGATCTCTAAGTACTACCATCGCCGTGAGCAAGTAGAAGACTTACTGGCGGTAGAAGACGATTTCATCAAGGTGGCTATCTGTCACTTCGACGGTTCACAAGAGAAAGTGAACCCAACTATTGATGCCAAATTCGGTGAGAACTACCAAGTGGTTGTCAGTGCAAAAATTTGGTTGGATGTGATGAACGCTGAGGCATCAAAAGGCGCGGCGATTAAGCACCTACAAAACACACTCGGCTTCACTTACGAACAGACCATGAGTTTTGGTGACTACCTGAATGACTTGGAAATGCTAAAAGAGAGCTACCACTCTTACGCGATGGAAAACGCACATCCTAAGCTGAAAGAGATTGCTCGTTTTGGCGCGCCAAGTAACGTTGATGCAGGTGTATTCCAAGTGCTTGAGAAGCTGCTAGCGTAATGCGGTTAAGCTCAATCCGATTTTTATCAAAGCCAACTCGGTAATAGGAGTTGGCTTTTTTGTTGGCTACTGGTTCATCGAGTTAAATTTGAACGAGTGTTCAGCATGTTGTAGTCTAATCAGAAATATGGGTATTCAGTTTGAGTTGAATACGCCTTAGCAACGATATTTGGAATGACGATGAACAAGAAACTTCAACTCGATATTATTTCTGACGTAATGTGCCCTTGGTGCGTGGTCGGTTACAAAAACTTAGAGCAAGCCGTTGCGGAACTTGGTTTAGAAGACCAGATTGAACTTGAATGGCAGCCGTTTGAGTTGAATCCAGATATGCCGCAAGAGGGCGAAAACCTGCGTGACCATATCATGAGAAAATACGGTTCTAGTGCAGAAGAGAGCCAAAGCTCCCGTGAACAGCTTGCGGCTCGTGGCAAAGCGGTTGGTTTCGATTTCAATTTCTATGACAGCATGAGAATGGTTAATTCACGTCACCTGCATGTGCTGCTCGATTTCGCGTTGGCGCATGGCAAACAGACTGAGTTAAAGCTACGCTTCTTTACTGCTCATTTTTCAGAGCAGAAAAATCTTGCTGATCTTGAGGTTATCGCGCAAGAACTTGAAGCAGTTGGCTTAGACTCAATGAAGGCACTGAAGCGCCTAAAGAACATCGATAACTTGAAGCAAATTGAAGCGCAAGAGTTTGAATGGCAACGCATGGGAATCTCAGCGGTTCCTACCGTGGTATTCAACCGCAAGAGTGCGGTCACTGGTGCGCAGACGGTCGAAACGTACAAGCAAATTCTTCAAGAACTTATTGCTGAATCATAAGCCGATTATTGGTATCAATTAGAGTCTGAATTACATGGAATCATTGTCACTCGCTCAAGCGCAAAAAATTGTACTGCTTTCGCAAAAATTGCCACCTAAAAAGCAACGCAATGGAGGAACTTTGGCGAACACGCTGTCTGCGATTGAAAACCTTGGGTATGTTCAAATTGATACCATCTCTGTGATTCAGCGAGCTCACCACCATACGCTGTGGAATCGTAATCAAGACTACCAGCTTGATCATCTCGACAAGCTGCTAGAGCGTCGAGAAGTGTTTGAATATTGGTCGCATGCCGCCGCGTATTTACCCATGCGTGACTTTCGATTCAGCCTACATCGCAAGAATGGCTTTGCGACCGGTAAGCTTAAGCATTGGTATAAAAAGGATGATGCATTGATGGCGCATGTTCTCAAACGCATTGAGAGCGAAGGGCCATTAATGGCGAAAGACTTTGAAGGGGATAGACCAAACCCCGGCGGATGGGGCGGTAAACCTGCCAAACAGGCACTAGAGACTTTGTTTATGCAAGGTGACTTAATGGTGCCGAGCCGAGTGAACTTCCATAAGGTGTATGACCTAACCGAGCGAGTTTTGCCGAGTGGCATTGATACCTCAGAACCAACGGAACAAGAGTACATCGAGCATCTAATTACGCGTTATTTAGAAGCTAATGGTGTGGGAATAGCGTCGGAAATGAGCTATCTACTCAAGAACACAAAACCTCTGATTCAGACAACACTCCAGCAGATGCTTGAAGATAAGCAGTTGATGAAAGTAGATATTCAAGGCTCTGATTACTATGTTCTGCCAGGTGCTTTTGATCTGCTGAATCAACCTCTTTCCAGAACCAAGCTTAAGATACTGTCTCCGTTTGATAACCTGTTGATTCAACGAAAGCGAATGCAATCACTGTTTAATTTTGATTATCTTCTTGAGTGCTATGTGCCAGAAGCCAAGCGTCAGTTTGGTTATTTTAGCTTACCGATTCTATGGCAAGGTGAGCTGGTGGCACGAATGGATTGCAAGGTCGACAGGAAGAGTGGTTTGCTCAATATCCGTAACTTGGTTGTGGAAGAGCGAATTAAAAACCATGAGTCGTTGGTTCATGCTTTATGCGATGAACTAAAACACTTCATGGTGTTCAACCAATGTGATGAGATGATCGTCCATAACACCACGCCTTCTGATCTTGGCAAGCGCTTGATGAGCCATTGGCAAACAGTCTAGTGGTTTTGTTGTTTAAAAAACTCTTCGTTACTTAGAAGCCTCTTTGCTAATTCGTCAGCGCTTAGTTAACCAGAAAGAGTAGCTAACAAAAATTCGACAAAGGTTCGGTTCTTCAACGACAGTTGCTTGGTTTTGTAGAGCAAGTGAATCGGCTTAGGGAAAGGTGCCATGCCGGGCAAGATCTCCAATAGCATTCCACGCTCAATTTCTTCGGCAACTAAGATAGTCGGCTGTAACAATACGCCTACGCCTTGAAGGGCAGCATATCGCAACACATCACCATTATTCGACATCAAGCGCACACGCTCTTTATTCGGTGTGGTGTGAGGGGCTTGGCTGCTGTAACTGAATCCAAGCGATGGGTGCTGCGCCAAGTCTTCTAGTACTCTGATTTCAGCATGTTGGTTTAGGTAAGCGGGCGCGGCGCAATAACACATCTCATAATCCCCTAAATACCTTGCGACCAAGCTTGAATCGGACAGGTCGCCAATTCGCACAATCAGGTCAATGTCGGATGAATAAGGATCGACAAGGTCGTTGTTCAGCACGAGTTCGACATTAATCGTTGGGTGATGCGCGAGGAACTTAGCCACAATCGGGGCAAGCACCTTGTTCCCGTAGGTAACCGGGCAGTTTATCTTTACCGTCCCTTGTGGTTGGTTTTCCAAGGTTTGAATTAGGTTTTCAGCATTGCTGATGTCTTCGAGAATTCGTTTACATTCTCGATAATAAAGCTGACCTGAATCGGTTAAAGACTGCCTACGCGTGGTGCGATGAATCAGTTGAGAGTTAAGGCTCGTTTCAAGGTGGTGGACATGTTTACTGATCATGGTCGCCGACAAGTTGAAGTGGTTTGCGGCACTGCGAAAGCTGCCTTGTTCCACCACGTAGACGAAGACTTTCATACTGGTTAACTTATCCATTAAACACTCTTGGTTGATAAACAATAAACAAAACGTGAGTTTATCAATTATTAGGGGTTAATTATATTAATGGCAAACCGATAATTAACTAAAATAAGAGCGTGAAATGCCTCAAATGAATGAAACCATCTTTGTCACTGCCGAACTGAAGATCAAAACCAACATAGAGCGAGCTGCTGCGATCGAAGCCATCGAACAGTTTTGTTTAGACATGCAAAGCGAGCCAGGCTGCCTACAAGCGATTGCAACCTATGATCAAAGCCAAAGCGATCGTGTGATCTTGTTTGAACAATACGCAAACCGCGAGGCGATCAATCAGCACTTTGTGATGCCTCATACCAAAGCGTTTATTGAGCGTGACATTACCGATTTGGTTCAAGCGTTCGAGACGCAACTTGAATCAGTTGAAACAAAAAAGCAGGAGAGCTAAGCCATGAAATGGGGAATCCTAGGAACCAGCTTTATCTCAGGCGTAATGGCGGATGCGATTAAAGGTGATGCTCAAAGCGAGCTGTATGCCGTCGCTGGACGCACAGAGAAAACACTCAATGAGTTTGCGTCGCAGTACCAGCCAACATTGACCTTCAACAGCTATGAAGCTTTGATTGAAGATGAGTCAGTCGACATTATCTATATTGCCCTACCAAACCACGTTCACCACGAATACATGATTAAAGCCGCTCAAAAAGGCAAAGCGATCTTGTGTGAGAAGTCTCTGTCGGTTGATATGGAAAAAACCGAGCAAGCTTTGCAAGCGGTGAAAGAAGCGGACGTATTCTTTGCAGAAGGTTTGATGTATCTAAACCATACACTTATCGCCAAGCTTCATCAGGAACTAGCAACTGGTGAGATTGGTGAAGTGCGCTCAATCCAAGGCTCCTACGTTGCTGCGATTGATCAGTTCGTAAACCCTGCAAGTAAAGGCGCGTTGTACAACCTGGGTTGTTATCCAATGTCGCTGATTCATTCTGTTGCGCAGCAGCAGTTCGGTGAGGGTGTGTTTGATGATATGCAGATCTCAGCAATTGGTCGACGAGGCGAAGATGGCAATATCTGTGAATCTTCGGCGATGATGCGTTTCAATGACCGCTTTACCGCGCAAATCCACACCGCGGAAGATCACGGCTTAAAGCATGGCTTCACGATTCTAGGCAGCAAAGGCTGTATTACGCTAGATACTAATCCATGGTTACCGACTACAGAAAACACGTTTACGGTAGAGATCTATGAGACGTCGACACGTGAAGTGAAAGTTGAAGCGCAAGGTGACGGCTTCGATTATCAAGTGCGCAATATCCGCCAAGCGGTTGAGCAAGGTGACACACAACTTGCTGCGCCAATGGCAACCCACCAAGACTCTCGCGTGATCATGAAGTTACTGACTGATTGGGAACAAGCGGCGAGCTAACATCTTCGTAAATTCTATATTCGCCTCTTGTTCGATTGCCTCGTAAGCTATCAAGCATGAGGCGTTTTCCTATATCTTCCAGTCGACTCTCCTAATAAATACTTTGCATTTGAAACAGCCACAGTGTCCAATGTCGGTTAAGACAACATTGACCGAAAAACCTTATTTTTTAAGGTGTTAAATAGGATGCTTACTTCATGCGTAAATCAGATAAGAAGATCGAAAATCAAATCAGAGACGTGTTAACGGACGTTTGTGAAGACACGTTAAAAGGCTTCGATGGTTTTCTGTGGGTGACTCATACGGTCAATTTCTCTTCATTCCCGCAAAGTTTGAAAATCGTCTGCGTATTCGATACCAATCAGGATAGAACGAACTTTTTAGAGGGGGGGGGGCAGCAGAGTGCCTCTCGGGCTATCCAACAAGCGTTCAATCAAGTTGGGATTCAACTGAAGAATATCGATAAGCATGTTAGCTACGATACACAAGAAAATTGCGACCGCGACCATCAAGGGAAGTGGTTCAATAGACTTTAAGAAGCTTTCGTAAGAGTCTTTATTGGTTCGTTAACGAAAGAACGAAAGCCTACGCGAGGTAGGCTTTGTTACTGAATTTTATTTGTTATTTAATTGCGGTGCAGAAGCTAACGTTTGAATGCTGAGTTTGTGGATCGTAGCTGTGGTAAAGCTCAAAGCAAGGGCGGTCTTCGGTTTCTATGCCGGACTCTATGACCTTACTCATCAGGTCGTCCCACGCTTTAGCGTATTGGCTTAGCTCGGTGATGGTTTGGCGCATCACTGCATATTGTCCGCCGGGAAAATCTTTTAATTCTATTCCATTTGGCACTTCAGTGTCGTCTGAAACCATCAAGCAGATGTCGGTACGGCATTTATCGTTCGGCGTGATTTCTGGATTGTCATGATAGATAAAGATGCAGCTGTTACCTGCTAATCCTTTCATTTCAGCCCACTGATAAAGACGACCGCTTGGTTCTTCATAACCCTGTCCATAGGGGCCTGTCACTCGTACATACGCTAGTTTTGACGGTTCGAATTGTTGCGTTTTCATTGTCCTACTCCATGTTGTTGGTTCGGAGTCAGTATATGAATTGCCTGCGGTTGCTGCGTTTCCATTCTTGCGCAACGTGTGTCCAATCTTGCTATTTCGCGTCAACTCAGAAAACGCTTGGTAATCTTCACAATCACGAAATGCCGTAGGAGTTACTCCAAAGTGCTGTTTGAATGCTTTGGCCAAGCTTTGCGAGGACGAGAAACCATATTCCAGAGCGATATTCAGGACAGGTTGCTTGGATTTGAAAAGATCATCAGCTGCGGATTCAAGCCTCAGTCGCCTGATGAAATCAGCAAGCGTCTCGCCTTGAACGGCTTTAAAAGTGCGATGAAAATGGTAGGGTGGAAAGTTGGCTAACGCCGCGACTTCGATTAGGTTGAGTGGCTCGTTAAAGTGTTTCTCTAAATAGCGGACAACGGGAATCAGCCGCTTATGATAGTCAACGTACATTACTTTATTTACCACTCTCTGTTGTCATCGTTCTTGTTTAGATCACCGAGACTAGCTTATCTAAGTTGAGTTTCAATAGAGGAGCCTTGAAACTGAGATTAGATGCGTTAATCCAATCATCTCGTTATGTTTCTCTATCTACTAACGCGATTATTTAACCTCAAAATTAGGTCGTGTTTGTATTGAAGCCGTCATTTCCCCCTTAAGCTGGCGGTAGTTTCAGATTGTCTTCATTCGGGTATTCGATGGCACACTTAAATGCTCGTCGAACCGGGTGGCTTAATGCTTGAACTATGAACTTTTCTAGACGATACTTTTTTCGTACATTGCTCCCTAATTTGACACGTAATATGTTGATTTTGAATGAGGTATTTTGATTGGCAATAGTATCGATTAGGAAATTTGAATCATGAAAACCTACATTTCTGTGCTGCTCGCACTT
Source organism: Vibrio sp. 1F263 (assembly GCF_041439035.1). Lineage (NCBI taxonomy): Bacteria > Pseudomonadati > Pseudomonadota > Gammaproteobacteria > Vibrionales > Vibrionaceae > Vibrio > Vibrio sp. 1F263. The sequence continues at coordinate 28,973 of NZ_JBGONI010000016.1, read as the reverse complement.
ATACCGTCATATTTAATTACCGGCTATTCTTTTGCTGTTGGTACAGCGGTTGTGCTGCCAGGGCAACATGAAGCTGGTGTTGATCTTTCGGGCTCCCCATTGTCTGCGAATGCCGTCATAGATTGGGAAATTGCGAACAGTGACCTCGTATTTGGCTCTTATGCAGATAAAACCGACAATAAGCGAGCTACGACAATTGGGTATATGTATAACCAAAAATTGGAGCTCAATTCTGGTTGGTTGGAGAACGACCTTCGTAATAACGCAGAGTTGCATGGCGTTAATTTTGAAAACTTCTTTCTCCATTTTTCTGAAGATACAGTGCTCGCAGAAGTCGATAACACCCACGGTGAAAATACTCTCTTAAGTGGAAAGCCTATGATCTTGGGCTATACAGCCAGTGAAGACCATGCTGGCTTTTGGCTGTATCAAGAGCCTCCGTGGGATGCTGATGTGTTTGAGAATTTCGAACTGGGCGGGGCTTTGTATGTCTATCATGCTGAACAGTTCGAACGTCTGACCTTTAAGTTCTCACAGTTTGCTGTCAGCGGCGAATTCTGGATTGAATACCCAACAGCTATTGACTCTCACGGAAGGGTTTCACAGTGGGAAAGGCTCGATGTAAAGAAAGACCAAACGCTCAATATGACCAGAAACCAATCGGTGATTTGGAACCTTCCGGGTAACTGGGTAAGAGCCACAAATCATGATGGCAGTGGGGTGAGTTATGGTGGCGGCCAGTATTTTGGTTCAACCTTTTTGAGAGAGGGTGGCCGTTTATACGTTGTGAGAGTTCGTTGGCAAAGTGAGAACGCAGACGACAGGCCGCGGTTAAAAGAAGTAAAACTCAAAAACAGCTTTCCAACCGTTAAGTTAACCGACGCTCCGACCACAACTCCGGATGGCAATGCTATCAGCCAATGGCGAAAAATTCGTGGCTTTGACGTGTCTGCAGACCTGAATGGCGATAACTACTTGTCGCCAAGCGAGTATCGAAATCGAACCAATAAGAATGCGACAGCGCGTTTTCGTTGGGAATCAAGAGTGGTGCCATTTGGTCGAATGTGGAGCACGAATTCATCTTGGTCGTTAACGAACGTCGCAAACGCGGATTATTTATCGGCCATTCATCGCTACTACAAGCAAAGCTGGGCAATCCAAGGTTTGAATGGTGCATACAACGACGACACAAATAAACTCATTGGCTCGAACCAGTTCTATGTCCATTCTGGCGGACATGTTCAAGAGTTAGGAGCTGTTGCGGGTTCAAATCAAGCGGATGCTCTCTACACGCAACAATTTTCAGCGTTTCTCAAAAATCTATCTGCTTTAGAAAGTGATGCGTCTATTGGGTTGAACATTGGTACGGCGAACTTGCTGGGTCGAAATGGGCAGTCTCATCTTAGCGAAGCCGGGTCTTTGTATCTGAGAGAGCATTACATTTTTCCGTCTACTGGATTTAGTGGTTACTCGGGGATCTCTAAATTCTGGGATAATTCTGCGCTCGCCTACAATGGAAAAGGAGTAATTTTTCAGGCGACAACGCGTTACGGGCGAGTCCAGTATCTAGGAAATAGTGAAGAGAATTGGAAGAAAGACCAATACTCGACCCTAGCGATTTACCACCTCAATCGACATGCTCAACACAGCTATTTTAATCAGTGGAACAATAGTTACGTCTATGGGAGTGATAACACGACTGCAGACATTTTCTGGCAAAGTGGTGTCCCTAAAAATATCGCTTATCAACCAAGTTCGTTATTAGCCGTTGATTTGGGAGAGCCGAGTCATCAGGTCCTACAGGGATTTGAGCCAATTCCTTTGATGCTATCGACAACGACACCTCAACCCGCAGACTACACCATCGTTGGTGATTCCTCAATGAAAGAAATGGTTCATGTTGATCTACCCTATGGCATGACTCACGTGCTACCGACGTTCACGTACTTTATGTATCAATCTAAAAATCAGGTGGCCGCGGGTGGCCCTGAAGATATGGTGTTAGCGAGAGAGTTCAGCAATGGTCGAGTGTTGTACCGCACGGATTTCCACGGTAAGAATTCGAGCTTTTATGAGGCAGAGAAGCTGATGATTGTATTGGACGTGCCGATGAAGCCTGTCGATGAAAACGGCAACATCGGAGAGTATGTGACTGAAATTCATATTGGCGGTTATGAAGGGCTGTTCTTGCTTTATTAGAGCCAATAGAATGAGAATAAGCTGTCAAAACGAATATTCTATTGGAACTCATCTCTATGAAAATTGTTATTGCACCAGACTCGTTTAAAGAATCTTTATCGGCTGTATCGGTGGCGGCGTGTATTGAAAAGGGCTTTCGTGAAATCTTCCCTGACGCTGACTACGTGACCTTACCTTTGGCTGATGGCGGTGAAGGTACGGTAGATGTATTACTGCAAGGCTTAGCAGGGCAAAAGCGAACACATCAAGTTGAAGGGCCGTTGGGCGCATTGGTTAATGCTGAATGGGCGATGTTAGAACCATCGGAGTATAACCAGAACAAAACGGCATTGATTGAAATAGCTGCAGCATCGGGCTTGGATTTATTGAAACCAGAGCAGCGTGATCCTTTGGTTGCTTCTTCATTTGGCACAGGGCAATTGATTTTGGAAGCGATAGAGCAGGGTGCTCAAACCATCATTCTTGGATTGGGTGGCAGTGCGACCAATGATGGTGGCGCGGGTATCGTTCAAGCTCTAGGTGGGCGCTTGTTAGATAGCAAAGTGCAAGATGATGATGGACAAGAGCTTAACCGAGGTGGTGCTGCACTTGCAGAACTCGCATCAATAGATCTTACCGGCTTAGATTCGCGCTGTGCAGATGTCGAATTGATTGTGGCGTGCGATGTTGATAATCCATTGTGTGGTGATAACGGTGCCAGCCATATATTCGGCCCACAAAAAGGGGCGACGCCTGAACAAGTCTTACTGCTTGATAAGGCGCTAGCGAATTTTGCTCAAATCGCTGAATCGCAAGGTTGTGTTGGTGATGAACCCGCTCACAGCCGCACGGGGTATGGCGCGGCTGGTGGCACACCGATGGGACTTGGTCTGCTATTTAATATGCAGATTAAACCGGGGATTGAGATGGTGCTTGATGTTCTTCAAGCCGATGAAGTACTGAAAGGTGCTGACCTTGTGATTACTGGCGAAGGGCAAATGGACAACCAAACGCTACAGGGAAAAACACCTTATGGCATTGCTAAACGTGCGAGCTTACAAGGTATTCCCACCATAGGAATTGCAGGATCTTTAGGTACTGAAGTCGAAGCTTTATATGGTGAAATGAGCAGCTTGTTTGGAACGGTACGTTCTCCTCAACCACTCAATCAGGTACTGAAAGAGGCTGAAATGAATCTAACCAGAACGGCAAGAAATATAGCAGCGACGCTCAAGTTAGGAAGAAAGATACTGAGCTAATCAGTGTGTCACATCGTGGTTTTTAAGTTGGCCGATTAATAGGTTTTATAGATTATAACGATAAATACAAACGATTATATTTTATGCCATTAGAGGTCTATTCTATATCCATAGTATTTTAGGGGCTTTTGAAAGGGAGCCAGTATAAATATCAAGGTGCACTTACTATTGCTGCGCCTTTGGACCTTAAGGAATAGATCATGAGTAAAAAACTAACTACAGCTGCGGGTTGTCCTGTTGCTCATAACCAGAATGTTCAAACTGCGGGTAAGCGCGGTCCTCAACTTCTTCAAGATGTTTGGTTTTTAGAAAAGATGGCGCATTTTGACCGCGAAGTCATTCCAGAGCGTCGTATGCACGCGAAAGGTTCAGGCGCTTACGGTACATTTACTGTTACGCATGACATTACCAAATACACCAAGGCAAAACTGTTTTCTGAAATAGGCAAAAAGACCGACCTGTTTGCACGTTTTACTACGGTTGCCGGTGAGCGCGGTGCTGCCGATGCTGAGCGTGATATCCGCGGCTTTGCATTGAAGTTTTATACCGAAGAAGGTAACTGGGATATGGTGGGTAACAACACCCCAGTATTCTTTCTTCGTGATCCTCTTAAGTTCCCAGACTTAAACCACGCGGTTAAGCGTGACCCGCGCACCAACATGCGCAGTGCGAAAAACAACTGGGATTTCTGGACCTCTCTACCTGAAGCGCTTCACCAAATCACCATCGTAATGAGTGACCGTGGTATTCCTGCGACTTACCGTCATATGCATGGTTTTGGTAGCCATACATTCAGCTTTATTAATGCAGACAACGAACGTTTCTGGGTTAAGTTCCACTTCAAATCTCAGCAAGGTATTAAGAACTTGTCTGATGCAGAAGCGGCACAAGTGATCGGCGATGACCGCGAAAGTCATCAACGTGATCTGCTAGACAGCATTGATAATCAAGACTTCCCTAAATGGACACTGAAAGTTCAAGTGATGCCAGAAGCGGACGCAGCGAAAGTGCCATACAACCCGTTCGATCTGACTAAGATCTGGCCACACGCAGATTACCCATTAATTGAGGTGGGTGAGTTTGAATTGAACCGTAACCCACAAAACTTCTTCGCTGAAGTTGAGCAGTCTGCATTCAACCCGGCAAACGTGGTTCCGGGTATCAGCTTCTCACCAGACAAGATGTTACAAGGCCGTCTGTTTGCTTACGGTGATGCACAGCGCTACCGTTTGGGTGTTAACCATCAGCATATCCCAGTAAACGCACCTCGTTGCCCTGTCCACAGCTACCACCGTGATGGTGCGATGCGTGTTGATGGTAACTTTGGTAGCACACTTGGCTATGAGCCAAACAACGAAGGCCAATGGGCAGAGCAGCCAGACTTTGCAGAGCCAGCATTGAACCTAGATGGTGCTGCAGCGCATTGGGATCACCGCGAAGATGAAGATTACTTCTCGCAACCGGGTGACTTGTTCCGCCTGATGACGCCAGAGAAACAAGCGATTCTGTTTGATAACACTGCTCGTAACCTAGGCGGCGTGCCTAAAGAGATTCAGCTGCATCACTTAAGACACTGTTACAAAGCCGACCCTGCTTACGGAGAAGGCATTGGTAAGCTACTTGAAATCGATGTAAGCGAATTTAAGTCGTAATCAATAAGTTTGATTAGTTAAATGAAAGGCCGTTGAGTGAATCACTCAACGGCCTTTTTTGATCATGCTGTGTATTAGGTGAGTCATGTAAGTCGTACCAATTACTTGAAAATTAGCACCATTTCTATTGATAGTTTTTGCCTATCAAATTAATAAACTCATCCCATTATATTTAGTTAGGGTAACGGATTATCCTACGGCTATCAGTTTATAAAGTAGAAGAGTTTGAGATGAGTAAGAGCGCATTAATCGTTGAAGGTGGGGCAATGAGAGGCATCTTCGCAGCAGGAGTATTGGACGCTTTTATGCAAGACGATTTCCGTCCTTATGATTTTGCTATTGGCGTATCTGCGGGTGTGTCGAATTTGGTTGGTTACTTATCTCAAGCTCCGAAGCGTAGCTACAACGTGATTACTACCATGGCGACGGATAAAACGTTCTTCAATCCTGCTCGCTTTGCTAAAGGTGGCAATTTGGTCGACGTTAAGTGGTTGTGGGATGAATCTAACCATCGTTATCCACTGGATTGTGGTGAGCTGTTCTCAAGTGTTCCTTTAATTGCTGCTGTAACTAACGTCGATACTGGCAGTGCAGACTACTATCACATCAAGCCAGAAAACCTTTCTAACGTGGTTGAAGCAACAACAGCTCTACCTATCGCTTACCGTGAAACACCGTGCTTCTCTGGTGGTTGCTATACCGATGGTGGTGTAGCCGACTCTATTCCGGTTCGCGAAGCCTATCGTCGTGGTGCACGAGACATTACGGTGATTCTTTCTCACCCATTAAGCTACCGAATGAAGCCGCAGAAGTATCAGTGGATGCTGAAAAAGCTGCTAAAGAAATTCCCGAATATTGCAGAGTCGATGGCGGTGCGTGCCGAAAACTATAACCAGTCTTTGGAGTTCATTCGTAACCCTCCAAAAGATGCGACCATCAAGGTGATTGCGCCACCAGAAGCGTTTGCAGTGAAGCGTTTGACAATGGATCAAACGGTCTTGAATGCAGGTTATGAGATGGGTGTGAAAGCAGGGGAAGAGCACCTTGCCATTAGAAACGGTGTCTATGGCTTAGATACCGAAGATTGTCATTTCTGCGTTTAGAACTGTTTTTGAATGCGGGATAAACGAGAAGCCACGCTGTTCACTTAGGACTAGCGTGGCTTTCTATTTCTAGATTGAGTCTATTACTAACTCAGTCTGCTATTAACTCAAGTTGTTGTTAAACCAGTTCGTTGCCGCTGGTGTTACCTGTAAAAAAGGCATCAACACTATTTAGCGTCGTATTGGCAATGTTGAACAGAGCATCTTTGGTTAAGAAAGCTTGGTGACCTGTGAACAACACGTTGTGACAAGCTGATAGGCGACGGAATACGTCATCGACAATCACATCGTTAGATTTGTCTTGGAAGAACAACTCTTTCTCATTGTCGTAAACATCAAGACCAAGCGCGCCGATTTTGCTTTGTTTGAGTGCTTCAATTGCAGCAGTTGAATCCAGCAGTTCACCACGACTGGTGTTGACGATCATCACGCCATCTTTCATTTTGCCAAATGCCGTTGCATCCAACAGGTGGTAGTTCTCTTTACTCATTGGGCAATGCAAAGAAATCACGTCAGATTCTTGGTAAAGCTCGTCGAGTTCTACGTATTTAGCACCCAGTTCTTTTGCCAAAGGATTTGGGTACGGGTCGTAGCACAAGATATTCATGCCTAAACCTTTCAGAATACGCATCGTCGCTAAGCCAATCTTTCCTGAACCAATCACACCAACGGTTTTACCGTGGAAGTTAAAGCCTACCAAGCCTTCAAGAGAGAAGTTCGCATCACGAGTACGTTGGTATGCCTTGTGTAGTTTACGATTCAAACACATCATCATGCCGACTGTGTGCTCTGCTACTGATTCTGGAGAATAAGCCGGAACGCGAACCACTTGCAGACCAAACTCTTTGGCTGCGTCTAGGTCGACTTTATCAAAGCCCGCACAGCGCATCGCGATCAGCTTGGTGCCGCCTTTAGCAAGAATCTCTAACACGTCTCGCGATAGGTCATCGTTTACAAACGCACAAACCACTTCGTTGTCGTGCGCCATTTTTGCTGTTGTTGTAGTGAGTCGAAAATCGTGAAAATGGAACTCGGCGTTGAGTTCGCCTTTTGCCAGTTCAAATGATTTTTCGTCGTATGATTTTGAGCTAAAAAAAGCAATGTTGAGCATGGCTTCCTCTCTTACCTAAAATATAAATAACCCACTGATTCATTCTTTGAAACGGGATTAAAACTAATAACTCTGTTCAGTGTGCTAGAGTTTTTTTGTCTTGTCTATCACCATTAGTCACTGTAATTACTATGGTTATTTGGTCTGTTGTCTTCACTTATTGAACATTAAAAATCACAGTACGAGGCAGCTTGCTTATAAGTTCATCAATATTGAATGGATCTTACTTTCGGGTGTTGAACATCTTCTTAGTCTCTTTCTCAGACCAGAAGTTAATGTTGAATTGTGCGTCGTCGCTCAGCTCTACTCGATGCCAATATTGAGGTGGACTTGTGGCAAATTGCCCTGCTTGGATCGTGATAACACTTTCTGGTTCTGTCGCGTCGGCATCGGCAAAACCATAGAAGGTGACGGTGCCTTTCATTACGCAGATCTGCCCGAATACACCTTCTGCGGTGTTGTGGTGATTAAGCAATGCAGCCGGTATGTTGTCTTTGGTGAAAAATGGCGTTGAACGTTGAATTTTCCAGTGTGACGGAATACGTAAATGACTCATATAAAACCTCTTGTCTGTATTTTGAATACAAGCTTTAGCTTTGATTGAATTGGTGACCGTGATTACCAGTAGTTTTCACTGCTGAATTGGCCGGGCTTTCGGCGTAAGTGCTTCTCGAAACCTAAGTTGGTTAGTGCTTCACTTGTGTCGCGAACCATTTGCGGATTGCCACAAAGGTAGAAAAAACTGCGGGTTTGATTGAAAGTGACAGACGTGGTTTGCTCAAGGTCGCCTCCAAGTAACAAGCTTGGGATTCGTCCGCGCAAAGTTCCGGTGACTGATTCTCTAGAAATAATTGGCACATATTGTAGTTTCCCCTGAAAGTGTTCAACGAGTTGATTGATTCGATCTTGATACGTGAGGTCTTGCTCTGTTCTTACGGCATGAACCAGTACAAGGTTTTTGAACGAGGTGATTTTTTCAGATTCAGAGCCGTTTTGCTGTTGTATCTGCATGCTTTCGAGCATTGAGATAAAAGGCCCAACGGCGGTTCCGGTTGAAAGCATCCATAGATCCTCGGCGATCTCTGGAATCTCATTTAGCGTCATAAAGCCGCTTGGGTCTTTGCCTACAAATATGTCATCGCCTACCTTCAACTCATGAAGTTGAGGTGAAAGCTGCCCGTTCTGATCCTTAATAATCAAAAATTCCAGATGTTGATGACCTTGTTCGTGCTCTGGCGCATTCACCATGGAATAAGCACGTCTGACAAGCTCCTCCTCGTTGTTAAGCAAGCCAAGTTTCGTGAACTGTCCCGCTTGATAGGGCGAGATTGGCGCACTGACTTGCAGTGAGAACAGCTGATCTGTCCATTGTGTTTTATGTAAGACTTTGCCAGTTACCAAACCATGAGGAATATCTGTCATATCATCACCTTTACTTAGAGAAGTTATCTCATTAAGGATACTCAACTATTTACACTTTGGAGTTGCATGTACCATGCCATTAGTGAGAATGCTTATCAATACTGGTTGTTCGGTAAAAATTAACTTGAATGATGTCAAATAGACTTTGTACTGCTGTGTCTAAATGACATCTTTGTTGTTTTTTGATGTGATTCCTTGTGATTAAGAACAATGAGTTGCCCTATGGGCACAGACCAAAATTAGTTCCGTGGTTTGACCCTTAATGTATTCACCAATAACTAAAGAGAATATTTTATAGATGAGTATAATGGCGGCTTTCGATCTCAATATAGCCGTGTTTTATGCTTGATAATCTTCGTATGGCCTTGAACGTATTGTTCGTGACTATCAATACCGCAATGACTGCGTTTACCGTGAGCTTCTTTGGCCTCATCAAACTGATTCTTCCAATCTCTATTGTTCAAAAGTCATGTACTCGTTTAGCGAATTTCACATTTTGGTGTTGGGCTTCGCTCAATCTTTGGATGTTGAATGTGAATAACGATATCGAGTGGCAAGTTGAGGGCGGGGAAGACATCTCGACTAAGCAATGGTACTTGATGATGTCGAATCACCTCAGTTGGGCGGATATCGTGATCTTGTCTTCGATCTTGAAAGACAAGATGCCAATGACTAAGTTCTTCCTTAAGCATGAATTGCTGTACGTTCCTTTTGTTGGTTTGGCTTGTTGGGGCTTGGATATGCCTTTCATGAGACGTCACTCACGTGAGTTTTTGATTCGTAACCCTGAGCGTCGCAATGATGACTTTGATGCAATTAATAAGGCATGTACTAAGTTCAAATGGGCACCGACAACCTTGGTAAATTTTGTGGAAGGAACTCGTGCAAACCACGAGAAACTGGCAACAGCGAAAACACCTTATCGATATCTACTTAAACCGAAAACAGGTGGTGTGGCGTTTGCTCTGTCTGCTATGGGCCCAATTTTGGATGGTATTGTAGATGTCACTCTGGCTTATCCAGAAAATCAGGCTTCTCCATTTGAAGACATGCTGAAGGGTAAAATGACCAAGGTGGTGGTGCGTATTAAACTGCACCCAATGGATGAGAACGTGAACGGTAATTATTTTGAAGATAAAGCGTTTAAACGTCGTTTCCACAGTTGGTTGAATAGTACGTGGAAAGAGAAAGACGACTATCTCGATACGGTTTATGCTCTTGATACGGTTGATACGGTTGATACGGTTGATACGGTTGATACGGTTGATACGGTTGATACGCCCTGTGAGGTTGAAACGACTGATGAACCTGATGTGGCTTATAAGAAACAATAACAGTAAGCTCATACCAAATCGATAGCATCAAAAAAGCCGATAGTTCATTGAACTGTCGGCTTTTTTATTGATTGGGCTTTGTCTACTCAAACAGTGCAGTCAGTGCTCACTATGTTTTAAAGCGCTAAAACAAGGATGGTCAAAGAGTGAAGAAGTTAAATCGCTTGATAAGCCTCAATGATGTGCTTAACCTGACTGGTTTTGCCTTGCTTCTCTTGTCCTTGATGGATGCGCAAGTAGTGCTGCAATGTTTTGGCTTTGTATTGCTGTGATACTTGCTTCTGTTGTTCACAGTTCGGAGTCCAGATCTTGTCGCCGACGCTTGATATCTCAGTTACCGTTCGGTTATTGCCGTTTTCATCTAGATTTTTGTCGCTTTCACCTTGGTTATTACTGACCAATAAAATCTCGTAGTAACGACGGTTCTCTTCAATTAACACTTCATCAATTAGGCCGAAATTGAGCGCCTTTAAATGATTTCTTAGCTCGAACTGCTGATGAACCGGGCAAAGCAAAAAATCGATCGCTTTGTCTGGATGCTTACAATGAATATCGTCGACGAGCTTTTGTGTTAGATCGCCTCCCACACCCGCAATAATGACTAGATGTCTGCCAGTGTGCTTTTCCAATGGAATCGCTGCGACATCCAAGCAGTAGACTTGCCATTGGCTGGTAATCGCTTGTTGGTCTGAATTATCTTGGGGAAAGTAACGCGATAGCTTGCCTTCCAGCTCATTCATCAGAGTAGGGACAATATCGACAAAATGAATCTGCGGTGCTTTGTGGTCAGATAATAGTTGAACACCCAAGAAGCCGTGATCACAACAACAGTCCCAAATATGTTGGTAGTCATTGCTGACAAGGGAGTGGAGAGTTTGCAGTCGGTTACTTAGCTTCATAAGGCTCGTATCGTAAAAAAAGGGTATTGTTGTATCGAACGCGCATTGTAATGACTTTCCATAAAAACAAAAGCACCTAGGGGATTAATCCTAGGTGCTTTTTCGTTATCGGTATCGTACCAATCGGTGTGATACGAGCGTGTTAGCTAATGTCTACGACGCTTTGGCTACGCCTCTAATGTGACCTTCTACTCGATTCTTTCCAAGTTGTAGTGCGATAAGCTTTGCTTGTTCCGCAAGGGCTAAAGCAGAGTCTGTTTCGCCGTCTATTTGCGAAAACCCGACGCTGATACTGAGTGACAATGTGATATCCGGAGTGACTATGGTTTTCTCGGCGATGCTGAGTCGACATTGTTCCAATTGGTGCTTGGCATCCTTCGCATCATTCGCTTTGAATAAAACGGCGAACTCCTTGTCCCCAACTCGAGCAAGGCAAAGCCCTTTTGGCTTAGGAAAGTAAGAACGCATCGCTTCTGCGGCAAGCTTTATCATCTTGTCGCCAATCGCTTCACCGTAAGCTCGATTTACGTGGTCAAAGTTATCGATATCGAGCAGAGCTACATAGGTATCGGGTTCGCATGCGTAGTTGTCGATCGCGATGTTAAAACTACTTTTGTTGTCTAACTGAGTCATGAGATCTTTACTGCTCAATTGATGGTGGAGCAGTAAGTTAGACAACGAGACTTCCGTGTAATCTTTGATCATACGTAAAATACTTTGGCTGATCGGCAAGAGCGCATTGACGTAAATCACCGCGATTAGCTGGTTACGAGAGTGCAAAGGGATACAGTAGTGGCGTTGGAGTATTTTGAGTTTACGTGCCAATGGGTCCGCGTATTTACTGCTTCGATAAGCCATGCTCTCGGGAGCAAATCGCTCAGCAAGGGCTTTGTCAGAATGTACCGTTGATTTGTTTCCATGATAATCGATAGTACTGAATGAATGGCTCTCTGCCTGATAAAGGCAGAATTGAATGCCTTTTTGATAGGTAAAGCTATTGAATATGGCTTTTAACTCTCGTTTAAAGCTGGCGAGATCATCAACTTTATTCAGTTGAGATAACGACATGTTCAAGCGGTGAGCTAGGTAGTGTGCGCCAATCCATAATAGAAGCAGTGACCCGAGTACCACGCCAGTTAGCGTAAATTGGTGTGAGCTGGTGAGTATGTCGTGACGATCAGTGCCCGAGACGAATACCCAGTTTAAGCTGTTGTCAGCATCAAATACCGTTATTTTGAAATTATCTTGATAGTAGTATTCGTGTTGGCCGACGGTCTCACCTTGAGAGAGTTGGTGGCTGATGCCTGCATGATAGCTGATGGATTTGGAGCCAATGCGTTTCGGATCAGGATGGAAAACCAGTCGTTCGGTTGCTCTATCAACCACAAATACATAGCCACGGTCTAATGTCTTTAAGTCTCTCAGGCCTTGTGTGGTATGCAAAAGGTCAAACTCAATCCATATTTCTTTGTTCAACTTTTCCGTCGTGTGTTTGATCGCGAAAACCCAACGACCATCGGGTTTTTGATAGATAGAAGAGATGTAAAAACCTTCTACAACACTATCTATTGGATTCCACTGGATGGCATTGATCTGCTCATTAGAAAGAGGCAGGCCACGAGTTGAAATATATTGTTGGGATTGAGGCTGGTATTGAACAATATCGGAGAAGTTAGGTGTTCTCTTAAGAATATTGTCACTGATGTCCCTGAATTTTTGTTCACCGGCTGGGCCTGATGTAGATAAGCTTAAACTGGTTTCCAAAAAATAGAGTTTGCCGAATGTGGCTTCGATGTTGGAATTGATGATGGAACTTGCGATACGAATATTTGATAGTGATTGTTCTTTTGCCGTCGTTTCTACTTTTTCAAGTTGAGCTGCAGCAAGATAGAGCATCCCTCCAGTTAATAAAATAATGTATGGTTTAAAAAGCCGAATTAATGTTTTAGGTAAAGCCATGATATCCAAAGACGTTATAGATTCATTTTTATAGTACGGCCATACTAAACAGTTTTCGCAATCACATCAATGCAAAATGTTCCATATAAAAAATTGAGTTTGTGACGTTCAGCTAATAAAAAAGCCAGTCATAAACATAACTGGCTTCTATGGCTTCGCGCGTTCTATTAAGCTGGTTTGGCTTTTAACCTAAACCGAATCTGTCTTGTTTGGCGAATAGTGCAAAATTGCCATTGAAATGGGAGATAACAGCATTTCACCTTCGGCATGACCCGGTTTCACGTTTCGCAAGTTGGTATCACAGATGGTTACCCAGTCTTGCTGACGGTCACTCGGTAAAGAAAATCGAGCAGGAGCGTTGGTTTGGTTGATCAGATAAATCAACTCGTCGCCATCTTTGCCGATGCCTAAATGCAAGGCTACGGAGCTTAAACGGTTCCAATCATCATGTTCCATGATTGTGCCATCAACACGGCTCCAGAATATACGGTTAGAGTTACGTTTATCGCCACTGAACGCTTTGATAAACGGCACCATGTATTGCTGACGTGCGGAGATCATCTCAGACAACCAAGCCTTGAAGTAAGTCTTACGCTCGGAATCTTCCCAGTTGAGCCAGCTGGTGACCCCGTCTTGGCAGTACGCGTTGTTGTTACCCTTTTGAGTATGAGATAACACATCGGCCGTCAAAATATGTGGAATACCGAATGCAAATAACAGGCTAGCCATGAAGTTACGCTTTTGCTTTTCGCGTGTTGCGATAACCAAAAGGTTTTCTGTGTTGCCTTCAACACCATAGTTTTCAGAGCGATTATCACCGTGTCCATCGCGGTTGCTCTCACCATTTTCTTCATTGTGCTTATGTTTATAAGAAACAAGATCTTGCATGGTGAAACCATCATGATAAGTGATGTAGTTGACGGTTAATTTGTACGGCCAGTGTGCGGCACTGTAGATGTCACGAGAGCCCATTAAGCGAGTCGCAAACTCTTTCAAGTAGCCTTGGTCGCCACGCCAGAAGCTACGAGTGATATCTCGCAGTTTGTCGTTACACTCATTCCACCCCAACGGAAAATTGCCAACTTGGTAGCCATTTGGCCCGATGTCCCATGGTTCTGCAATTAACTTGGTTTCTTTCAATACCGGATCTTGGGCGACGGCTTTGAAGAAAGCTGCCTCAGGATTGTAGTTATCACCTTCCCGCCCCAGTGTTGCTGCCAAATCAAAACGGAAGCCGTCGACTTGGAACTCACTAACCCAGTAGCGCAGTGTATCCATGACTAAGTTCAGTGCTGGTTGGTGGGTGAGGTCGACCGTATTGCCACAACCGGTGAAGTTCGCGTAATGACAGCCATGCTTAATGTAGTAGCGGCTATCCAGTGCTTTTAGGTTGAAGGTTGTACCACCTTCACCGCCTTCTGCAGTGTGGTTGTAGACGACATCGAGAATGACTTCGATACCGTTGCGGTGCAGTTCTCGAATCGCGGTTTTGAGTTCACTAACGGCGTCTTTCTCTGCGTAGCGTGGGTCTGGCACCATAAACAAATATGGATTGTAACCCCAGTAATTCACTTTCCCCATATCCAATAGGTGGGGTTCATGCATACATGCAGCAATGGGTAAAAGTTGTAGAGAATTGATGTTTTGCTGTTTATAGAATGCAAGCATTTCGGGACTAACTAACCCCAAATAACGGCCTTTTGTATTGGTCGCGACTTCTGGGTGAAGTTGAGATAGGCCTTTAACATGGGTTTCGAAAAGAACGGTCTCTTCGCGGCTAATACGCGGCTTTTCGACATCTTGCCAATCGAACGTGTCATCAACTACGAGACACTTCGCCATCGAAAAGCTTTTTTCATTGGTATATGGCGTTGCGTAATCGAGCGGTTCGCTTATTGCTTTAGCGTAAGGGTCAGAAAGTAAGATCGGGCCATTATCAGTTTCAGCAATGAAACCGTATTTTTGCCCGGCTTTAATACCATCAACAAATACATATCTGATATCAGCGTATTCATTTTCCAATTTATAAGTGGTGAACTCATCGTTCTCGTCAAAAAGAGCGAGAGAAAGGGATTTACAGTCAGGGGAATAAATTGAGAAGTTACAGCCAGTGTTACCTAGCGTTGCGCCTAGTGGATAAGGGCGAGCGAGCGTTCTAGTCATTGCTTGATTTCTTGTTCGTTTATCAACATCAGTGAACTATTAGTAAAAGGCTTTGTCCCATTAAGGTCAAGCAACTTCATAGAATAAATTTTGTTGAAAAATAATTCATCGATGAAGTTCAAATTATATATTTGAAGTAGATCTCACTTATGCTGAATAATTAGATCTGTGTGCTGTCTACTCCTCCTAGATTAAGTGATCCAACCCTTTAAAATACCATTCTGTATAAACTCTACTCCCTTCTCATCCCCCTTAATTTAGTTCGGGGTGGAGGAAGTCAAACTTGTCATCCCCTCTTAATATTGGCTCCGTTGAAACGAATCAGGGGAAACCCTAAACCTCTCTATCTTACGCCCACCATTACTGCCTTTGGTTGTCGCAAGAGAGCAAAAATATAAAACCTAAAATAAATCGTCCTTAATGGAGTTAAGAATGAAAAAAGTAAGTTTGATTGCTGCTGCAGTGGCTTCTGCACTTGTCGCTGGTTCAGCGTTCGCAGAAAATGACGTTGCACTTGATGTAACAAGTGGTGACTCTTCAATGGAAGTAGAGGTGAAAAACCCTACTGACGTTATCACTGACGGCTGGGAAGTTCACGGTTACATGTCTTCTAACGTTCGTGTTGTCGACGGTAAAACAGTAGACACTGAATTCGGTAAGCCAGATTACAAAACAGCGGGTACTCACGGTAAGAGTACTAACCAAGTTGAATTTGTAATTAAGAAGCACTCTGAGTACCAAAATGGTGTGTGGGCCGACTACGTTCTTCGTACTGAATATGGTAACGGTAACTCATACGCTTATTCTTCTGAAGGCGGACAAAAGAAGAATGATGATTCTCAGTTCGAAGTAAAAGAAGCTTTTGTTGAGCTCGGCGGCATTTTAGGTGAAGACACTTCTATTTGGGGTGGTCAACGTTACCTAAACCGTGCAGCTGGCCTTTTATCTGGTGAGTTTTGGAAACAATCATCTGGTATTGGTGCAGGTATTCAAACTAAGCTTGCAGGACATACTGCTGGTATCGCTTATGTGATGGCTGATCCTGATGCAGGTTCTGCAGATTCTTACGCGATTGACTGTAAACAAGATGATGGCACTACATCGACAGATCCTAGTAAATGTAAAGTCAAGAAAGATGGTGCAAAAGAAAGACAGACACTCTCTTCTATTGACTTGTACTACTACGGCGTGGATGCGGGTATCGGCAGCCTAGACTTTGACTTTAAATATGGTCAGCAAAACATCAATGGCGGTGAGAACGAAGACGGTATCGGTGCAGCTGTAACGCTTAATACAAGTTACTATGGCCTAGACGGTTGGACTCAAAACGTAATTGCTTACGGCTCTGGCGTAATGAAAAACCGTGGTGTTAACTTCGGTGGTTGGTCTGGTGGCGGTGATAAAGAAGAATCACTATTCTTGACTTCTTACGGTGTGCTTAACATCTCTGAAAAATGGCAATTAGGTACGGAAGCAGTGTACTTTACAGCTCTTGACCAATTGTTTGGTGCTGACGGTTTGACTCGTTACATGGTTGCTGCTCGTCCTTCTTACAAACTGAACGACAACATTCGCTTAGAAGCTACGGCTTCTTATGCACATGAAGAAGGTGATGAAGGTTACTGGAATCGCACTGGTGATGCTGTAGAGAGCGATATTCTTAACCTAGAAATTGCAACTGCATTTACAGCGAACTCTGACTACTTCGGTCGTCCACAAGTTAAGCCTTACATTAGCTACATTAAAGCTGATGATGAAGCAAGTGCTAAACAAATTGGTATCGATAACGGTAAAGACGAATTTGTATTCGGTGTACACACTGAAATTTGGTTCTAAACCGTTTAAAGTATAAGGCAGCCATTGGCTGCCTTTTTCCGTTTCCCCCCAACAACAACCAATAGTGAGAGAGATTACAATGACAAATAAAAGCTCTATGTTAGCCGTGGTACTAGGTGCCTTGCTAAGCGGTTGTGCTTCCGATGCTCAGGTTCAAACTAAACTCGATGCACCCACTAATGCAGAAGTATGCTGCAGCGATTTTTCGCAGTACCCATACGCACAATTGAATGATAATGAAGATTTAAAGTTTGATATCGACTTGGGATCACCTGTCGGTACATTTACAACAGGTAATAGCCACTTTGCAGCGTTCAAGTTCAGCGAGCGCTCAGGGGAGATGGTCGTTAAGCTATCGAGCTTGATGATCGATGATTCAGTTTTTGCTCCAGAAGCCATGCTTCTAGATGAAAACTTTAAGCCAGTGCAAACATTGAAGTTTGAAGACTTTAAGGTTCAGGCATCCGACGCTTTTACTCGCACGAGTTACATTGAGCGCTTGCGTATTGATGCGAGTAAGACACCTTATATTGTTATCTACACGCCTGCTGATGAACTTGGCAATAAGGTGAAAGTTGATCACCCAGCAAAGGTGAGAGCAAAAGAATTTGGTGAGGTGATGCCTATGGTCACCGATCCGGTATACACCAATCAATTAGGTGGTCGTTTAGAGTTAGAAATTAAAACTTTAAAACTTCGCCCTTACCGTGCAAAACCTGCCGTAGCGCCGGTCGTTGCTGTCCCTGCCGCTATGGCAGCGACTGCAACAGCTGTTGTACCGAAGAAAGCAGACACGCAGATACGTGTGCAGCAAGAGACAAAAGACTTCTATTTGTCTGCTATACAAAATGCGGTGAAGTCAGGTGATATACCGAAAGCTTTAGGTTTGTTAGATGAAGCGAAGGCGCTTAATGTTGAAGGTGCACAAGAAGCTTTTGTGCGAGCCGTCAACGCAAAATAGCTTGTTAGCTTGTTAGCTTATTAGTTAGCTTAATAACTTAATAGATTAGTAGGCTTAATGGCTTAGCAGTCCAGTATCTTAGTCGCTTAGATAGAGATAAAGATAGAGATAGAAATAAAGATAGAACGCTCCTTTAAAGGGGCGTTTTTTATATCTGAATTTATAGACACTTCAAATTTAGAGGTCGTTATGCAATCTGAATTGATTATTATCGATGAGTTCTTTATTCCACAGTTGAATCGAACTCGAACGCTCCGCATTTACCTTCCTGCGGGGTATCACCAAGCAGAGCACGCTTATCCTGTCTTATACATGCATGATGGACAGAATGTCTTTGAGAAGTCTACAGCGACGTATGGGATGTGTTGGGATGCACAAACGACACTCGATGAGATGCAAAGGCTCGGTAAGTTATCAGGGGTAATTGTTGTCGCCATCGACAGCAGTCATGAGCTTAATGGCATGGAGCGTTACAATGAGTATTCGCCTTGGCGCGCTAACCAAGAGATAAAAGAGTTGGGTGTTGGTGATGAGCTACTTAAATTTGGTGGTGAAGGGGACGAGTACATGGCGTTTATCTGTCATACATTGAAGCCTTATATAGACCAAACATACAGAACAAAGCCGAACCGAGAGTTTACGTACCTTGCTGGCAGTTCAATGGGCGGGCTAATTAGCTTATATGGTGGCTCACTGTATCAGAATACCTTTGGCGTGCTTGGGGTTTTCTCTCCGGCATTTTGGTTCAATAAATCCTCATACTTCGAGTATATGAAAGAGTTTAGCTTTCTGTCTCCAACGAAAATATATATGGATATGGGAACGAATGAAGCTCGTGAAGAGGCAAACGTAGATTTTGCTGACGTTTATCTGAGTGGTTCAAGGGCAATGAACACGTTACTCACTCAAAAGCCGAACGTGACGCTGTTTTATCAAGAAGGGCAAGGTCATCAACACAATGAACTGGCTTGGTCGTTGCGATTCCCGGATTTTATCGACTTTATTTTTAGACAATAAAAGAAGGCCTAACTCCGTTTTGTCTTCGTAATCGGTGTATTAGGCCTGCTTTTTTATCGCTTTATAGCCGTATCACTTTATACGTCTATAAAGCGATAGGCTTAGTATCAGCAAAGCTAGTCCTTGGCTGCTGACAATTTTTGCTTATTGCGCTTGTTCAACAAGTAGTCCTTGCTCATCAAGCTGTTGTGTTGCCTTGCAAAGTCGGGCTTGGCAAATTGTAAATCGCGTAAGATGGCGTTATTTGGCTTTGGTTGAATCTCAAACTGCGCTTGTTTGTCGTTGACCGTGACCTGTTGTTGGTGACTGTCGATCATGATCTCCAACGATTGTGTTAATGGTGTCGAGATTACGGCAACAGACTCATGGTTTATGTCTAGCGTAAGCACCAACGTGATTTCGGGACTTACCGTATCTTCTAGATTTGACTGAATCTTGTAATGAGAAATCCCATTTTTGGATTCAAATGACAGTCGTAGCTGGTTTCCTTGACCAAAAGGCAACGAAGCCACTAATTCGCTCCAACAACTTGGGAAGTTTGGTGTTATGTGTATCTGATTGTCCAATAAGCGTGGGCAGTATCCCAAATAGTCCTGTTGCGCGTTACGAGCGTATTCTGAAACGGACCAGGCTTGAGCAAACGTCCCTGATTCTACAAGGTCGCAGTCACTTTCTTGGAAAGCATCCAAATTTTCACTCATTGTCCCTCTACAGCCTTGTGTAAGGATCTGTTTTGCCAAGTTTTGGGATAGTTGGTAACTGAGATCTTGCTGCTTAAACTTGTTGAGCGCCGTAATGGTAAAGCCCGCATTCCACCCCCAGATCGTCCCGTTGTGATAAGCCGCGTCTTTGTGGTACATGGCTTGATTGTCGTGATAAGGATGAAAATCGACATGCTCTTGTTGCAACGAGCAGATGCCCCATGGGAACAATAGCGTTTCTACCGCGTTCTTGACGATGTATTGTTCTCTTTCATTTTGATTAAGCTGGCTTTTCTGAGGAATTGAAATCGTCATCAACTGATTCGGACGCACGCTATAATCAGGCACATCACCTTGCGATAAATGGTCGGCTAGGCGATGGTTTGTATCATCCCAAAACTTGGTGGCGAAACTCTCTTTCACTTTTCCAGCTTGGATTGTCCAGCTCTTTTCTGATTCAGAGTCGCCCACCAGAATAGCGAGTTGAATCGCGCAGTTTAAGCTTTCAAACCACAAAGCTTGGATGTCATTGGCTTTAGGCCCGCGAGGAGACCAAGGTGTCATCCCATCAATTTTTGCATCCATCCACGTATCAGGGTGGCGATGTGCCATCAGACTATCTTTATTCAAATAATCTTCATTCAAGCTATCTTCATTCAAGTAGTGTTTTTCGACACCCGTGATGAAATGCTTGAGAGTAGGGTAAATGGCCTTAGCGAACGCCACATCGCCAGAGTAGTTGATGTACTCAAGGGCTTCACGAATCATCCAAGGAGTACCATCGGTGGTGTTATAAATGATGTTCGTTTTACTCGTCACTCGATTCGGGATTCGTCCGTAATTTGTGGAATCTTCGTCGAGCATCTGCATGGACGCAAAGTTTTCAATGATCTCTTTTGCTTCACTAAACAGCCCATTAACCAAGCTTGTGCCCGACAAAGCGATAAAGGTGTCACGGCCCCAACAGTCCTTGAACCAAGGCAATCCAGCCCATATGCCCGTGCCGAACTCATGACTCACAAAGGTTCGGCTTGCAAGGCGCGACCACATGACAGCTTGGTTGTATTCAAGGTCGTTGGTCCACAAATAATTATTGGTTAAGAACTCATAAATCCGCTGTTGGTGAAGAACGTGTTCGTTATTTTTGAATGCTTGATTAACCAATGAGCTAGCGGCTTCAAGAGTTTCAGCAAAGCCGAGATAGACGACGAGTTCAGTTTGTTTATCTGACGTCGTGAGCATGAGTTTTGTATTGCTCTCTGAGAGCTGAACTAGATCGCGAAGTTCAGGGTGAGCGTCTAGCGAGATCTCTCGTGCATGTACTGCATGATTGCTTGCGATGGCGACAAATCTTGGGCAGCCGTCTGGACAAACTTGGGGGCTGAGTTCTATGACGATATTTGAGTCTGAGGTATGAACTTGAGAGTGCGTTGTCGGTATGTTGAGTTCTGGAATTAGGCTCAAAGTTCTCGGTTTGTTGGACGAAACCGTGAGCGATACGAGTCTAGAACCTTGAATCAAGTTCAGTGACTCTCGGCTATGATCATAATGATGTTCAATACCATAAGGCGTCAGGCTGGCACGCTTAGCCTCTAACTTGTTATTGAGCTTGCCGTCGATATAGCTGGCGAAGGTTCCCAGTATCCAACCTTGGTGGTGACGATATTTACCACCGTTTACATAGCTATAGGTTGCTCCATGATAGTAACCATCGACATTATCCCCAAACACAAACGGGAATGACCGTGTCTCTGAGATGGTGAGCTTTTGGAATAGTTGGTCATGTGACATTGCAAATTCAGGGTGTTGCCAGTGAGGCAGCATCTCATCTGTCTCAACCTCTATCAGACGTGTGTTAACAGGCTCTCGTTGAGGTGTTGATTGGTCATTGTATTCCCCTTTGGTTACGGTGACCGTTGGCGTCGAAGAGCTGAATTGCACCTTCAAGGAGTATTGACCAGCGACAGCAGGAGAGAGCAGTAGGTCATTGCCAATGCCTTGTGTATTGATAAGCGGCATTGCTTGTTCCAATTCACAGAGAGTGGCTACACTTTCATGCCCTGAAAGTGTCCATTGCTTGGTGCCATCTGAATCCGAAATTTTGAAGCGGTAAAGGTCGGTAGATAAACATAGGTTTGCTCGATAGGAGCCGTCTTGCTCTTTGAACAATGGGGTGTCTAACCCCCAACCATTGAATGTACCTTTTAGGTAAAGAGTAGGGATTTGCATAGCGACTTGATTTCCAAAACAAAAAAGGCACAGCATGCGCTGTGCCAAAGGACAATAGGATATTAATATGAAGAAAGCTTATTTGGTAATTTGTTTCGCTGCTGTGTCTAGCGCTTCTCTAACGGTTTGCTTACCCTGCATTGCGTTATCGATAGCCGCACCTTCAGCGAACCAGTAAGCCGTCATTTGCGGAATGTTTGGCATGATTTCGCCGTTTTCAGCATTCGTCATGGTTGATTTGATGCGATCATCGCTCTCAAGAATTTTTTGGAATGATTTTAGTGTCACCGCGCCAAGAGGCTTGTCATCATTCATGGTTTTCAGAGCGTCGTCTTGGAATAGGTAGTTTTCTAAGAACTCGACAGCAAGATCAGTATTTGGACTCGCAGCATTGATACCCGCACTTAGGATCCCAACAAATGGGTTACCTTTACCGCCATTTAATGTCGGCAGTTCAGCAACGCCATAATTAACACCAAGCTTGTCTAAGTTACCCCAAGACCAAGGGCCATTAATGGTCATCGCCACATTGCCATTGGTGAACTCTGCTTCTGCGACTGAGTAATCCATATTCGGGTTAACTACCCCTTGGTTTACCATGTCAACTAAGAATTGAAGGCCGCGAACACCCGCTGCATTGTTAACACCTGTGCTTTTAGCGTCATAGCCTGTTGCTGTTTTTTCAAACGCGAAGGCACCACCAGCAGAGATCATCGGCCATGTGAAGTACGCATTTTTCACATCCCACATGATGGCTTTTTTGTTTTGCTTAGCCATCTCTTTCTGAATGTCAGCAAGCTCTTCCCATGTTTTTGGTGGGTTTGGAAGTAGGTCTTTGTTGTAGATTAGAGAAGGTGCTTCGATTGCTAGAGGGTAGCCCACAACTTTACCATTGACTGTCACCGCATCCCAACTGAAGTCGACAAGCTTTTCTTTGAATTCTTTACTTGGGTTAAGTTCGTGAAGTAGGCCTGATTCTGCGTAGCCACCAAAACGGTCGTGTGCCCAGAAAATGATGTCAGGGCCGCCACCTGTTGCTGCGTGTTGTTGGAATTTAGCTTCCAGTGAATCTGGGTACTGAACGTTAATTTTCACTCCGGTATCTTCTTCGAATTGTTTACCAATTTCAGCAAGACCGGCATAACTTTTATCGCCATTGATCCAGATAGTGATTTCACCTTCTTCCATAGCAAAAGCCGGTGCATTGAAAAGAGCAGCAAGGGTACAAATAGACAGTGTTTTCAATAGAGGTTTCATAATTTCATTCCATATTCAGAAGGTTATCCATAACGATAATCACTTCTATCAGTTCTTATTATCTGAGAGTGATTTTAGCGATTTCCTCTCTTCTTGAGAAATAGGTAAACAGGCAAGAGATATAGTAAAAATCTATATCATTATGGTGAGCCTAGTATTTTGGTGGCAGCGAGCAGCTTTTGTGATGTTGAACGTGAAAAGAAATGTGAAGGCGGGCTCAAACTATTTTTGGGTGATGAAAGCCATCCAAAACTAAGCGCTAGGTTGCTTAGGTTAAGATGTGAAATGTTGGAGAGAATCGATGGCTTTGGGCAATAAAAAAGGCAAGGAGAACCTTGCCTTTGGTGTGTTGAATTTAACGTATGATTACAGTTTTACAGCAAATGATTCATACGGTGCCAGTTCAAGCTTGGCTGACAACTCAGTGACCGTTTGATAGTTATTGATCAGACAATCAAGCGTCTGAGTTTGGTATTGTTCAGGCATATCCAGTGTCAGGTTGTCGTTTGAGAAGTTACAAACTATAAACAGCTTTTCACCATCCAACTCACGTACGTAGGCGAAAACCTTGTCGTGTTCTTCAAAAACAGGAATGAATGAACCGTAGACAATCGCTGGGTGAGCTTTTCGTAACTCTATCAATGTCTTGTAGTGATAAAATATGGAACTTGGATCAGCCAACGCACTTTCGACGTTGATCTCTGGGTAGTTTGGATTCAGCTCAATCCAAGGTGTTCCGCCAGAGAAGCCTGCATTAGGTTGGTTGTTCCAGTGCATGGGTGTTCTAGCGTTGTCACGGCTGTTCTCGTGAATGGCGTCCATCATGTGTTCATGAGTGACACCCGATTCCGTTTTTACTTTATAGAAATTGTGCGTTTCAATATCTTTATATTGGTCTAGATTGTCAAAAGCGACATTGGTCATGCCAATCTCTTCACCTTGATAAATGTAAGGTGTGCCTTTTAAGAAGTGCAAACACGTCGCCAGCATTTTTGCTGACTCAACTCGGAAATGTTTGTCATCACCGTATTTTGAAACCAAACGTGGCAAATCGTGGTTGTTCCAAAAAAGGGAATTCCAGCCACCATCGGCCAGCTCAAGCTGCCACTTGGTCAGCACATTTTTGAACTCTCGAAGATCAAGCGGAATAGGGTTCCATTTGTCACCGTTTTCCCATGTCAGGGTAATGTGCTCGAATTGGAATACCATAGAAAGTTCATTTCTATCTTGTCCACTGTATAGCTTGGCTATTTCTGGTGTTGCGCCCCAAGTTTCTCCTACGGTTAACAAATCCTTGTTACCAAAGGTCGCCTGATTCATTTGTTGTAATAGCTTGTGCAGCCTTGGTCCGTTACCAGTGATTCCTTTATCGATCTCTTTACCAATAAGATCAATCACATCTAAGCGGAAGCCGCCGATGCCAAGGTCAATCCACCAGTTCATCATAGTATGAACCTCTTCTTGAACCTTCAGGTTTTCCCAGTTCAAATCGGGCTGACGTTTCGAGAATAGATGGAAGTAATATTGTTGTGTGAGTTCATCCCACTGCCAAGCGCTTCCGCCAAAGATAGAACCTTGGTCATCTGGTGCACTGCCATCTGGTTTTGCATCGCGCCAAATGTAATAGTCTCGATACGGATTGTCTTTTGAAGAGCGTGCTTGCTCGAACCAACGGTGCTCATCTGACGTATGATTTACCACTAAATCCATAACAATCTTAATGTCACGTTTCTTCGCTTCATCCATCAGGCGTTTCATCTCTTCCATCGTGCCAAACTCTTCAGCTATCGCTTGGTAGTCGGAGATGTCGTAGCCGTTATCGTCCATTGGAGATTGATAAACAGGAGAGAGCCAAATGACATTAATGCCCAGTTCTTTAAGGTAATCGAGTTTGCTGATGATTCCATTTAGGTCACCGATACCGTCATTATTCGAGTCTAAAAAGCTACGCGGGTAAATTTGGTAGACCACTGCGTCATGCCACCATTTCTGTTCCATCTCAATGTCCACTTAATAAGTTAATTGACCTTACTATAGTGATTTCATCTTACACTGGGAAATAGCATTACTAATGCTCTCTATAGAAAAATCCTATATCATGAGCTCTATCCGCTGCGCACTGTGTTCAGTGGTTTAATTTGTTGAATTTCTAACCTCGCATTTTGTGATCGAATGCAAACTAAGAGAATCCTATGAACAAGCTATACCGATACTTTCTGATGGTTGCGCATACTGGCAGTATTAAAGGTGCCGCGGAAAAGCTGAATATTAGCCAGCCCTCCTTGACCGCTGCGATCAAAAAATTAGAGAGTGATGTTGGTGTGGCTATTTTTACTCGTAAGTCAAAAGGCGTAGAGCTTACCGAGTACGGGTTGTTGTTTCGGGAGTTTGCACAAGAACAGCAAGAAAAGCATCTGTCTTTGATGCACCGCTTTACCGACATGCAGCAGCGCCAATCCGGTAAATTGAAGCTCGGCACTGGGGAAGCTTGGTGGGAACAATTTGTTTGCAAGGCAGTTGAGGAATACAAGCAACAAGAACGAATGGGCTCGCTACATTTAGAGTTCGGTAACAACTTGTCTTTGATGCACCACTTGGTTCAAGGCGATATCGACTTGTTTGTTGGCCATGAAATCTATGGGCTGCATGAGCGATGCAAAGTAACGTTTTACCCACTCTTTCAAGACAAAGAAGCGGTGTTTGTTCGAGCTAAACATCCATTGTTAACGAAGAAACACTTAGACCCGAGTTTGTTAAGACGTGAGATGTTGGCGTTTCCAATACTCCAAGTGACCCCCGATCACTCTAGACATAACTCTGTACTGTCTGACCACGTAAATTCACAGCCTGGCGGGCGTGATTCTGAGGAGGTTGGGCGAGATGTCTATGACGTTGACTCTCTTTTTGCGAGCTTAGATATGTTAAGAATGTCTGATGCTGTCATGCCATACAGTCATAAAATGTGCGATTGGATGAAAGACAAAGGCTTCGAAACCTTATTGATTGATGACTCTAAGCTAGGAAACGTTGGCCTCTACGCGAAACAGGGAGCGGAAGACCTCAAGATCAAGACGTTCATTGAGATCTTACAAAAAGCCAACTTTGATTAAGCTAGAAGCCAGAAAATGCGGAGAAAGTAGGGACGCGCTGTGGCGTTAAGGCGATTAGTATCATCGAGAGCTGATCAGGGCGGCTAATCTATCGATTCTGAACGTTGTAAGCCGCACTAGCCATTTGCCTACCCTTTGGTATGGTGACCTGTTTTCTTCGCAAACTTTTGCATAGCCTCAGCAAAGGTTGTTGCCCCACCTTTAGCTTGAACCTGTACCACCTTATACCCCAATTTTTCTAGTGCTTGGCGCTCTACTAAAACAGCGTCATCGTCTTGCTGGCTGCCCTGTGCTGGCTGATGAAGGTAACACCCTTCTAATTGACCATCTTCAACTAGTTGGTGGTGTTTCAGTGCATTGATATTAAAATTCATAATCAGTCTTTTCGTGTAAATGGGGAATACCTGTGGCAAAGCCCGCAAGTATCGATAATTCGATTGTTTGTACCATAAGGCATTTTAACCATAAAAAGCGAATGGCAAAACAGTAAACCAGTGGAATGTAATCGGGAGCGGTTTACATCAGAAAGGGGATGAGGTAGCTGAGATCGTGCTGGCACGTTTTTGGACAGAAGTGTTTCAGGAATTTTACTAAATTAGCGATTCATTGATTATCTCAGGTATAAGTCACCTTAAAAGGCAAAAAGCAATAGGCGCTCCCATTAATCATTAAACCGACCTTGCAATTGATTCTTAGTGAATGGCTATTTGGAGAAGACCGCCAAGCAAACGGTTTTTTGTTCTCTCAAATCGTGGTGTGAATATACCTCCCTCGACAAACGTAGTTTTCTAAAAGAGCACTATTTGAAAATTAACATGTGTAGAAAGGGAAACTGTCACGACAGCACCGTTGCCGAGGTTTTCTTCTAGCACTCAAGAAAGAGTAAAGCGTATGGTCGATAAAACTAGTGATGCAGTACTCTGTACAAAATATCAATTGCATATCAAGGTATTAAAGGTAGATAATTTGTAGAATAACTTACCTATTCGACTGTTATATTTGAGGATAATTAGCTGACTTCTTACTAAAAATTAGCTATGAAATTTCTTCACAAAGCCGATATTTGCACTAAAAGCAATTTAAAAAAAAGAAGGCATCAAAAATGAATAATGAAAACTTACCAGCAAAAAACAACCACATAAATCTAACAGATATGGGAAACCTTGACTTGTCAACTTTGGATGAGTCACAGAGAGCACACATCGTTTCAAAGTTCGCAGAATCAAAGGTTGAACTCACAAAAAAAGCTCAACAGATGAACATTGACTTAGGGGCTACGCGAACTAATTTAGGCGATCTGACATCTACAGTTCGTGATGCCACTACAGATGGAACTTCAGTTACAATCACTCATAGTCAAACTACATCACTCGGACGTACAGAGGTTGTAATGGGTAATACAGAGCGAGCTGCGAAAGGAAAAATGTCTCGTACAGGAGCAGGTGAAGGCAGTGGTGGTATGATGGGTATTGTCGCAATGCTTTGTGTAGCAGGCGTTATCATCGCTATGATTATGGGTGGATAAAGTGAAACTATTTATTCATGCCGAAACAGATATTGCAAATGAGATTGAACCAAAGCTGAAATTTCTCGACCATGCAGATAAAGATAAAATTCTAGGTCTTTGTAAAACAACTAGACAAACCATGCGAAATCATCTGCTTAGTGGTTTTTGTCACTTCAATTCTTCTAGCACGGTGGTGTGTAATGGTAAAACTATTACTCTTCGCGGTTCGGTGAATAGACTGCCTTTATTGAAGAGGTTATTTGGTGGCTAGACGTAACTACAAATACAAGCGGAACACTTATCAAAGTTCCCAAGCTATGCGCCATATTGAGGAAGCAAAAGTACTAACCAAGCAGCTAGGGGGCACTGACCAAGACGTAAAAGCTTGGTTCTTTAATCTGACAGGGATTACATTCGAAAACATCATGCAAGAATATAAACAGTTGCATGGTATAAAAGCTTACGATTATGCAATCCAAACAATTCCCAGTTGGAGATCAGGACAAAGAAAAATGAGTGGTATGGTTGCTGAACGGTTGTTCAACCTGATTCCAAAGCATATGCCTCTTGAGGATAAATTCAAGCTAGTTGATTCACTCTGGAAATTCACAACTATTAGTAACAAAATGCTCATACGAGCCAATAAAAGCACCGAAATTAATGAACTTGTCGCTTTACTGCAAAATGAGGTAAATCGCATTGAGACAGACTGGGAAATCCCAGACAATTTATCAAATCGTTTTGTATGGTTGGCAGGCGATGACTCGACAACATACCAGAAGCTACTTAGTCATATCGTAGATCAAGAACGCCAATTGATTGCCGCTATGCTGCCATATCAAGTAACAGAACTCTTGAGCCACTATCATAATGAATGGTCTGAAACTTCAAATTACTTTTCGCATACGGTTGAAGTTGGAAAACACAGCGTCGAAGTGCGCATTACAGATCAAGCTAATGGATTAACTGTAGGTCAGTGGTATGCCCATGTAAAACCATACACTTCAACTAAAGGATCGGGCTGTCTAGGAATGTTTGCTCTGATGCTGATAATTCCAACGGCTATTATCACTACATTACTTTGAGTAAACCAAACTTAGCTAGAGAAGATTCTTGCACTATAAAACTATCCCCCGAATTTTATCTCTTGTTCATTATGTATCCGAGAGTTGTTACCAGCAATAACTCTCGGATACTTGAGCAACATCAGGTCTTTCTTTGTAAGCGTGCCATGAACACCGCATTCTAATCCTTCAGCACGAAGAATAAGATCAA